>DATBME010000095.1:0-11973 GCA_036555005.1 Candidatus Limnocylindria bacterium | reverse complement strand
CCGCAACGGCGAGATGATCGTGCTGCGCCAGGGCCGCAAGTCGATGCCCCTGGTCTGGACCCACCTGCTGCCGTCGACCTTCGAGGGGCGGGCCCGCATGAACGTGCAGAACGCCCTGGCCGCCACCGGCGCGGCGTGGGCCGCCGGCGCCCACCTGCACGACATCCGGCAGGGGCTGCGCACCTTCACCACCAGCTACTTCATGGCGCCGGGGCGCCTCAACATGTTCGAGCTGGACGGCTACCGGGTCATCGTCGACTCCGCCCACAACCCGCCCGCCGTCCGCTCGCTGGGCGAGTTCGTCGACCTGCTGGCGGAGCCCTCGAGCACCGGGCGCCGGCCGATGGTCACCGGGCGTCGGATCGGGGTGATGGCCACGGCCGGCGACCGCCGCGACGAGGACATCATCGAGCTGGGGCGCACGGCGGCGCGCTACTTCGACACCCTCATCCTGCGCGAGGACGCCAACAACCGCGGCCGACCAAAGGGCGACACGGCGGCCCTGATCGAGAAGGGCGTCCGCGCGGAGATGCAGGACGGCGGGCGGACCGACACGGTGGAGACCATCCTGGACGAGCTGGAAGCAACCCGCCGCGCGCTCGACCTGGGCCGCGATGGCGACGTGATCGTGGTCTGCGTCGACCACGCCAACGACGTCTGGAAGGAGCTGCAGCGCCGCCAGCACGGCGCGTCCAGCGGCCCCATCGCCGCCATCACGAGCCTGGGCGTCGAGGACGGGATCGAGATCGAGGCCTAGCCGGCCGCGAGCACCTCGCGCAGCTTGGCGAAGGGCACCGGCCGGTAGCCGGCAGCGGCCAGCCATTCGGCAATCTGGGTGCGCTCGACGTGGGTCATGACCGCGACCACGTCACCCTTCCGAGCACGCTTCTCAAGGGCCTGCAGGGCGGCCAGCTCGCTGGGATGCGCCTCGACCTTGCCGTCGAAGCCGCTCTCCTTCACGCCGCCGCGCAGGATGCGGTTCATGCCGCGCAGGTCACGGCCGCGCAGATAGTGCCGCTTCTCGCAGATGACGATGTCGTCGGCGCCGGCGCCGGCCAGGCGGCCGAGGTTGCGCAGGATCTCATCGGTCCGGTCCCCGGCGGTGCCCAGCGCCAGCCGCACGCTGCCGCGGTGACGACGTGCCCCCGCACCCCCGCCCGTCGCCAGCTGGCGGGACACGTCCAGCAGCCCCTGCAGGCCGGCCTCGTTGTGCGCGAAGTCGATCAGCACCAGCCTGCCGCGCCGCTCGTAGAGGTTGAGGCGCCCCGGATTGGCACCGGTGTCCAGGGTGAACGAGCGCAGTCCGGCGGCGATCCGGGCAGACGAGAACCCGAGCGCGTCCGCGGCCGCCGCCGCCGCCAGCGAGTTGGCCACGTTATAGGTGGACAGCCCACCGAAGGTGACCGGCAGATCCGCCACGGCGGCGATCCGGCGAGCTCGCCCGCCGGCGCGCAAGAGCGTCAGCACCCCGTCCCGCACGATGGCCGCCCGCCCGCCGCGATCGAGCGCCTCGCGCACCCCCGCGCTGTCCGGCTCGAGGCTGAAGGCATACCAGCTGGCTCGCGTCTGTCGCCGCATGGCCCACACCCGTGGGTCATCGGCATTCAGCACCGCCCAGCCGCCGCGGCGGGTGATGCGCACGATGGTGGCCTTTACCTCCGCCAGCTCGTCGAGCGTGTCGATGCCCTGCAGGCCCAGGTGATCGGCCGAGACGTTGGTCACCACCGCCACGTCGTTGGTGGCGTAGCCGATCCCGCGCAGCAGGATCCCACCGCGCGCCGTCTCCAGGATGGCCAGCTGCAGCCCCGGCTCCGCCAGGACGCGGCCGGCGCCGCCGTAGCCGGTCCAGTCGCCCGGCTCGACCAGCTCGTCGCGCACATAGATACCGTCCGAGTTGGTCATCCCCACCCTCCGGCCGGCCTCGCGCGCGATGTGGGCGATCAGCCGAGTGGTGGTGCTCTTGCCGTTGGTGCCGGTGATCGCCACCACCGGGATGTGGGGCGCCGGCAGGTGCGGGCGTGGGCCCAGCGCGATGGCCCGCAGGGCGCGCAGCTCGCGCCGCTCGGAGGTGATTCCCAGCGCCACGCGCGAGGCCGCCGTGCCGACCGCCTGGGCGATGGCGCGCCGGTGCCAGGGGAAGGCGATCGCCGCCCGGCGGCGGTCGGCCGAATCGCGCATGGTGAGGCGGGGCGGGGTCAGGTCCAATCCGGCGTACAGGTCCCGGATGGCCTCACCGGCAGCGCTGGCGACCTCGGCCGCGACACCCGGCTCATCGGCGCCGAACTCGAGCTTGACGGCCGGCCGGGTGAAAAACCGATTGGGGCCGTCCAGCACGCGCAGCTCGAGCAGCTCGACCCCGTCGGCGCTGGCGGCCTGCGGCATGGCCGGCAGTATACTCACGCGCCATGCCGCCCCCGCCCAGCCTGCCAGAGGCCGTCGAGGCGCGCCTGCCGCGCTACCTGGCGGAGCTCGAGACCCTGGTCAACATCGACTGCGGCTCCTACACCGCCGCGGGAGTCAATCGCATCGCCGACCGGGTGGCGGCCTCGCTGACCGAGCTGGGCGCCGAGGTAGAGCGCATCGCGCACTCCCCCGCCCCCGGGGAGCTGCAGCTTGGCGACCTCGTCATCGGCCGGCTCGCCGGCGACGGCCCGCGGCGCCTCCTGATCGGGCACATGGATACCGTCTTCGACGAGGGGACCTGCGCTGCGCGCCCCTTCCACGTGCAGGGCCAACGCGCGCTGGGACCGGGCACCAGCGACATGAAGGGCGGGCTGCTGGCCGGCCTGCATGCCCTGGCCGCGCTGCGGGAGTTCGGCGAACGGCCGGCGGTGACCTACGTCGCCAACCCGGACGAGGAGATCGGCTCCATCTTCAGTGGCGCCCACATCCGGCGCCTGGCGCCGGAGCACGACGTGACGCTGGTGCTCGAGTCCGCCCGCGCCAATGGCGACATCGTCAGCGCCCGCAAGGGCATCGCCGACCTGGAGCTGGCCTTCACCGGCCGCGCGGCGCATGCCGGCGTCGAGCCGGAGAAGGGCCGCTCCGCCATCCTGGCCGCCGCGCGCCAGGTGGTGGCGCTGCACGAGCTCAACGGTCGCTGGCCGGACGTGACCCTGAACGCCGGCGTCATCGCCGGCGGGACCCGCCCGAACGTGGTGCCTGCCGAGTGCCGGCTGCAGCTGGACCTGCGGGGCGCCACCGCCGACGCCTTCGACGCCGCCCGGGCCGAGGTCGAGCGCCTGGCCGCCGACAGCCCGGTCGACGGCGTCACCTGCCGGATTCGTGAGCTGGCCAACCACCGGCCGATGGAGAAGACACCGGCCACCGCGCGGCTGGCCGACCTGGCGATCGCCATCGCCGGCGACCTGGGCTTCGAGCTGCGTGACACCGCCACCGGCGGCGCCAGCGACGCCAACACCACCGCCGGGCTGGGCGTGCCGACCCTGGACGGCCTGGGCCCCATCGGCGGCGACGACCACTCGGCCGACGAGTGGCTGGACATGGCCAGTGTGGTGCCCCGCACGACCCTGCTGGCCACGCTGATCGCCCGCGTCGGGGAGGCGCTGTAGAATCGGCCCTCCGTGACTGACGACTTCCGCCACCGCACGCGCGTCGAAGTGCGGTTCCGTGACATCGACGCGTTCGGCCACGTGAACAACGCCGTCGTCTCCAGCTATGTCGAGCTTGCCCGGGTGCGCTACCTGGTCGACGTCCTGCAGGTGGATCCCATCGGCCTCATGCCCCTGATCCTGGCCCACATCTCGATCGACTACCAGGCACCGATCTTCTTCGCTGACGTGGTGGAGGTCGGCTCGCGGGTCGACTGGCTGGGCACCTCGAGCATCGGCATGTCGCACGCCCTGACCGCCGCCGGCGACGGCCGCGAGCTGGCGACCTCCTCATCGGTCCTGGTCACCTATGACTACGAGCAGGGTCGGCCGATGCCGGTGCCGGACGACTGGCGCCAGGTGCTGGCCGCCCATGAGGGCCACGGCCTGGAGCGACCGGTGGTGACCGCATGAGCGAGTCGATGCAGTTCGACCTGCTGATCCTGGGCGGCGGCATGAGCTACGTGGGCGCCATCCGCGCCGCGCAGCTGGGCCTCAAGGTGGGACTGGTCGAGCGCGACAAGCTGGGTGGCACCTGCCTGAACCGCGGGTGCATCCCGTCCAAGGCGCTGCTCGAGACGGCCGACCTGCTGCATCGCGTGCACGAGCAGGGCGGCGAGTTCGGCCTGGCCGGCCACGAGGGCATCTCGCTCGACTATCCCGCGCTCGCCGCGCGGCGCGACGCCGTGGTCGACAAGCACGTCAAGGGCGTCGAGTTCCTGCTCAAGAAGAACGGCGTGACCGTCATTCGCGGGCACGGCGTGCTGACCGGGCCGACCAGCGTCCGCGTCTCGGGTGGCGAGTCGGGCGACGTGGAGGCGAGCGGCACCGACCTGATGCTGGCGACCGGCTCGGCGCCGCGCTCACTGCCGGGGCTTGACGTGGACGGCCATCGCATCATCACCTCCGACGAGGCGCTGCAGCGCGCCGAGGTGCCACGTCGCGTCACGATCGTGGGCGCCGGGGCGGTGGGCGTGGAGTGGGCCAGCCTGTATCGCGACTTCGGCGCGGAGGTCCACGTCGTCGAGTTCCTGGACTCGCTGGTGCCGCTCGAGGACGCGGATGTCAGCAAGGAGCTGGGCAGGGTCTTCCGGAAGCGCGAGATCAGCGCCCACCTGGCATCGACCATCGATCCGGAGAGCATCCAGCCCACCGACGACGGGCTGCGCTTCACCGTGGCCGCTCGTGACGGCGACAAGCGCACCGAGGTCGAGAGTGACCTGATCCTGGTGGCGGTCGGGCGGCGGCCGCTGACCGAGGGCATCGGCCTGGAGGGCATTCCCGGCGTCGAGCTGGAGCGTGGCTATGTCAAGGTCGATGGCTGGATGCGGACCGGCGCCGAGCACCTGTACGCCATTGGCGACATCGTGCCGGGCTTCGCGCTGGCGCACGTGGCCGCGCACGAGTCGGTGGTGGCAGCCGAGACGATCGCCGGCCACGACCCGGCGCCGGTGGACATGGGCCTGATGCCGCGCGCGACCTTCTGCCGGCCGCAGATCAGCAGCGTGGGCATGACCGAGGCCGAGGCGCGCGAGGCGGGCCACGAGGTCAAGACCGGCTCCTTCCCGTTCCGCGCGCTGGGCAAGGCGACGATCGTGGGCGAGATCGACGGCTTCGCCAAGATCGTGGCGGACGCCGACAGCGGCCTGATCCTGGGAGCTCACATCATCGGCCCGCATGCCGGCGATCTGCTGGCCGAACCTACGCTGGCGCGCCTGGTCGAGGGGACGGCCGCGGAGATCGCGATGAGCGTTCACGCGCATCCGACGCTGACCGAGGCGCTGGGCGAGGCCGCGCTGGCAGTGGACGGCGCACCGATCCACATCTGATGATCAGCAATCCGGTGAGCAGCAGCACGCGACAGGGAGGCTGATGGAGCAGGTGGCCCAGACCGAAGCACCGCCGCGATACCACGAGCTCGGGCTGTCCGACGAGGACGTCCTGGCGATGTACCGCCAGATGCTGCTGGCGCGCGCCGTGGACGAGCGGATGTGGCTGATGCAGCGGGCCGGCAAGATCGCCTTCATCATCTCCGGCCAGGGGCACGAGGGCGCCCAGGTGGCCATCGCCTGGCCGATGCGGCGCAACCAGGACTGGATGGCTCCCTACTACCGCTCCATCGCGTCGGCCATCACCTTCGGGATGGAGCCGGAGGACATCATCACCGCCCACCTGGCCAAGGGCGATGACGTCAGCTCCGGCGGCCGCCAGATGCCCGGCCACTACGGCGGCGCGCCCTACAACCTGGTCAGCCTCTCCTCGCCGGTTGGCACGCAGGTGCTGCATGCGGTGGGAATCGCGATGGGCGCCTGGGTGCGCGGCGACGACGTGGTGGCCATGACCTCGTACGGCGAGGGCACCAGCAACCAGGGCGAGATCCACGAGGCCATGAACTTCGCCGGCGTGCACCGGCTGCCGGTCATCTTCGTGTGCGAGAACAACGGCTACGCCATCAGCGTGCCGCTCGACAAGCAGGTCGGCGGCGGGCGCGTCGCGGCCCGCGCCGAGGGCTACGGCTTCCCGGGCGTGCTGGTCGACGGATCCGATCCGCTGGCCTGCTACGCGGCGGCCAAGGAGGCGCACGAGCGCGCGCGGCGCGGTGAGGGCCCGACCCTGATCGAGGCCGTCTGCATCCGTCTGACCAGCCACTCGTCGGACGACGACCAGCGCCGGTATCGCGACCCGGCCGAGGTCGAGGCGCTCAAGGAGCAGGACCCGATCACGCATTTCGCGCGCCAGCTGCGCGAGTGGGGCCTGCTCACCGACGAGCGCGACGAGGAGCTGCGCGCCGAGGCCAAGGCCGCCATCAACGAGGCCAGCCGCCGGGCCGAGGCACGTCCCGACCCGGACGTGGCCACCGCCGAGCTGCACGTCTACGCCGACGGGACGGAGGCCTGAGCGTGGCCGAGCTCAACATCCTCGAGGCGATTCGGACCGCCATGGACGAGGAGCTGGAGCGTGACCCGAACGTCATGGTCCTGGGCGAGGACGTGGGCAAGAAGGGCGGTGTCTTCGGCGCCACCGAGGGCCTCTTCGCCAAGTACGGCGAGAAGCGGGTGCTCGACACGCCGCTGACCGAGGGGATGATCGCCGGCGCGGCGGCGGGAGCGGCGATCTACGGCCTGCGGCCGATCGCCGAGATGCAGTTCGCCGACTTCGTCTACCCCGCCTTCAACCAGATCGTGTCCGAGATCAGCCGCATGCGCTATCGGTCAAATGGCGCCTTCGGGCTGCCGATGGTGATTCGCATGCCGTACGGCGGCGGCGTGCACGGCGCGCTGTATCACAGCCAGTCGAATGAGGCCTATTTCACCTCCACGGTGGGCCTGAAGGTGGTCGCGCCGGGCACGCCGGCCGACGCCAAGGGCCTGCTCAAGGCCTCGGTACGCGACCCCGACCCGGTCATGTTCTTCGAGCACAAGAAGACGTACCGGCTGTTCAAGGCGGAGGTGCCCGATGGCGACCACGTGGTTCCCATCGGCTCAGCCGAGGTGGCGCGACCCGGCAAGCACCTCTCCATCTTCTGCTACGGCTACATGCGCAGCTGCGCCCTGGAGGCTGCCGAGACCCTGGCGCGGGAGGACGGCGTCGAGGCCGAGGTCGTCGACCTGCGCACGCTCCGGCCGCTGGACACCGCCACGGTGAAGGCGTCGGTGGAGCGCACCGGCAAGGCGCTGGTGGTGCACGAGGCGAATCGCTTCGGTGGCTTCGGCGCGGAAGTTGCGGCATGGATCGCGCAGGACTGCTTCGAGGACCTGGACGGGCCCGTCACCCGGCTGGCCGGTCCCGAGGTGCCCGGGGTGCCCTTCCACCACGTTCTGGAGGACTGGTTCATGCTCGATCCGGCCAAGATCGTCGAGGCGGCCCGCTCGCTGGCCGCCTACTGAGCCGATGGACGCCGTCAGCCTGCTCGCCCTCCAGTTGGACGAGGCCTACGACATGATCCACGGTCGGATCGATGGCCTGACCGACGATGAGTTCTGGTGGGAGCCGGCGCCGGACGCCTGGACGATCAGGCAGCAGCCGGACGGCCGGTGGGCGGCGGACTATGCCGAGCCTGATCCGGATCCGGCGCCGCTGACCACCATCGGCTGGCGGCTGGTGCACGTGGCCGAATGCAAGGTCATGTATCACGAGTACGCGTTCGGGCCCGGGCGGCTGGAGTGGCCGGACATCGACTCGGCTCACTCGCCGCAGGCCGCCATCGCGCAGCTGGAGGAGGGGCAGCAGCGCCTGGTCGAAGATCTGCAGTCCGTGGGGCCAGCCGACCTGGAGCGGTCGGTGATGACCAATTGGGAGCAGTGGCCAGCCTGGAAGATCTTTTGGACAATGATCCACCACGACATTCATCACGGAGCCGAGATCGGCGCCCTGCGTGACCTCTACCGGGTGACGCGCGGCGCCGTCCCGCTCGGCCACGCCAGCTAGGAGCCGAGGAGCCACCCGGATGCCGACCACCATCAAGATGCCGCAGCTTGGCGAGTCCGTCACCGAGGGCACGATCGAGCGCTGGCTCGTGAAGGAAGGCGACACGGTCGAGCAGTACGACCCGCTGTTCGAGGTGGTGACCGATAAGGTCAACGCCGAGGTCCCCGCCGAGGTGGCCGGCACGATCACCAAGATCATGGTGCCCGATGGCGAGACCGTGAAGGTGGGCACGCCGCTGGCCGAGATCTCCGGCGACGGCGCCGGCGCGGCAGCGGCCGAAGCTCCGGCCGAGGCGCCCGAGCCGGCTGCCGAGGCCCCGGCGGCGCCCGTCGCCGAGGCCGCCGAGCAGACCGCCGTTGCGCAGGAGGCCGAAGCCCCTGCAGCCGAGCCCGAGCCGCAGGCCGCCGAGCCCGCGCCGCAGGCCGCCCAGGCCGAGGCGCCGGCCGCGGAGCCCGAGCCGCAGGCAACTGAGCCGCAGGCCACCGCGCCCGAGCCGCCGGCCGCCCAGGCCGACGCACCAACTGCGGAGGCCGCGCCCGCGGAGGCCGCGCCGGCCGCGCCGAGCGATGCCAGCGTGCGCATGACGCCTGCCGTGCGTCGCCTCGTCCGCGAGCACAACATCGACATCACCCAGCTCAAGGGCAGCGGTGCCGGCGGCCGCGTCACGCGCGAGGACGTGCTGGCCTTCGTCGAGGGCCGCGGCGCCGAGGCGGAGACGGCCCCGGCAGCCGCCCCGGAAGCGGCCGCGCCGGCCGAAGCGCCTGCAGCTGCTCCGCAAGCCGCCGCGCCGGCGGAGACGCCTGCTGCCGCTTCTGCCCCGCCCGCCGCCGCCGCTCCACCCTCGGCGCCCGCCGCGGCACCGGCAACCCCCTTCGCGCCACCGGCACCGGTCGCCGCACCGACCGGCGGCGACGTCGAGATCCCGCTCACCCAGATGCGCAAGGGCATCGCCGCCAAGATGACGCGGGTCAAGCAGACCGTCCCGCACGCGTACACCGTGGTCGAGGTCGACATGCACCACGTCGTCCGCTGGCGCGAGGAGAACAACGCTGCCTACAAGGCGCGCGAGGGCATCGGGCTGAGCTACGTGGCCGCGGTGGTCAAGGCCGTCACCGAGACGCTGCGCCAGCACCCGACCGTGAACAGCCAGTTCGCCGAGGACAAGGTCGTCCTGAAGCAGTCGATGAACATCGGCATCGCGGTCGCCGTCGACAACGGCCTGCTGGTGCCGGTCATCCACAACGCCGATCAGCTCTCGATCAGCGGCGTCAACCATCGGATCCAGGACCTGGCCGCCCGTGCGCGTGGCAACAAGCTGAAGCTGGACGAGATCCAGGGCGGCACCTTCACGGTGAATAACACCGGCTGGTTCGGATCGGTCTCATCCATGCCGATCATCAATGCGCCGGAGGTCGCCATCCTGTCGATGGAGGCCATCGTGAAGCGCCCGGTGGTGGCGACCATCGATGGCGAGGACGTGATCGTGATCCGGCCGATGATGAACATGACCTGCTCCTTCGATCATCGCGTGCTCGACGGCGCGCAGGTCGGCGCCTTCCTGGCCGATGTGCGCAAGCGACTGGAGGCCTGGGACCCGGCGACGCCGATCGGGTGATCCGCCGCTACTCCAAGCTGGCGGCCGCCATCAGAGCGCGACCGCCACGGCTGGCGCCGTCCGGCTGGTGGCCGTCGCTGGGCTAGGCCTCTCGCGGGCGATCCTCGCCGCGGAGGCGGCGCACGGCCGGGACCCAGGCCAGCGCGCCAACCGTCTGCAGCGCCACCCACAGCACGACCAGCAGCCCCGGAACGCCGACCACCGCCGCCGGCACCGACCAGGTGCCGATGCCATCGAACACGGTCAGCGTGCCCGCCCCGACCCGGACCGGCGCCGGGTCCGGCGGGATGCGTGGGTCGGTGATCTGTCCGCTTCCCGATCCCCCACCCGGTGGCGACTGCACCGGTCCGGCCCCGTCCGGCGTGGGCGAGGCGGCGGGCGGTTCGGAGGCTGACGCGGAAGGACGCGGGCGAGGCGACGAGGACCGGTTGGGAGCCGGCGTGGGAGCCGGCGTGGGAGCCGACGTCGATGGCGGAGCCGCGCTGGCAGGTGGGCGCGTCGGGGCCGGCGTGGGCCTTGGCGTGGGGTGCGCCGTCGGAGTCGGCTTCGGCGTCGGCGTGGCGGTGGGCCTGGGCGTCGGCGTGGCCAGGATCGGCGGCAGCACGACCACCTCGATCGGCAGGCCGAGCTCGGTGGGACCGCTGCAGTCCTGCTGGCGGTGGGCGTGGTTCGGCCAGGACGTGAGGCCGGCGGCCGGCGGCGTGGCCTTGACCTGGAAGGTGACCGAGTCCCCGATCTCCAGGCGGTCGCCACCGCTGTCGGTGTTCACTTCCACGGTTGTACCGGTCAGCGACGCCTCCCAGTCGCCCCCGTTCGAGGCCACCGGATCGCTGATCGACTGGACTGAGAAGCCGGCCGGCAGCGTGACCTCCGTGCAGCCAAGGTCGTCGGGTCCCGCCACGTTGGTGACGGTCATGGTGAATACGGTCGCCTGGCCGGCCGTGACGGTGAGCGGCAGGACCACGAAGGTCCAGACCAGGAAGCCGGCCGCGGCCTGCGGCAGGGCGGTGACGGCCAGCGCGAGCAGCAGGCTGGCCAGGATGCGGCGCATCAGGCGACCCACAGCTCCGGCCGCCATAGGGCGTGCGTCTCCTCGCCGGGCAGCGGCGCGTCGGGCGCGGTCTCCAGGCCCTCGACGAAGGCGAGGACCAGCCGCTCGTCGAGCTGGCTGTCGGAGGCATCGGTCAGTCGCTTGAGCGCCTCCTCGATCGGCAGCGCCCGCCGGTAGGGCCGCGTGGTGGTCATCGCCGAGAAGGCGTCGGCCACGGCCAGGATGCGCGCGATCAGCGGGATCGCGTCGCCCTCGAGCCCGTCGAGATAGCCCCTGCCGTCCCAGCGCTCGTGGTGGTGGCGGATGCCGGCGCGCACCTCGTCGACCCGCGGCACGTCGCGGACGATGGCGTCGCCGAGCGCCACGTGCTGCTGGAAGGCGTGGTACTCGTCGGCGGTCAGCTTGTTCGGCTTGCGCAGGATCACGTCCGGGATGCCGATCTTGCCGACGTCGTGCAGCAGGCCGGCCAGGTGGATGGTGCGCCGCGTCTCCTCGTCGACACCGACGCGCTCCGCCAGGAACACCGCGTAGCGCGCCACGTCCTCCGAGTGCCGCTTCGTGTAGCGATCCTTGGTGTCCACCGCGATGACCAGGCCCTGGAGCACGTCGAAGCTGCCGGACATGACCCGATGCTCTTCGCCCAGCTCCGCCACGCGCAGCGTGTCGCCACCAGACGCCTTGGCCTCCCCCAGCGCCACGGCCACCGCGGTCAACAGCTCGGTCAGCGATGAGCCGTGCTCGGGATGGCAGGCGATGCCGATGCTGGTGGTGACCGGCAGCTCCTCGGAATCGCCGAACTGGACGCTCACCTGCGAGAGGGTCAGGGAGAACGCCTGGGCGATGCCGGCCATGGTCGCGGCGTCGGCGCCCGGCTGCACCAGCAGGAACTCATCGGGCCCGTACCGCGCCAGCTCCGCGCCGTCATCGATGCCGGGCCGCAGGACGCCGGCCACGCGTCGCAGGATCTCGTCGCCGGCCTCGTGGCCGTGGTTGTCGTTGAAGAGCCGGAAGTTGTCGACGTCGACCAGCGCCAGGCCGATGACATCGCCGGCCGCTCGAGCGGCCTCGAGCCTCTCCGCGAGCACGCCCACCACCGCCCCGTGGTTGAGGAGCCCCGTGAGCGCGTCGCGCCGCATCGCCTCCAGCAGCTGCCGCTGCTGGCTGCTGATCCGCGCCTGGGCGGCGCGGAAGACGAAGAACAGGATCCCGGCCAGCAGCACCGCCGCGGCCAGGGTCATGATCATGATGTCGCGCCGCGCGGCATCGAT
>DATBME010000080.1:0-2554 GCA_036555005.1 Candidatus Limnocylindria bacterium | reverse complement strand
CTTCCAGTCGCCCGCCGGATCCGGCAGCGGGATCTCGCTGGTGATCTGGTCCACCATGCCCGCCAGGATGTCGTCCTTGCCGGCCACGTAGTGGTAGAGCGACATGGCCTCGATCCCCAGCTCCTGCGCCAGCCGGCGCATCGTCAGGGCGCCGATGCCATGGCGGTCGGCCAGGTCGATGGCAGTCCGCAACACGCGCTCGCGGCTGAGCGACTCCTTCGGCTCCTCCCTGGGCTGGCGCTGCGCCATCGATCCACCTCGCGTGCTTGGGTATTGACAACCTTACTACGTAAGGCTACCGTACGTCCAGAAGGATCTTACGCTGTAAGGTAGACCGATGAAGGCACTGCTCCACGAGCGCTACGGATCGCCCGATGACCTGCGACTGGCCGAGGTGGATCGGCCCACCCTGGAGGATGACCGTGTGCTCGTGCGTGTCGTGGCCTCGTCGGTTAATGCCGGCGATTGGCGGCGCGTGCGCGCCCAGCCGTTCCTGGTCCGGACCGCGGAGGGCTGGCGACGGCCGAAGTCTCCCCTGTTCGGCGCCGATGCGGCCGGGGTGGTCGAGGAGGTCGGCGCCGAGGTGACCGACCTGCGGGTCGGCGACGAGGTGATGGGCATCCGGACCGGCGCGTTCGCCGAGTTCGTCTGCGGCGCCAACTTCGTGCCGAAGCCGTCGAACCTGACCTTCGAGCAGGCGGCGGCGGTGCCGATCGCCGGCGTGACCGCGCTCCAGGCCCTGCGCGATCACGGCGCGCTGCAGGCCGGCCAGCGCGTGATGGTCAATGGCGCCGGAGGGGGCGTGGGCTCGTTCGCCGTCCAGATCGCCAAGGCGATGGGCGCCGAGGTCACGGCGGTGACTAGCACCGACCACGTGGAGCTGCTGCGCTCGCTCGGCGCAGACCGGGTAATCGACTACACGCGCGAGGATGCCACGCATTCCGGCCCGTATGACCTGGTCGTCGACATCGGCGGCACTCCCTCAATCGGCAAGCTGCGCGGTGCGCTGACGTCGAAAGGGACGTTGGTGATGGTGGGAGCTGCAAAGGGCGGCATCGGCGTGCTGGGCCGCATCGCCGCCGGCGCGTTTCGCGGTCGGGTGCTGAAGCAGCGGGTCCGCTTTTTCATCGCAGGCGTGGACAAGGCCGACCTGCTCTACCTCAAGGAGCTGATCGAGGCCGGCAAGGTTACCCCCGCTATCGATCGAACCTATCCGCTCGCAGAGGCCGGACGGGCGCTCCGCTACGTCGAGGCCGGCCACGCCCACGGCAAGGTGGTCATCACCATCTGACCCTTGCCGCGGCAGCTAATTCCTGGAGCGACTCGCGCTGCGCGATGCGATCACTGCGACACCGACGACAGCCGCCGCCAGGGCGCCAATGGCCAGCGCTGCCCGCGTGCCGACGAGCACGCGGCCGCCCTCCTGGACCTCCAGGCTCGGCGCGATCCCGAACACGACGGTACCGCCCCTCGCCAGCTCGATCTTGCGCGCGAGGGTGACCAGGCTGCCACCCTGCTCGATGTGCACCGTGCCGCCGGAGATCACGGTCTGCGCACCGCCCTGCCGGATATCGGTGCTGCCGGCGGAGATGATCGTGCCTGCGCCGCCTTGGCGGATCTGCAGCTCATGGCCGGCGATCGCGCCCCGCACCATCCCGCGCTCGACCGCGACCTTGTCGGCGGCGATGCCACCGATCAGGGCGTTGTGAACGCCCAGCTCATCGGCCCGCACCATGCCCGCCACCGAGACGAGCGCCTGGGGCTTCTCGTCCGGCACGTCCGTGGGGGCGCCGCCCTTCTTCGTGGACTCGACCTTTGCGGTCATCGTCGATACCTCCGTTTCGTCTGCCGGGACCAGCGTGCGCCACACGGCCGCCGCTGCCAAATGCCATGCGGCACGGTCCTGCCCATGATTCTCACAACCACGGGCATGAGTTGTGGGTTCGGGCTTGAATCAACTGGGTGACTCAGATTGAGCAGAACGCAGCTCTCCGGCTCGAGATCATGCACCCAGTGGAATCGGATCGAGCCGGCCGCTGCACAGTTGCGTGATCTGATTACTCCAGTCGAATCGCCAGGGGCGTGAGTCAGAGGACGGGAGCCGCATTCGTGCTCAGCGGACCACCGCCGGATCGGACTTCGGGATCCGCTTGCCGGGATCGACGAACGGCATCGGCACCACCGTGGCCTCCCGCTGGCCGTCGGGCGTGGCTACCGAGACGCGGATGCCGTCGGCTGCCAGGCCGATCGGCAGCCAGGCGTAGCCGATGTTCCGCTCGAGCCGGGGCGACCAGAGCGCCGTGGTGACCTGGCCCACGACGCCGTCATCGGCGCTGACCGGCCACTTGGTGAAGTTCATCTCGAGCTTGTCACCGGCGATCTCGAGGCCGACCAGCTTGCGGCTGATCCCCCGGTCGCGAATCTGGCGCAGCGCCGCCTTGCCCTGGAACTCGAAGTCGCCGTCCAGGCTGCAGAGGCGCTCCAGGCCGACCTCGAACGGGTTGTTCTCGGTGGTCATGTCGGCGCCCCAGTTGAGGATCCCGCCCTCGACGCG
>DATBME010000044.1:0-6029 GCA_036555005.1 Candidatus Limnocylindria bacterium | reverse complement strand
CGCCAGCTCGTTCATCAGGAAGTCGGCCAGGTCCTGGTTGGTGCGCGTCACGACCTCGATGATCAGGTCCACCCGCCCGGTGCTGGCGCCGACATAGCGCACCTGTGGCAGCCGGCTGAGCCGCTCCGCCACGGCGTCCATCTGCCCGCGCTGGACCTTGAGGCCGATGATCACCGGCGTCTCGTAGCCCACGTCGAAGGGATCGACCGTGGCCACCACCCGGATGATGCCGTCGCCCATCAGGCGCCTCAGCTTGCGACGTGCGGTGACCTCGGTGACCCGCAGCGTCCTCGCCAGCTGGGTGATCGTCAGCCGCCCGTCCTGCTGCAGCAGCTCGACCATGGCCCGCTCGGTGGCATCCAGCCGGTGACGGCCGGGGCTGCCGGCGACGGACCGGGCCGCATCGGCCTTGGGCAGGTTGGCTTTTGCCATGGCTTGGGACGGACCTGTTGACGGATTCCGATAGAATTCGCAAGGCAGAATATCCGATCCACACAATCGATGGGGGACCCATGCAGGAGGAAGGGATCAATGACTGCTGCTGCGCCCCCCGCTGAACGAGCCACCGGCCCGGTTGAAGTCCACTCGATCGACTACATCCCGCTGTCGGAGCGGCACGGCAATGTCCGGGACCAGTTCACGCTGTGGTTCCTGGGCAACGCCAACCTGGCGACGCTGGCGGTGGGCCTCATCGCGATGGGCCTCGGGCTGCCGCTCGTCTGGGTCCTGGTGGCGATCATCCTGGGCGAGGTCTTCGGGACGTTCTTCATGGCGTTCCACTCGGTGCAGGGACCGCGCCTGGGCATACCGCAGCTGCTCCAGTCCCGCCCGCAGTTCGGCTACTTCGGGGCGCTGATCCCGCAGCTGATCGGCGTCTTCCTGTACGTCGGCTTCAACGTGTTCAACACGATCATTGCCGGCACGGCGCTGTCGACCGTCACGGGCCTCGAGCTCCAGCCCTCGATCCTGATCATGGCCGGTGCGGCGCTGGTGCTGACCATCGGCGGCTATGACTGGATCCACTTCATCCAGCGCTGGGGGACGTACCTGTTCCTCATCGTGTTCGGCATCTTCACGGTGGGCGTGCTGCTGACCGGCAACCCGCCGGCGGACCAGGTGACCGGCGAGTTCGCCTGGACGCCGTTCCTGGTCGTCATCGTGATCGTGGCCAGCTACCAGGTCTCGCAGGCGCCGTATGTCTCTGACTACAGCCGCTACCTGCCGCGGTCCTCGACCGTTCGTTCGACGTTCCTGTGGACCTACTTCGGGTCGACGGCCGGATCGTTCTGGATGATCGCGCTTGGCGCGTTCCTGCTCGCCAGCTACCCGGATACCGAGTCGATCGGCGCCGTGGCTGCCGGTGGAGACGCAATCTTCCAGGGCTTCGGGACGATCGTTCTCAGCACCGCCTTGATCGGCCTCGTCTCGGTCATCTCCTTGAACCTGTACAGCGGATCGCTGGCGCTGCTGGCCGCGGTCGACACGGTCACCCCGATCCGGGCGAGCGTTTCGACCCGCGCGATCGCCATCGGCGCCATCCTGGTGCTCGGGACCGCCGGCAGCCTGCTACTGCCGGCCGACTTCCTCGGCAGCTACAACGTCTTCCTGGTGATCCTGCTGTACTCGCTGGTCCCGTGGACCGCGGTCAACCTCGTCGACTTCTTCTTCGTCCGGCGAGGCGACTACGCGATCCTGGAGATCTTCAAGCCGAACGGCATCTACGGCGCCTGGAACTGGCGCGGGCTGGTGTCGTACATCGTCGGCATCGCGGTGATGGTGCCGTTCTTCGCGATCTTCAACGGCACCCAGGAGATCTTCGTCGGGCCGATCGCGCGGTCGCTCGAGTTCGCCGACATCTCGCTCTTCGTGGGGCTGCCGGTCTCGGCGCTGTTGTACTGGGTCCTGTGCCGCAACCTCGACCTGACCCGGGAGCGGCAGCTGGCCAGGGAGGAGGCTGCCGAGCTCGAGGCGCTGGGCGAGGCAGCCACGGAGGCGGCGACCTCCCCGGCATGAGGCGGCTCACCACCTTCTCGCTGGTTGGCCGGTGCGTCCGCACCGGCCAGCTTGGCGTTGTGGTGTCGACCGCGGACGTGGCGGCCGGGCGGATGGTCACCTGGGCGCAGGCCGGGGTCGGGGCGGTCGCCACCCAGTCGTGGCCCAGCCTGTACCTGGCCATCGATGCCCTGCGCCTGATGGAAGGCGGTGCCGGCGCCAAGGAGGCGATGGCATCGGTCCTGGCCGACGACCCGGGACGCTCCGTCCGACAGCTGGGCATGGTCGACCGCGGGGGAGACAGCGCCACCTACTCCGGCGACGAATGCACCACCTGGTACGGCGGGCTCTCCGGCCCGAACTTCGCGGCCCAGGGCAACATGCTGATCCGTGGCGAGACGGTGTCGGCCATGGCCGATGCCTTCGTCGCTTCGGAGCCGATGGACCTGGCCGAGCGCCTGGTCCGGGGGATCGAGGCGGGTCAGGCGGCCGGTGGCGACAAGCGCGGCCGGCAGTGCGCGGCGCTGCTGGTGGTCGATCGCGAGGAGTACCCGCTGTGGGACCTCCGGGTCGACGAGAGCCCGGATCCGGTGCCGGAGCTGCGCCGCATCTTCGAGATCGCCAGGACCGACCTGCTGCCGTTCGTCGAGGGCCTGCCCACGCGCGAGAACCCGATGGGCTCGCTCAGTGACGATTTCGTGGCGATGAACATGCTGCCGCCACCCGAGCGGGCGGGCCACGGCGGATCGGGACCGATGCCGTGACTGATCCTCCGACGGGGACCATCCATCCCACGGCCGAGCCGTACGAGCGGCCGCGCGTGCCGCGTGACATCCCGCACCTGCTGGTGCCGGAGAAGCACAAGATCTCGCACTGGAACGATCGCCACGAGCTGCGGGTCAACAACTGGATCGAGCCGTGGGACTTCGCCTCCCCGCTGGACGTGGGCATCATCACCGTGCCGTTCAGCAAGACCTCGATCCTGCCGAACGGCGCCTACGCCGCGCCGAATGCCCTGCGTGACGCGTGGGCCATCTTCACGACCTTCACACCCGACTACGACGTCGACATGTCGACCCTGCGGGTGCGGGAGCTGGGCGACGTGTCGACGCCGATCGTCGACCTGTATGCCGGCCTTGACCACATCCAGGAGTCGCTGCAGGCCTGCATGAGCCAGCCGGAGGACTTCCTGCCGGTGATCATCGGCGGCGACCACGCCATCACCGCGCCGGCGGTGCGAGCCTACTGCGGCGCGCACCCCGACCAGCAGGTCGGCCTCATCCACTTCGACGCGCACAACGACGTGCGGGTGATGGACCACGGCCCCACCAACGGCACCCCCATCCGCGGCATCCTGGAATCGGGCGTTCGCGTGCGCGGCAGCAACCTGGTCCAGTTCGGGATCCATGGCTTCATGAACGCCAGCTACTACAAGCGCTGGGTCGAGGGCCAGGGCGGCACCATCTTCACCGCGCGCGCGATCCGGCAGCAGGGGATCGAGCCGATGGTGGCCGCGGCCCTCGAGATCGCCGGCCGCGACACCGACGCCATCTATGTGACGGTCGACATCGACGTGCTGGAGCTGGGCTATGCGCCCGGCACCGCTGCGGCCACCGCCGACGGCATCTCGCCGACCGACCTGCTGGAGGCCCTCTTCGTGCTGGGCCAGGACCCGCGGGTGATGGCCATCGACTTCGTGGAGCTGGATCCCACCCGCGACGTCGCCGACATCACCATCCGCACCTTCGGCTCGGCGATCCTCACCTTCCTGGCCGGCTACTTCCTGCGCCGGCACAACGGCTGGCGCGGCTATGACCCCAGCCCGATCGTCGACTAGAAGCGCGAAATAGACGCGCGACTTCGGCCGATCAGCGCGGCTCCCACCGACGCTCGCGCCCGAGGAGCGCTCGCACCACCGGCCAACCCCAGACCGATGCGGCGACCGCGATCACCAGTCCAACCGCGAACATGGCCGGCTGCAGCCAGTTGAACTCGTCGATGATGGCCAGCTGTACGACGATCCAGATCATCTGGCCGGAGCCGATGACGAACGCCACCGGCGGCGCATACCAGAGCCGCAGCAGCACCAGCGCCGCCGCCACCAGCGAACCGATGCCGAACAGGCCCAGCAGGATGAGGCCGGGCACCAGGTAATCGGCGAACGGGCTGCCCTCCAGGAACCGCAGCGGCATCTGCATGATGCTGCCGTCGGGAGCGGCCACCAGGGCGATGCCGCCCGCCGTGGCGCCAATCCCCAGCACGACGAGGAAGATCGCGGTGATCCAGCCCGACAGCGTCAGCTCCAATCGTGGAAACCGGGCGCCGGGACCATCGAGTGTCGACATGGCACACACCTACCTCATGTCTCGCGACCCGTCGCTGACGGGTTCATGGCCAGCGTCCGCCGCTGGATCGGCCCGGCACAGTGCCAAAGGACGTCGAATTGGCATGACCGAGGTCATAGTTAGCGCATGTCGTACCTCCGATCGGATGGCGAGGTCTCGGCCGTGTACCGGCCAGCCGGCGAGCCCGACCTGCAGGCGCCGACCAACGCGATGACCTTCGTGGCGCCCGGGAGCATCACGCGCCGCCAGTTCGGCCTCTTCCGCCGCGACATGACGCCACACGCCGGCGGCCCGAAGCCGCACTTCCACCGGACCTACTCGGAGTCGTTCTACATCCTGCAGGGCGTCGTTCGCGTTTACGACGGGACCGATTGGGTGGAGGCGCGGCAAGGCGACTTCCTGTACGTGCCCAAGGGCGGCATCCACGCGTTCAGCGCCGACTCCGACGCGCCTTCGTCGATGCTGATCCTGTTCGCGCCGGGGGCTGCGCGCGAGCGCTACTTCATGGAGCTCGAGGAGCTCCGCCAGGCAGGTCGCTCGCTCACTCCGGACGAGTGGCGCGAGCTGTGGGCCCGCCACGACCAGTTCATGGCGTGACCTGAACGCCTCCCGCCTGGCGCAGCAGCCACGTCCGAAGCGGCGTGCCGGAGTTGTGGATCGCGGTCGCCGGCTACGTGGCGATGCCGCTCACCTTGTCCAGGCGCTGCAGCAGGTTGTGCGCCGCCAGCTCGATCGCCTTGTGGCGCCACTCGGCAGCGCGGTACACACAGGCGATCAGGCCCGTGCGATGTACGCGGCGGAAGTCGCCGTAGACAAAGGCATGGCGCGCCTTGGTCTCGTCCTCAGCGTCCTCGGTCAGGCCGAGGTGCCAGGCAGCGTACGCATCCCAAGCGTGGGACTTCAGGAACCGATTTTCGTCGTCGGCGCGCGGCTGACGCTCGCCCCAGTCGGAGTCAAGGACGTACTGGCGCGCATCGATCAGCTTGCGGGCGTGCGCCACGGCCCGCCGATTGACGGTGTATCTGGCCATGCGGTCGCGTGACTGCAGGACATCGGCCAGTCGCGGGGCGAGTCCATAATCCGGTCCCGTCCACGACCTGAGCAACGGAGGCAACGAAGCCGATGGCCGGCGTCCAGATCAAGAGCTTCGATGAACCCGATGAGGTCTACGAGTTCGACGACGGCAAGAGCCGCGGCGAGTTCGTCACCATCGACGATGCCATGGTGGTGCGTTCACGCCTGGCGCCGGGCTGGAGCTGGGACGAGCACGTCAAGCCCATGACCGATGGCTGGACCAGCTGCCCCGAGTCGCACCAGGAGTACGTCATCGCCGGTCGCATCCGGTACCTGATGGAGGATGGCTCAGAGACCGTCGCCGGGGCGGGCTGCTACGTCGCCATCCCGCCGGGCCATCGGGCCTGGGTCGAGGGCGACGAGGAGTGCGTGCTGCTCGACTGGTGAGCCTTGCGGCCCCAGTCGATCGCTCAGCCGAGGCGCTCGAGAGTGAAGACCGGGATGACGCGGCTGGTCTGGCTCGGGTAGTCGCGGAACTCCGCTCGCTCCTCGGCGTGCTGGGCGTACAGGCGGTCGCGTTCGGCGCCGGTCGCCTCGCTGGCGCGCACGCGGAACGTCTCGCCGCCGGCCTCGGCGGTCGCCTCCGGGTTGGCGCGGAGGTTGTGGTACCAATGCGGA
>DATBME010000134.1:0-7216 GCA_036555005.1 Candidatus Limnocylindria bacterium | reverse complement strand
TCATCGGTCTGGAAGGTGAGCCGTCGCCGCACCGCCTCCGCCACCGCCCAGTGGCCGGTCACCACGTTCTGCCAGGTGGGGGAGAGGGCGTCCTCGAAGTCGCCCATGAACACCTTCGCCCCGGAGTTGAGGGCGTTGATCATCATCTTCGGCTCCACCGGTCCCGTGATCTCCACCCGCCGGTCGTCGAAGTCGGGCGGCGCGGGCGCGACGCGCCAGTCCGGGTCGGAGCGGACTTCGTGGGTGTTCGGCAGGAAGTCGGGCAGCTCCCCGGCGTCGAAGCGCGCCTGTCGATCGCGGCGCTCACCCAGCAGGCGCTGACGACGCTGGTTGAAGGACCGATGCAGCTGCGCCACGAAGCCCAGCGCCTCGGGCGTCAGGACGGCGTCCGCGTGCTCGGCGGTGGTCGTGAGCTGGACGCCCGGCGCCTCGTCAGCCATCGGCTCAGAACCCGAAGCGCATCAGGATCATGCAGGTGAAGACGATCGCGAACATCACCAGGTCGATCTGCGACAGGCGCACCAGGCGCGCCGCGGCGGCGGGGTAGTCGGGCGTGTCCGCCAGGCCGACGAAGGTGGGGCCGATGTTACGCGCGCCATTCACGATCAGGCCGATCGTCACCACCAGGGCGACCAGCCAGGTGATGCCGTACGCCGTGGTGAAGGCCGCCTCGACCGACTGGATCGGTCCCAGCACCGTGCCGCGAACGATGCCGAGCAGCAGCACCCCCAACGACACGAACGGCATGACGCGGGCGGCGAGCGCCCCCATGCGCGTGTAGGTCAGCCGCTGCTGCGCCTCCGGCTCCTGGTTGATGGCCGGGCGGACCAGGAAGTAGATCGCAATCGCGTAGCCGAACCAGGTGATGCCCAGCAGCACGTGCAGCCACTGGACCCCGAACGTGAGCCAGTCCATGGGCGGATAGCCTCCATCCTTCGATTGTGCGCGGCTCGCATCCTACCGATCCTGCCGCTCCACGATGAACGCCTTCGGGCGCTGCCCGGCGCGCGCCCGCTCCAGCAGCTCGTCGAAGCGTCGTGCGTTGGTCTCCGGCCGCTTGCCGGCGGTGACCCAGTGGGCGACGCCCTTGCGGAAGGAGGGCTGCTCGCCCTCCCAGAAGGCCCAGGCCCTCGCGTCCGCCTTCAGGCGGGCCAGCATGTCCGGCGGCAGCTCAGCCGGCGGACGCTCGTACGAGTACGTGGCGTCCTTGCGCCGATCGCGCTCCTCGAAGGCGCGCCGCCCGGCCGGGTGCAGCCGGTTCGCTGCCTCCAGCTCGGCCACCTTGGCGATGTTGATGGCGCTCCAGCTGCTGCCCTTGCGACGCGGGGTGTAGCGGTTGGCGCTGATCTCGTCATTGATGCGCCGCGTCAGCCCGTCGATCCAGCCGAAGCAGAGGGCTTCCTCCACGGCCTGGGCGTAGGTCACGGACTGCTTGGGCACGCCCTTTTTGTAGTAGCCGACCCACAGCTCGCGGGCGGTGTCGTGGTTGCCCTTCAGCCAGGCGCGGAAGTCGGCGGCGGTCGGAAAGACGTGCACATCTTCGCGCGTCGGGTGGAGCAGCGGCGACGTCACCACCCTCCCTCGTCGCGGATGAGCCGATGCAGCACGCGGGCGGCCACCTCGCGCCGGTAGTCAGCGGTGGAGCGCACATCGTCGATCGGCTGGATCTCGTCGCGCAGCGCATCGGCGGCGCGGTCAGCCGTTTCGGACGTCGGCGGCGCGCCCTCCATCACAGCCTCGGTGCGCGGCGAGCGCACCGGCGTGGCAGCCACCGAGCCGAGCGCCAGCCGCACCTCCCGCCACGCCCCCTCCGCCCCGGGCTGCCAGGCGAGCGCCATGACCACCTTCGAGATGGCCTGCGCCCGACGCGTGCCCACCTTGCGGAAGCGGACATGTCGCTGGCCGGCCAGCGGAAAGCGAATGCGCAGGATCAGCTCGTCCGCCGCCAGCGCGGTCGTGCGGTAGGAGGGCCAGAACTCGGCGGCCGGCACCACGCGCTCGCCGCGCGCGCTGCCGAGCACCAGCTCCGCGTCGGCGGCCAGCAGGATCGGCAGCGTGTCGCCGGCGGGTGAGGCGTTGGCCGCGTTCCCGCCCAGCGTGCCCCGGTTCTGGATCTGGGCGGCGCCGATGGTGGCTGCTGCCTCGGCGAGCGTGGGCAGGAACTCGGCGACCTCGTGCGAGCGGCGGATCTGGGTGTAGGTGGTCAGCGCACCGATGACGAGCGCATCCCCGTCGATCCGGATGCCGCGCAGGTCGTCGAGCGCCCAGAGGTCCAGGACGCGCTCCGGCGGTTCGCCGATCTCGCCGGTGATCTGGACCAGCAGGTCGGTGCCGCCGGCCACCGGGCGATGCGGGAGCGCAGCCAGCACCTGGTACGCCTCATCCAACGTGCGCGGCGAGACGACCGGCGGCTCGGGCGGCATCGGCTCAGCGACCGGCGCGCCGGTCCGCCGCCAGCGCGATGGCGTCGATGATCTTGGTGTAGCCGGTGCAGCGGCACAGGTTGCCGGCAATGGCGTGGCGGATCGCCTCGTCGCGTGGCGCCTCGCCCGACGCCAGGAAGGCCTCGCCGGCCATCAGCATGCCGGGCGTGCAGATGCCGCACTGCGCGCCGCCGGTCTCCAGGAAGGCGGCCTGCAGCTCGTTGAGCGCGCCGTCCGCCGCCAGGCCCTCGACCGTGTCCACGCTGGCGCCCTCGACCTGGCAGACCGGGACCAGGCAGGCGTCCACCAGCGCGCCGTCGACCAGCACCGAGCAGGCGCCGCACTCGCCCTCGCCACACCCCTCCTTGGTGCCGGTCAGCGCCAGGTCCTCGCGCAGCACGTCGAGCAGCCGCCGCATGCCGGGCGCCTCCACCTCGACCGGCGCGCCGTTGACGGTGAAGCGATACGTCATGGGATGTAGTCCTGCGGCGGGTCAGTGGGGGCGCGCAGCGGCATCTCGTCGCCGCCGGCGGGCAGGTCCTCGATTGGCGGACCCTGCGGCGCGGGTTGCTCCGCCGAGACGCCGGGAGGCGGAGGCATCGGTCCATCGGTCATGGCGGCCAGGATCCGTTCGGGCGTCGCGGGCAGGTCGTGGATCCAGATGCCGGTGGCGTCGTGGATGGCCGCCACCACCGCTGGCGCCCCGACGTCCATCGGCAGCTCGCCGACCCCCTTGGCGCCGTGGGGCGCGCCGGAATACGGCTTCTCCACCAGGATGCTGCGGATGGGCGGTGCATCCAGCGAGGTGGGGATGAGGTAGGTGGCCAGCCGGTCATTGAGGTAGCGGCCGTCGACCAGCTTCATCTCCTCGATGGTGGCGTAGCCGATGGCCTGGAGCGAGCCGCCCTCGACCTGGCCCTCGGCCAGGACCGGGTGGATGACGCGCCCGATGTCGTCGGCGGCGACGTAGTCGCGCACGGAGACCTCGGCCGTGTCCAGGTCGACCTCGACGCGGGCCACGGCGGCCGCCCAGCCGAAGGCGGGGTACGCGTCGCCGGTGTAGGTGGCGTCGTCGAACGTCACCCCCGGATACGGCGTGAACTGCTCGTCCACGCGCCGCGGCCGGGCCTCGCGGTAGGCGTCGGCGAAGCTGCGGCCGGTCTCCTCCTCCACCTGGGCCCGCAACCGCTCCGCCGCCTTGATCAGCAACCCGCCCACCACCATGGCCGTGCGGCTGGCGACGGTGGGCCCGGAGTCGGGCACCAGCGAGGTGTCCTGTGGCGCGATCTCGACCTCGTCGTACTCCACGCCCAGCGCGTCCGCCACCAGCTGCGGGAAGATCGTCTTGGTGCCCTGGCCCATCTCGGTGGAGGCGGTCAGGATCCGGATCCGATGGTCGTCGGTCAGCTCAACCGATGCCACCGATGCGAGCTTGACCTCGCCACTGCCGGTGAAGCCGGCGCCGTGCCAGGCCAGCGCCAGGCCGATGCCCGACGCGCGCCGCGCGCCGGAGCCACGCATCTCGCGCGCCTCCCGCGTCCGCTGGCGATGCGTGTCGAAGGCCGCGGCCTGCGCTGCCGCCTCCAGCACGTCGGAGCCGCCGACGCTCTCACGCAGGACCTGGCCGGTGGGTGTGGTGTCGCCCTCGACGTAGACCCAGCGGCGCCGCAGCTCGAGCGGCGATTCGCCCAGCGCCTCCGCGATGCGGTTGACCTGCATCTCGGCGGCGAACTCGGTCTGCGGCGCGCCGAAGCCGCGGAAGGCGCCGTTGGGCGGTGTGTTGGTGGCCATCGCGCGGCCGGTGATGCGCACGTTCTCGCAGCGATACGGCCCGCCGGCGTGCAGGGTGCCGCGGCTGAGCACGACCGGCGTCAGGGTGCAGTAGGCGCCGCCGTCCATGATCACCTCGATCTCCTGGGCCAGCAGCTGGCCGTCGCCGGTCATGCCGGAGCGGTAGCGCACCACAGCCGGGTGGCGCTTGGTAGTGGCGCTGATGTCCTCGTGGCGGTCGTAGATCATGCGCACCGGCTTGCGGCACTTCAGCGCCAGCAGGGCCGCGTGCAGGGCGATCATGGAGGGGTACTCCTCCTTGCCGCCGAAGCCGCCGCCGGTCTCGGCCTGCACCACCACCGCCAGCTCGTCGCCCATGCTTAGCGCGCGCTTCATGGCCTTGTGGATGTAGTACGGGCACTGCAGCGAACCGTGGACCGTCACGCCGCCGTCCTCGCGCGGCACCGCGATCATGGCCTGGTTCTCGATGTAGAGCTGCTCCTGGTGCCCGACCCGGTACGTCCCCTCGACCACGACGTCCGCCCGTGCCATGGCCGCAGCGGCGTCGCCGCGCTTGACGGTGTACTGGGCGAACTCATGGTCGCTCTGCAGCGGGTCGAAGACCGGCGCCAGCCGCTCGGTGCGCAGGCTGACGTGGCGGCGCGCCTCGCGCACGGTGGAGCGATCGGGAGCCGCGATCAGGGCCACCGGCTCGGCCTGGTGGCGGATCTCGCCGCCGACCGGGACCAGCACCGGCTGGTCGTCGTCGATGAGGCTGACGATGTTCTCACCGGGGATGTCCTCAGCCGTGACCACGACGACGCGGCTCCAGTCGAAGCCCTCGTCCAGGTCGATGCCCAGCAGCCGGGCGTGCGGCTCGGTCGAGCGGATGGTGGCTCCGTACCACGCCCCCGGGAAGACGAGGTCGTCCGCGTACTTGGCCAGTCCCGTCAGCTTGTCCGGGCCCTCGCGCCGCAACGGCGCCGTGGTCGCCCGGCCACGGGCCGGTGCGTCCGCCGGCAGGATCAGGGGCTGCGTGGCGGCGTCGGGCGGCAGGGTGCGCGTGGTTCCCCTCGGACCCTCCATCGGTGCATCGTAGCGCGGCGGCGTCCCGCCTAACCCTGCGTGCGTGCCTCGCTGATCTCCAGCAGGTGACCGTCCGGATCGCGGAAGAAGGCGCGAATCTCCCAGGGCGAGCTGACCGGCGGCGTCAGGAACGCGGCGCCACGCCGACGGAGCGTCTCGTAGGCGGCCTGGCAATCGGCGACCCGCATGGTGAAGGCGTGGTCCACGTGGGTCGCGTCGTCGGCCACCGCGAAGGTCACGTCCGGCTTGTCGGCGGTCGGGCCGCCGCCGGTCACCAGCAGGATCCACGAGCCGGCCAGCCGCAGGACGCACGATGTGCCGCCGTACTCGCGGTAGACCTCGGCGCCGACCACGTCACGCCAGAAGTCGCGCGCCCGATCCACGTCCGAGACAACCAGGATGGTGGTCAGCTCCACCTCGTCGGTCGGGAAGGTCATGACCGCCCGTGGCGCAATGCGCGACCCGGCGTGGCACCCGTGTGCCGCCCTCCGTCGATCACGACCTCGCCATTCACCAGCACGTACTCGATGCCATCGGGGAACTGCCGGGGCTCTTCATACGTGGCGTTGGCCCGCACCCGGCCGGCGTCGAAGACGACCACATCGGCGGCGAAGCCATCCCGCAGCAGGCCGCGCTCGCGCAAGCCGAGCCGCGCCGCCGGCGCGCCGGTCATGCGGTGCACCGCCTCCTCCAGCGACAGGATCGCCTCCTCGCGCACGAACTGGCCCAGGATGCGCGGGAAGCTGCCGTAGGTGCGCGGCGACGGCTTGTCACCCAGGAAGGTGGAATCGGTGCCGACCATGGCCGCCGGGTGCGGCAGGAAGCGACGCAGGCCATCGGTCCAGGGACCGGTCGTCACCTGGGCCACGCGCAGGTCCTCGCTGAGCAGCAGGTCGCAGATGGCGTCCACCGCGTCGCGACCGGTCTCCTCCATGACGTCGGCCAGGGTGCGGGACTCCCAGCGGACGTTGTCCGGCCGGCTGAAGGCGCCGAGCCGCACGTCCGCCCAGCCGGCGGCGCTGGTATAGGCCGCCCCGCGCGCGGCCATCTCGCTGCGGATGCGGTCGCGGGTCGCCGTGTCCGCCAGGCGCTCCTTGAGGCGCATCGGTCCACCCGCCTGCACCCACTGCGGCAGCTGGATCAGCATCCGCGTCGAGGCCCACTCGTACGGGTAGGCGTCGAAGGTGACGTCCTGGCCTGCCGCCCGGGCGTCGTCGACCAGCGCCAGCATCTCGTCCGGCGAACCGGGGAAGGTCTGGCGGTGATAGAAGTGCGTGATGTGCGCCGGTCCCTCGCCGCGACGGCCGATCTCGATCGCCTCGCGGAAGGGATCCAGGAACCGATCGCCCAGCGGGTAGCGGACGTGGGTGTGGTAGAAGCCGCCGTGCTGCGCCGCTTCGTTCGTGAGCGCGGCCAGCTCGTCGGTCGAGGCGTACGAGCCGGGCGGGTAGTCCAGCCCGGATGAGACGCCGAACGCACCCTCTTCCATGGCCTCGCGCAGCATCGCCCGCATGGCGCTGACGGCGCGTTCGTCGGCGGGTTCGTCGTCCCAGCCGATGGCGCCGATCCGGAGGGCGCTGTTGCCGACCATGATCCCGACGTTGATCGCCTGCCCGCGGTCGTATCGGTCCAGGTAGGAAGCGACCGTGTCCCAGTCGAAGTCGAGCTGCGGGTCGCCGTCCAGGCCGGCATTGAGCCTGACGAAGTCGAGCAGGTCCTGGCGGTGCGCGAAGGGTGCGTAGCCGTTGCCGTCCACGCCCACGATCTCGGTGGTGACGCCCTGGCGCACCTTCGGCTCGTGGCGGGGATCGGCCAGGATCACCAGCCCGCCGTGCGAATGCAGATCGATGAAGCCCGGCGCGACAACCAGGCCGGCGGCGTCGATCGTCCGGCCAGCTGTCGGCCCCCACGTGACATCTCCCAGGTGCACGCGTCCG
>DATBME010000057.1:0-9780 GCA_036555005.1 Candidatus Limnocylindria bacterium | reverse complement strand
CGACGCGGGCGACGCGTGGCCGTTCGTGGCCCCGCTGGCCGGCGTCGCGGCCGCCGGGGCCGCCGCGGTGGCGATCGGCCTGCTGCTGGGGGCGCTGCTCCGCCCGGTGCCGGCCGGGGTCGTCAGCCTGCTGCTGACGGCGACGCTCCTGCTGCTGGCCGCGCTGGGTACTGGACCGGCTCTGTCTGCCGCGCCCGCGCCGGCGGCGGGCCTGGCCATCCTGGGCGACCTGACGCACCAGGCCCGCCCGATCGCCGACGCGCTGCGCGCCGGCGGCACGGCCCTGGTCGCCGCCGCCGTGGCGCTGATCCTGGCGGCGGCCGCGCTGGAGCGCGCCGACCTGTGACGCCCCAGCCGACCGCCCAGCCGACCCTGCGCATGCACCCCGCTGCCGCCTGGGCGGTGCTGGTGGTCGCCTCGCTGGGCGTCTTCCTGGGGGGTGCAGAGCTGATGGTGGTGGCGATCGCGCTGCCGGCGATCGTGGCCGACTTCGGGGGCTGGGCCAGCCTGGCGCGCGCCTCCTGGATCGTGAATGCGTACCTGCTGGCCTACATCGTGGCCATGCCACTGGCCGGCCGCGCGGCGGACTTGTGGGGCGCACGGCGGCTGTACGTGGTGGCGCTGGCGCTCTTCTGCGCCGGCAGCCTGGGCGCCGGGCTGAGCCGGCTGGCCGGCCCGGAGGCGGGCCTCGAGTGGCTGATCGCGTCGCGGGCGGTGCAGGGCTTCGGCGGCGGCGCCATGGTGCCGCTGTCGATGGCGCTGGCCAGCCACCTGTTCGTCGGCCGCGCCAGGGCGGCGGCGCTGGGGGTGGAGGGGGCGGCGACCTACGTGGGAATGGCCATCGGCCCCGCCTACGCGGCCTGGGTGCTGCTCGGCTTCAACCTGCCGCTGCCCGGCGTGGACCTGGCCGCCTGGCAGTGGATCTTCTTCCTGAACGTGCCGGCCGGGATCATCACCCTGCTGCTGATCTACGTGGTGGCCGGCGGGGTCGAGACGCCCCGCACGCCGGGCCGCCTCGACCTGGTCGGGGCGCTGCTGATCAGCGTGGCGCTGCTGTCGGGGATCGGCGCCCTGACCGTGGCCGGCGAGCGCGGCTGGGCCGATCCGCTGATCCTGGGCGGCTTCGCGCTGGCGACCGCCAGCCTGGTCGCCTTCGTCGTGGTGGAGCTGCGGATGCGCGCGCCCCTGGTCGACCCCCGCCTGTTCGCCAACCGCAGCTTCTCCGCCTCGAACGCGGTGAGCCTGCTGACCGGCTACACGCTGGCCACCGCCATCATCGGCGGACCCGTGTTCGTCAACCGGGTGCTGAACGCCGGCGCCGATCAATCGGCCCTGGCGCTGACGGCCCTGACCGCGGCCATCGCGGTGGGAGCCGTGGCCGGTGGGCTGCTGTCGGCCGTCGCCGGCGAGCGGCTGACCGCCGTGCTGGGGGTGGCGCTCACCGCGGCCGGGCTGTTCCTGGCCATCGGATGGGGGACCGACACCGGTATCGATCGGCTGGCCCGCGACCTGGCCATCTTCGGCGGCGGCTTCGGGCTGACCGTCTCGCCGCGGGCGACTGCCGCGGTCGAGGCCGCCGGGGCATCGGCCTATGGCGTGGCGAGCGCGATGCTGCAGATCACCCGCACGGTGGGGATGAGCGTCGGCCTGGCGCTGCTGACCAGCATCGGCCAGAACCGAATCAACGACCTGACCGCCCTCATCAACGACCCGGCACGGCGCGACGCGCTGGTGACGCAGCTCGGCCACCCCGAGTTCGTGGGCGTCGACCCGCGATCCAGCCTGGCCCTGGTGGACCTGCTGGAAGTGTGGTCCCGGCAGGAGGCGGCCGATGTGCTGAGCCTGGTGCTGACCATCGCCCTGGGCGTCGCGCTGGCGACCATCCTGCCGGCGCTGCTGGTGGGCGCGCCGCGTCCGGCGGCCGGCCTCCGCGCCGAGGACGAGGACTACTCGACCGGGTCGGCCACCACCACCAGCTCGCCCCAGTTGCGGTTGTAGCCCTGGCTCGTCTGCATGGTCAGCCGCTCGTGGTCGGTGGGCTGCGTCCAGGCGACGCCCTCCGCGCAGTCCTCCGCCTCCTGCAGCGCCAGCGGCAGCTCGACCCCGAGCGCATCCGGGTTGAGGTTCGGGTTCGGCGGGTTGTCGTCCGGGCAGGGGACGTTGGGATGGACCTCGGTCACCACGTAGCGCAGCACCGCGCCGTCGGACATCAGGATCTTGACGCGAGCGCCCAGCTGCACGTTCCACAGCGGCTTGAACAGGTGCTGCACGGCGTGCGCGAAGATGTAGGCGTTGGTGCCGCGTCCCGGCTGCGAGGCCTCGCGCAGGATGAAGGCGCTGTCGTCCGCCGGGAACGAGTCGCAGGCCACGTTCGTGCACTTGTGCACCGGGACGTTGATGCCCACCGACTCGATCTGGAGCTGGACCGCCACCCAGTCCCTGGGGATGGGCGTCGGCTCCGGCGTGGGCGCCTCGGTGGCGCTCGGTTCGCCGGAGGCGCTTGGTGGGCTGGGCGTGGCCAGCGCCACCGGGGTGGCGGTCGGATCGGGGATCGGCGGCAGGCTCGACGCCGGCGGCGAGTCGAGGTCCAGCTGGCCCACGATGATGAGCGCCACGCCGGCGACCGCCAGCACCAGGGGCAGCAGCATGCCTGACAGCGAGCGACGCATGATCCGGCGGAGTCTAGCAACGAACGCCCGGTGGCTCGCATGACCGATCCGTCCCAGCCCCGCCCGGACTCGCTTGCGGCGGCCGTGTCGCTGGCGCGCCACGCCCTGGGGAGCGCACCGGCCGGCGTGCTGACCGACCTGGACGGCACCCTGGCGCCAATCGTCGACGACCCCGATGCCGCGCGGCCGCTGCCCGACGCCGTGGCGGCGCTGACCTCGCTGGCCGGCCGCCTGGCGGTGGTGGCGGTCATCTCCGGCCGCGCGCCGGACGACGCCCGGCGGCGGCTGGGCACCGATCGGCTGCTGGTGATCGGCAACCACGGGCTCGAGCGCCTGGAGCCCGGCGCTGAGCGCGCCGCGCTGTCACCGGCGCTGGCCGGCGTGGCGGAGTCGATCCGCGCGGTGCTGGCCCGCGTCCCGGCCGGGGAGGGCATCTCGATCGACGACAAGGGCCCGTCGGCCACCATCCATTACCGCAACGCGCCCGACCCGGAAGCGTCGGCCCGGCGCATCGCCGCCGCGCTGGGCGACGTGGCCCGGGACGGCCTGTCGCTGCGGGCCGGTCGCATGTCGTGGGAGCTGCGCGCGGCCGGCGCGGGCAACAAGGGCAGCGCGCTGGCAGAGGTGGTCTCGCGTCACGGCCTGCGCGGGCTGCTGGTGCTGGGCGACGACGTCACCGACCTGGACATGTTCCGCGCCGCCGCCGAGGCGCGTGCCCGTGGCGAGCTGGCCGCGGCCATCCTGGCGGTGGCGGGCGGCGCGGAGGTGCCCCCCAGCGTGGCGGCGGCCGCGGACGCGGTGCTGCCCGACCCGCGGGCCGTGGCGAGCCTGCTGGCGGAGCTGGCTGAGCGCGCCTAGCGCCGGGCGCTGCGGCGCGCGCCGATGCGCGCCATGTCCTCCAGCTGGGCGCGCAGCCACCAGCCGATGTCCTGCCGCTCCACGCCATCGCGCAGGCCCTCTTGGCGGCGTGCCCGCTCGGCGGCCGGCATGCCCAGGGCGTGCACCAGCGCGTCGGCGGTGCCGGCCACGTCGGCGGGCGCCACCGGCAGCACGTGCTCGGCCATCTGGTCGTAGGCGCCGGCGGTCTCGGAGAGCACCAGCACCGCGTTCCGCTCGCTGACCAGCGCCGCCTCCTTGGCGACCAGGTTCATGCCGTCGATCAGCGGGTTGACCAGCACCACGTCGGCGATCGACAGCCCGGCGATGGCCTGCGGGTAGTCGTTCTCGTAGAAGAGCTGGACGTGGCGGTAGCCGGCGCGCCCGTAGCGGGCGTTGATGCGCTCGACCGCGGCCTGCACCTGGCGGCCGTAGTCGCCGTACTCGCGCAGCCCGGTGCGCGACGGGACCAGGAAGGCGAGCATGGTGACCCGTCCCCGGAGTCGCGGGTTGCGCTGCAGCAGCAGCTCGAAGGCGGCGAAGCCGCGCAGGATGTTCTTGGATGGCTCCAGGCGGTCGACCCGCACAATCACCTGCTCGCCCGCACCGGCCCGGAGCTGCTCGGCGCGCCGCCGCGCCCGCGCCGAGGCGGCCACCCGTCGCGTGGCGTCCACGTCCAGGCTGATCGGGTAGTGGCGGACGTGCGCCACGTGCCCGTCGGGGCGCAGCACTCGGCGGGTGCGGTGGTCGACCCGGGCCCCGGGCAGGAACGACTCGACGGCGCGCAGGAAGTTGTGCGCGTAGCGCTCCGTCTGGAAGCCGACCACGTCCGCCGCGGAGAGTCCCTCCACGATCGCCGTGCGGATGCGCGGCGTGATGACCTGCCACAGCGACGACGGCGGCCATGGGATGTGGGTGAAGTGGTTGATCAGCGCCCGCGGCCGGCGCTGGCGGATGAAGGTGGGGGCCAGGTACAGGTGGTAGTCGTGCAGCATGACCCGCGGCTCGGGGTCGTTGCCGGCCTCCGCCAGGACCGCGCGGGCGAAGGCCTGGTTGACCGGCACGTAGCCGGCGTCCCAGGCGCGCAGCGTGCCGGCGTCGATCATCGGCCGGGTGGGCAGCTCCCACATCTGGTGCTGCAGGAACCACAGCAGGGGGTTGGCGATGACCGAGTAGGCCGCGTCGTACATCGGGCGCTCAACCGCCGTGAAGCGCAGCCGCACCTCGCCCGGCAGGGCGCGGTCGATCAGCGACGGCCGGGTGATCCCCAGCCGATCGCCGTCGCTGAACGGCGCCGCCAGCCATGTCAGCGGCACGTGCTGGCCGACCTGGGAGAGGGCGGTCACCAGGCCACCGCTGCCACGCCGCGGCCGTAGGCCGCCATCGGCCCCGACGCCGAAGGTGACCGGCCCGCGATTGGTGGCGATCACCAGCCGGCGGTCGCCCAGCAGGCGGCGCGCCGCCCCGGCCAGCAGGCGTTCCCCGCGCCGCTCGGGGCTCACGGGCTCAGAAGAGGGCGCCGGCGGAATCCTGCAGCAGGACCAGGATCGGCTCCGGGAAGAGGCCCAGCAGCACCACCCCCGCGACCGACAGCGCCAGCGCCGCGCTGGCGAAGGGGTGGCGGTCGATGGGGGCGGGATCGGCCTCCGGATCGCGCATGTACATGTAGACGATGACCCGCAGGTAGTAGACCGCAGCCAGCGCCGCGTTCAGGGCGATCGCCACCGCCAGCCAGGCCAGGTTGGCATCGACCGTGGCGAGCAGCACGTACAGCTTGGCGAAGAAGCCGACCGTGGGCGGGATGCCGGTCAGCGACAGGAGCAGCACCGCCATGGCGGCGGCGATGGCCGGCGCGCGCCCCGCCAGCCCGGCGAAGCTGTTCAGCCCGCCGTAGCGGGCCGGGTCGTGCTGCAGCATGCCGACCACGGCGAAGGCGGCCAGGTTCATGAGCCCGTAGCCGAGGACGTAGAACAGGATCGCCTCGATGCCCTGCTGCTGCACCTCCGGCGAGGTGGCGGCGCCGAAGGCGGCCAGCCCGGCCAGGATGTAGCCGGTGTGCGCGATGCTCGAGTAGGCCAGCATCCGCTTCACGTTGGTCTGGGTCAGGGCGATGATGTTGCCGACCGTCATGGTCAGCACGGCCAGCACCGCGATGACCGTCACCCAGTCCGCCCGTTGCGGTGCCAGCCCCTCGGCGAAGAGGCGCACCAGCAGGGCGAAGGCGCCGAGCTTGGGTCCCACCGACAGGAAGCCGGTGATCGGCGTCGGGGCGCCCTGGTAGGCGTCCGGCGTCCAGTAGTGGAACGGCACCGCGGCCGCCTTGAAGGTGGCGCCCACCGTCAGCATCGCGATCGCCACCAGCGCCGCCGGCAGCAGTGCCCCCGCCTCTCCCAGCGCCGGCCCGATCTCGCTGATGCGAGTCGTGCCGGTCAGGCCGTAGGTCCAGCTGATGCCGAACAGCAGGATGGCCGAGGCGAAGCTGCCGAGCAGGAAGTACTTGAGGCCGCCCTCGTTGCTGAAGCGATCGGTCTTGTGGAAGCCGGTCAGCAGGTAGGCGGGCATCACCATCAGCTCCAGGCCCAGGAACAGGGTGATCAGGTCGGAGCTGCTGGCCAGCACGAACATGCCCAGCAGGCTGAAGCCCAGGATGGCGTGGAACTCGCCGAGCGGCAGGCGCCGCGACACCAGGTACGACGGCGCGAACAGCGCGGACATGAAGCCGATCACCACCGTCGCCAGCTTGAAGAAGACCGACATGTCGTCGACCACGTAGAAGCCGTCGAAGACGGTGGCGTTCACGCCCCAGACCAGCGCGCAGCCGATGCCGGTCAGCACCAGGCCGAACAGCATCAGCGGGGTGAGGACCCACTTCGCCGCGCGGCCCAGGAACAGGTCGGTGATGATCACGACCAGCACCGTGGTCAGCAGCAGCAGCTCCGGCAGCAGGGTGAACAGGTCGTTCAGCGGATCATCCATCGGCCACGCTCCGCCTCACCACGGCAGCGAGAGGCTGGTCAACCCGGTGGAGGGCGAGACCAGCTCGATGATCCTGTCGACCGGCGCCTGGGTCAGGTCCAGCACCGGGGCGGGGTACACGCCCAGCACCACCACCAGCACGATCAGCGGCGCCAGCGCCACCCACTCCAGCCGGGTCATGTCCTTGAGCGACGGCCACCATCGGCGCATCCAGCCGGAGGGGACGGTGAAGAAGACGCGCTGGAACATCCAGAGCATGTAGACCGCGCTGATGATGACCACGATCATGGCCGCCGCCGCCACCCAGCCGTTGTACTGGAAGGCGCCCAGCATCACCAGGAACTCGCCCACGAAGCCGGACAGCCCCGGCAGCCCGATGCTGGCGAAGGTGAACAGGCCGAAGATCGCGGCGTAGCGCGGCAGCCGGGCGTTGAGGCCGCCCATGTGGGCGATCATCCGGTCGTGGGTGCGCTCGTAGATGACGCCCACCAGCAGGAACAGGGCGCCGGTGGTGATGCCGTGGCTGATCATCTGGAAGATGGCGCCCTGCAGGCCCTGGACGTTAAAGACGAAGGCGCCCAGCATCACGAAGCCCATGTGCGACACGCTGGAGTAGGCGATCAGCTTCTTCAGGTCCGGCTGCACCATGCTGACCATGGCCCCGTACAGGATGGCCACGATCGCCAGCGCGATGACGATCGGCGCGAACTCGACCGCCGCATCGGGCAGCAGCGGCAGGCTGAAGCGCAGGAAGCCGTAGCCGCCCAGCTTCAGCAGCACGCCGGCCAGGATGATGGAGCCGGCGGTCGGCGCCTCGACGTGGGCATCGGGCAGCCAGGTGTGCAGCGGCCACATCGGCACCTTGATGGCGAAGGCCAGGAAGAAGGCGATGAACGCCCCGGCCTGCAGCCCATCGGCGAACGGGAAGCCGCGCAGCTGCTCGTAGGCGAAGGTGAAGTCGTTGCCCGCCGCCGCGTGGGCGATCGCCACCGCCAGGATGGCGACGAGCATCAGCAGCGAGCCGACCAGCGTGTAGATGACGAACTTGACGGTCGCGTAGATGCGCTGCGGGCCGCCCCAGATCCCGATCACCAGGTACATCGGGATCAGGCTGATCTCCCAGAAGACGTAGAACAGGAACAGGTCCAGGCTGACGAACACGCCCAGCATGCCGACCATCAGCAGCAGCATGGTGGCGTAGTACTCCTTGACCCGCGTCTGGATCGGGTCCCAGGAGTAGAGGATGGCGACCACGCTCAGGACGGTGGTCAGGATCACCAGCGCCACCGACAGGCCGTCGACGCCCAGCCGGTAGGCGATCCCGAAGGCAGGGATCCACTCGACGTCCTCGCGGAACTGGAACTCGGGGCCGCCCGCCTGGTAGCCAAGGAGAAGGAGACTGAAACCCAGGCTGGCCAGTGCGGCCAGCAGCGCGATCCAGCGAATGGCCCGATGCCGGTCGCCGGGAACCAGCAGCAGGACCAGCACCCCGATCACGGGGGTGAAGACCACCAGGCTGAGCACCGGGATCTCGCGGGCGAAGTCGATCATGGCCGCATCACCAGGTAGGCGATCAGCACCAGCACCAGGCCGCTGGCGATGCCGAGCCCGTAGTTCTGGGTCCGCCCCGTCTGGATGCGACGCAGGATGGCGCCGATGCGCTGCGACAGCCAGCCGGCGCCGTTCACCGCGCCGTCGATGACGTGAGCGTCGAACCACCACAGCGCCCGGCCCAGCTGCACGCCGCCGCGCGCGAAGACGGCCTGGTACAGCTCGTCGAAGTAGAACTTGTTCACGCTGGCGGCGTACAGGCCGGGTCCCCAGCCGAAGGGGATGCGCTCCACGAAGCGCGCGGGCGCCGCCGTGTCGGCCACGTACCAGCGGTAGGCGAGCCATACACCCAGGGCGGCCACGATGGCGCCGCCGGTGAGCAGCAGGCCGCCGGCGCCGATGAGCTGGAAGCCCTCGTGGCTGGTGGCGGCGATGGAGCCCGGCTGGATGCCGGCCCCCGCCTCCTCGGCGCCGTGGAAGACCTCCTCCAGCCAGGTGTGGATCACGCCACCCTCCGGCGGCAGGCCCAGCAGCACGCCCGCCAGCACGGTCGGCACCGACAGGATGACCAGCGGCGCGACCATGGTGGCCGCCGACTCGTGGATGTGGTGCCAGGCCTCGGCCGGGCCACGCCACTTGCCGTGGAAGGTCATGTACATCATGCGGAAGGTGTAGAAGGCGGTCATGAAAGCGACGATCACGCCGACCACGTAGAACAGGTAGTAGCCGCGGTTGAAGGCCTCGGCCAGGATCTCGTCCTTGCTGAAGAAGCCGGCGAAGATCGGGATGCCGGCCAGGGCCAGCGAGCCGACCAGCATGGTCCAGTAGGTCCATGGCATCGAGATGCGCATCTCGCCCATGTAGCGCATGTCCTGCTCGCCGGAGGCGCCGTGGATGACGGAACCGGAGCCCATGAACAGCAGGCCCTTGAAGAACCCGTGGGCCACCAGGTGGAAGATGGCCGAGATCCAGGCACCGATGCCCAGGGCCAGGAACATGTACGCCAGCTGGCTGACGGTCGAGTAGGCGAGCACCTTCTTGATGTCGTTCTGCGTCAGCGCGATCGCCGCGGCCAGGATGGCGGTGAACGTGCCGATGATGGCCACGACCCACATCGCGGTCGGCGCCTCGGCGAAGATCGGGTTGGCGCGGGCGACCATGTAGACGCCGGCGTTCACCATCGTCGCGGCGTGGATGAGCGCGCTGACCGGCGTCGGGCCCTCCATCGCGTCCGGCAGCCAGACGTGGAGCGGGAACTGGGCCGACTTGCCCACGGCACCGGCGAACAGGAGGAGGGCGATCGTCGTGACCGTGCCCTCGTCGAGCGTGCCGATCCGCTCGAAGACCTCGTGGAAGCTCAGCGTCCCGAGGTTGACCCAGATCATGACGACGCCGAGGCCGAAGCCCAGGTCGCCGATGCGGTTGACGACGAACGCCTTCTTCGCCGCGCCGGCCGCCGACGGCTTCTTGTACCAGAAGCCGATGAGCGCATAGCTGCACAGGCCGACCGCCTCCCAGCCGACGTACAGCATGAGGAAGTTGTCGCCCAGGATCAGCAGCAGCATGCTGAACATGAACAGGTTGAGGTAGGCGAAGAAGCGCCAGAACCCGCGGTCGCCGTTCATGTAGCCGATGGAGTAGACGTGGACCAGCAGGCCCACGCTCGACACCACCAAGAGCAGCATGGCCGTGAGGGAGTCGACCAGGA
>DATBME010000050.1:0-1877 GCA_036555005.1 Candidatus Limnocylindria bacterium | reverse complement strand
GCTCGGCATCGTCCGGCGCTGGACGCTGGTGCCCTGGATCTTCCTGACCGCCGGCATCGTGGCCGGCGCCTGGTGGAGCTACGAGGTGCTGGGCTGGGGCGGCTACTGGGCCTGGGACCCGGTCGAGAACGCGGCCCTGCTGCCGTGGCTGACGGCCACCGCCTTCATCCACTCCAGCATGGTCGCCGAGCGCCGCGGGACCCTGCGCGTCTGGAGCCACCTGCTGGTGGTGCTCACCTTCTGGCTGACCCTGTTCGGGACGTTCGTGACCCGATCCGGGGTGGTCGCCAGCGTCCACTCCTTCACGGCCTCCAGCATCGGCGCCTGGTTCCTGGCGGCCCTGCTGGTCACACTGGTCGGCGGCGTCAGCCTGATCCTGTGGCGCGCGCCGCAGCTGCGCGACCTGCGGCCACCGGGTAGCCCGGTAAGCCGCGAGTCGGCATTCCTGTTCAACAACGTCCTGTTCCTGGTCATCAGCCTGATCGTGCTGCTGGGGACCCTCTACCCGCTGGCGGTCGAGGCGGTCAGCGGCGAGCGGGTGAGCCTGGGCGCGCCGTGGTTCAACCGGGTCGGGGCGCCGGCCTTCGTGGCGCTGCTGTTCCTGATGGGGGTCGGCCCGGCGCTGCCGTGGGGTGGCGCGTCGTGGCGGACGATCCGCGAGCGGTTCGCGCTGCCGGTGCTGGCCGGGCTGGTGGGGCTGGCGGTGGCGTGGCTGCTGCTGGGCGTACGCGGGCCTGGTCCGCTGGCGGCCATTGGACTGGCGCTGTTCGTGGTGGTGATGATGGGCGAGGAGGTAGTCGGTGGCGCGCGGGCACGGGCCAGCGGGCGGGGCGAGGCGCCGCCCACCGCCGCCTGGCGGCTGGCGACCCGCAACCGGCGCCGCTACGGCGGCTACATCGTCCACGCCGGCATCTGCGTCATGGCGATCGCGATCGCCGTCTCGGCCACGATGGGCACGGAGGCCACCGCCACGCTGCAGCCCGGCGAGGAGCTGGCGCTGGGTCCCTACCGCCTGCGTCATGAGCGGCTGGTGATCGAGCCGCTGGCCAGTGACGCCCGCGTGCGCGAGACGCGCGCCGAGCTCACGGTCTCGGGACCGCAGTCCGGGTCCCTCTCCACTGCCCTGCGCGACTATCCCAGCTCCACCTCGCCCATCGCCACGCCGGCGGTGCGCACCTCGATCGGCGAGGACCTGTACGTCACGCTCCTCGGCTACGACCCCGACACCGGCTCCGCCACCCTGCGCGTGTTCGTCAATCCGCTGGTCGGCTGGATCTGGCTGGGCGGCGCGATCGTGGCGCTGGGTGCCGTATTCGCGGCCTGGCCGGAGCGGCGCGGACGCGCGGCCATTGCCGCCGCGGCGGGAGCCTGACGGTGCGCAACGGACTCGGATCTCACTGGCGATGGCTGCTGGTCCCGCTGGTGGCGGTGCCGCTGGGCTGGATCCTGTTCCAGGGCCTGGGCCGCGACCCGCGGACGATCCCATCGCCGCTGATCGGGCAGCCACTGCCGGTCCTGGTCGGCGCGACCCTGGACGGCGGCAGCTTCGACAGCGCGACATTGGCGGGGCGGCCGGCCGTGGTCAACGTCTGGGCGTCGTGGTGCGCGCCATGCGTCGACGAGCATCCGCTGCTGCTGGACCTGCAGCGCCAGCACGGCGACGAGCTGGCCGTGGTCGGGCTCATCTACCAGGACCAGCCCGAGGGGGCGCACCGATTCCTGGAGGCGTACGGCGACGGTGGCTGGCCCGATCTGACCGATCCGGGCGGGCGCCTGGCCCTGGACCTGGGTGTCACCGGGCCGCCCGAGACCTTCTTCGTCGATGCCGACGGGATCGTGCGCTACCGCCATGTCGGGCCGCTGACCGCCGAGGTGCT
>DATBME010000013.1:0-11877 GCA_036555005.1 Candidatus Limnocylindria bacterium | reverse complement strand
CAGCCCGGCCAGGTGGTCCTCGTGCGGGTGGGTGAGCACCAGCACGTCCAGCCGGCGCTGCCAGAACGGGAGCCGCTCCCCGAGCTCCCGCAGTGTCCGGTCCGGATCAGGCCCACCATCGATCAACGCCGTCTCGCCGGTGGGCGCCACCACCAGGATCGCGTCACCCTGCCCAATGTCCAACGCCATCAGGTGCAGCCGGCCATCGGGCTGTGTCGCCAGCGTCAGCCCGCCGACCAGCAGCACGGCCACCAACCCCAGCGGCACCGGCCGGGCCAGGCGGGCCAGCAGGCCGCTGGCCATCGACATCTCGTCGTGGGGTCCGGTGAGGGTGCCGGCGCCGGCTGCCAGCCGGCGGCGGGCGAGCAGCAGGGCCGGATACCAGGCCGCCGCCAGCCACGGCGGGCCGGACAGCTCCAGCGAGGCCAACGGCACGGCCGCGGCCGCCTGCCCGATCGCCACCACGGCGCGCAGCAGGCAGAACGCCAGGCCGCCGCACAGCCACGCGATCACGTCGCCCATCGGCAGCGCCCCGCCGATGGCGCCCGCCACGGCCGCCAGGGCGCTGCCCAGCATGACCAGCGGCACCAGCGGCACCACCAGCACGTTCGCCGCCGGCGCGATGAGCGACAGCCGCTCGAAGTTCAGCAGGATGACCGGCAGGGTCGTGACCTGCGCGGCCAGGGTCAGCGCCACCGGCTCGCGTACCAGCGCCGGCCAGCGGCGCAGCCGGGCCGAGAACGACGCGCCGAACCAGATCAGCCCAGCGGTGGCCAGCGCCGACAGCTGGAAGCCCACGTCCCAGGTGATCGCCGGCGAGGCGAGCAGCATCAGCAGCGCAGCCAGCATCAGGGCCGACATGGCGTGCGACCGGGCTCCACCCAGCCGCGCCACCAGCAGCGCCCCGGCCATCAGCGCCGCACGCACGACCGACGGCGACGCACCGGTCAGCAGCACGTAGCCAGTCACGGCGCCCATCGCGGCCGCGGCCGCCAGCGGGCGGCCGGACGGGAGGCGGGTAAGCGGCCGCGCCGCGGCCGCCGCCAGGGCGGCCACGATGGCGATGTTCCAGCCGGAGATGGCGACCACGTGCGTCAGGCCGGCGCGGGCGAACGCCTCATTGATCGCCGGATCGATGCCCGCGCGCACTCCCAGCAGGATCCCGGCGGACAGCGCCGCTTCCGGCTCCGGCACTTGGCGGTTCAGGCCGGCCAGCAGCCACGCGCGGGCGGCGTGCAGCGCATCGGCGATCGGGCCGGACCGATGGCCGACGACGTCCACGCCGCGGCTGCTGGCAATGGCCGCCACCCCCTGGCGGGCGAGATAGGCGCGGTAGGCGAAGCCATCGAAGTCCTCCGGCTCCTCCAGCGACGAGCGCAGCGTCAGCCGGTCGCCGGCGGCCACCACGGCGCTGCGCGGCAGCCAGAGCAGGACGCGGCCCTCGACGGCCTCGGGCTCACCCGATGGACCGAGCACCGCGACTTCGTCAATGACGACCTGCTGGCGCTCGCCCCGCGGCCGCGGATCATCGACGGCCGTACCGGTGAGCGACCGCTCCTCGGGCCCCACCAGCGCGGCAACGCTCCCGGCACCGGTGGGGAGCGCCGCCGCGGCGCCTCGCCACGCCCCGAGCGCCGCGCCCGCCAGGAGGATCCCGACCACGAGCAGGAGACGCCGGCGCAGCAGCAGGCCGGCCGATGCCAGCGCCATCGACGCCACCGCGACCGTTGGCAGGTGGCCGCCCGCGCCGCTCAGCGCCTCGCCGGCAACGATGCCCAGCGCCACGCCGGCCATGGCGGCCGGCAGCAGCAGGGGAGCCACGCGGCGCGCCGCCGTGCCTCAGAACGTGACCAGGTCGCGGATGTCCTCGAGCTGGCCGCGGTCGATCACCTCGCGCTCGACCATCTCGTCCAGGTTCGCGAACGGCTGCTCCGCCCGAGCGGCCACGATCTTCTGCGCGGTCACCGGTCCGATGCCCGGCAGCTCTTCCAGCTCCTCCGGCGTGGCCGTGTTCAGGTTCACCAGCGTGGTCCCGCCGCCCACGCCTCCGGTGGTCCCGCCGCCGCCCGTGCCGCCCGACCCGCCGCCGGCAATTGGCGCGCCGATGAGCGGCACGTAGACCTGGGCGCCGTCGGCCAGCAACGCAGCTAGGTTCAGGCTGACGGCTGCGGCATTGAGGTCGGCCTGGCGGGAGTAGCCGCCGGCGGCGGCCAGCGCATCGGCCACCCGCGCCCCGGGCGCCAGCAGAACCACACCGGGCCGCTTGACCGCACCCTGCACGTCGATGACGAGGTCGGCCGCGTGTGCCAGCGGCGCCGACGGCTGAGCCAGCGGCGAGATGGAGGGCCTGCTGCTCTCACTGGCGCCGCCGACCGGTAGCCCCTCGCTCGCAGCGGCCGACACCAGCAGGCACGCCGCACCCGCGACGCACAGCAGGCCGGCGGCCACCAGCCCGACGGCGAGTTGGTCGCGCCGCGTCAGCGATGTCACTCGAGCGCCTCACTCAGGGAAGGCGAGACGGTGATGGCCTGTCCGGGGCCCGGCGCCCGGGCACTCGACGCCGGGTCCCGGAAGCAGGAGCGCAGGCTAGCCGGACAGTGCTTATCGGCCGCTTATCCGCCAGTTGCGCCTCGGCGCGAGCTGATCGGCGGGCTATGCGCCCGGCGTGACCACGTTGACCAGCTTGCCGGGCACCTGGATCACGCGTCGCGGCGGGCGGCCGTCCAGGTAGCGCTGCACGTGCTCGGACGCCAGCGCCAGCCGCTCGATCTCCTCGGCCGGCGTGTCGTGCGTGACCACCAGCCGATCGCGCAGCTTGCCGTCCACCTGCACCGGCAGCTCGATGGTGTCGGCCACGGCCAGCGCCGCATCGTAGGCCGGCCACGCCTGCTGATGGATGCTGTAGTCGTGGCCGCGTCGCGCCCACAGCTCCTCTGCCAGGTGCGGGGCGCCCGGCGCCAGCAGCAGCAGCAGCGCATCCACCGCCTCGTCGTAGACGGCCGTCCGAGCTAGACCGGCGTCGCGCGCGCGCACGATGGCGTTCGACAGCTCCATCAGCTTGGCGATGGCGGTGTTGAAGCGGAAGGCCGCGTACTCCTCGGTCACGCCGGCGATGGTGGCGTGGGTGGCGCGGCGCAGCGCCCGCTCCAGCTCCACCTCGGCGCCGAGCGCTGGCGGGCCATCGGTCGGCTCGGTCTGGGCCAGGTGCCAGACGCGACCCAGGAAGCGGTGGATGCCCTCGATGCCGGTCGGGTTCCAGGGCCCGCCCTGGTCCCACGGACCGATGAACATCAGGAACAGGCGCACCGTGTCGCTGCCGTAGCGGGCCGTCAGGTCATCGGGGTTGACCACGTTGCCGCGCGACTTGCTCATGCGCTGGTGGTCGGCGCCCAGGATCTGGCCCTGGTTGCGCAGCGCCAGGAACGGCTCGTCGAAGCCCAGGTGGCCCATGTCGCGCAGCGCCTTGACGAAGAAGCGCGAGTACATCAGGTGCAGGACGGCATGCTCGGCCCCGCCGGTGTACAGATCGACCGGCAGCCAGTGCGCCACCGCCTCCGGGTCCCAGGCCCGGTCATCGGCGTCGGGCGAGCAGTAGCGCAGGAAATACCACGACGAGTCGACGAAGGTGTCCATGGTGTCCGTCTCGCGCCGCGCCTCGGCGCCGCACACCGGGCAGGTGGCCCGCAGGAACTCGTCGTGCGACGGCAGCGGGCTGACCCCGGTCGGCGCGAAGTCGACGTCGGTCGGCAGCAGCACCGGCAGCTGGTCCTCCGGCACCGGCTGCGCACCGTGCTCGGGGCAGTAGACGATCGGGATCGGTGCGCCCCAGTAGCGCTGGCGGCTGACCAGCCAGTCGCGGATCTTGTAGGAGATGGCCGGGCCGCCGATCCCCAGGTCGGCCAGCTGCTGCGTGATCGCCCCGATCGCCTCGCCGGCGGGCATGCCGGTGAACTCGCCGGAGTCGACCAGCACCTCGTCGGCGGTGTGCGCGACGAACGCCGCGTCGGTGGGCAGCTCGTCGGAGGCCGGCCGCACCACGTATCGGATCGGCAGCTCATGCGCGCGCGCGAACGCGATGTCCCGCTCGTCGTGTGCCGGCACGGCCATGATCGCGCCGGTCCCGTAGCCGGGCAGCACGTAGTCCGCTACCCAGATCGGGATTCGCTCCTGCGTCATCGGGTTGACGGCATGCGCGCCGGTGAAGACGCCGGTCTTCTCCCGGTCGGTCAGCATCCGCTCGACCTCGGTCTCGCGCCGCGCCTCGGCGACGTAGGCCTCGACTTCCCCCCGGCGCTCATCGGTGGTCAGCGCCGGCACCAGCGGGTGCTCCGGCGCCAGGACCATGAAGGTGGCGCCGAACACGGTGTCCGGTCGCGTGGTGAAGACCCGGATCGGCTCGATGCCATCGGCCTCCACCGCGAAGGCGATCTCGGCGCCCTCCGATCGGCCGATCCAGTTGGTCTGCATCAGGCGGATCGGCTCCGGCCAATCAATGCCACTGAAGTCCAGCAGCTCGTCGGCGTAGTCGGTGATGCGGAAGAACCACTGCTCCAGGTCGCGCTTGACGACCGGCGTCCCGCAGCGCCAGCAGTGGCGATCCGCTCCCTCCACCTGCTCGCGGGCCAGCACCACCTGGTCCTTGGGGCACCAGTCGACCGCCGCCATGGACCGATACGCCAGCCCGGCGCGGTAGAACTGCAGGAACAGCCACTGCGTCCAGCGGTAGTAGCGCGGATCGCTGACCACCACCTCCCGCGACCAGTCGAAGCCGCAGCCGGTGGTGCGGAACTGGGCGCGCATGCGCTCGATGTTGGTGTTGGTCCAGACCGCCGGATGGATCCCGCGGTCGATGGCTGCGTTCTCGGCCGGCAGGCCGAACGAGTCGAAGCCCATCGGAAACATGACGTTCAGGCCCTGCATGCGCCGCATGCGCGCCACGATGTCCGGGCCGGTGGCGGCGTACCAGTGGCCGATGTGCAGGTCGCCCGACGGATACGGGTACATGGTCAGCAGGTAGTGCTTCTGGCGCGGGTCGTCGTCATCGGCGCGGTACAGGGCATCCGCCTCCCAGCGGTCGCGCCAGCGCTGCTCATACTCGGCGGGGTCGAAGCGCGGGCCGCGGGCGGAGCGGGCCTCGGTGTCGGTCCGGGTCGTCATCGGTCCTTCCTTCGTGCAGTCCACAGGTCCAGGCGGTAGGGGACGGAGAACGGGCGGCCGTCGTCCAGGCCATGGCGGCCGAGCAGCGCGGCCAGGTCCAGCCGGAAGCGATCCTGCTCCTCCGGCGTGGTGCCGACGCGCACGTACGAGGCGGTGAAGGCCATGCCGATGAACTCGTCGCCGGTCATCAGCATCTCGTGGCGCAACTGGGTCAGCTCGGGCGGTTCGAACGCCGCGGCGTGCGCCTCGATCGCCCGGCGGGTCTGGTCCGGCAGCCCGGTGGCGGCGGCCAGGCCGGCCTCGTAGCGGCCGGCGTCGTCCTTCGTGATTTGCTGCAGCAGGTTCGCGTAGTCGGCCAGGAACGGCGATCGCTCCGCATCGCGCACGTTCCAGAACAGGGCCAGCCCGCCGCTCGGCTTCAGGATGCGGGCCGCCTCGCCCAGCGCCCGGTCCTTGTCGAACCAGTGGAAGGCCTGGGCCGCCGTCACCAGGTCGGCGGAGTCGGGATCCAGCCCCGTCTCCTCCGCGGTGGCCTGCACGGTCGAGATGATCAGGCCCTCGTTGGCGGCGCGGCCGCGCAGCACGTCCAGCATCGGCTTGCCCGGCTCCACCGCCGTCACGCGCCAGCCCAGCGACGCCATCGCCAGCGCGGCGCGACCGGTTCCGGCTCCCAGGTCGACGACGTGCGGCTGGCGCGGGATCGGCAGGCGCTCGGCGATGATTGCGAACAGCTCCTCCGGATAGCTGGGCCGATAGCGGTCGTAATCGCCGGCCCAGGCGTCAAAGCCACGCGCGCGGGCGGGATCGATGCCGGTCATCGGTCCGCCTCTGCGGCGTCGGCGAACCAGGCCATCAGCAGCTCGTCGCGCAGCACGCCACCGTCCGCCCGATACTGCCGGCGTCGCAGGCCTTCGCGGACGAAGCCGGCACGCTCGTAGACGGCGATGGCGCGCTCGTTGTCGGGGAAGACCGCCAGCGACACCTTCAGCAGCCCCTTCTGCCGCGCCCACTCCTGGGCGGCCTGGACCATGGCCGAGCCGATGCCGACTTCGCGCCAGCCATCGGCCACCACGATGCTCAGCGTGCCGACGTGGCTGCTGACCACGTTGCGCTCCATGCTGATCTGCACCGTGCCGATCACGTCGCCGTCGGCCTCGGCGACCAGCGCCAGGCCGTCGCCGGTGCGCAGCAGCTCGCCGATGAAGAACGCCTCGGAGGGCTGGCTGACCGCGCTGGGCGGGGTCAGCAGCCAGCGTCCCTCGCCACGGACGTCGTCGAACAGGCGCGCCAGGCTGCGCGCGTCGGTGGGCCGAGCCGGACGCAGCACCCAGCGCCGGCCATCACCGCTCGTTCGCGCCTGCGCCTCCATGTCGGTCACCATCGTGCTGCCAGCTCCATCGGTCCATTCGCCCGGGCACGCGCCCGGACATGACAAAGCCCCCGTTCGTCAGGACGAAGGGGGCTCCCATCGCGGTACCACCGTGACTTGACCGAGGTGGGTGGTGGAGCTGGGGGGACTCGAACCCCCGACCCCCTGCATGCCATGCAGGTGCTCTCCCAGCTGAGCTACAACCCCACAGTCGGTCCACTCATCGGCGCGCTATCGGACGCCACCCCGGCCGGTCTCCCGGCTGCTCGGCGGGCGAGTTCCGCGTGCTCCGGCGGCCGGCTTGCACCTTCCCGGCTCGCTTGATGCCGGAACGCAGCGCGTACTGCTCCCGCGTCATCGCGTTCGTCAGGGAGTATACCAGCCGTGGGTCCCGAGCCACGGATTCCGTGGATTCTGGAGGCCGCTCGGCCAGCTTTACTCCTGATGTGAGTACGTTGGCGCCGGACGCTGCCGCGAGGCGGCCCGCTACTCAAGATGCGTGTCGAACGTCGCGCCAAGCCGACGCATCGGGCGGCTTCGGCGCCGATGTACTCAAACCACGCGTAGACATCTGCCGGCGAGACATCAGCCATCGCTTGGCAGGAGCGTGCGAAGCCCCTCGTCGAGCGGCCGCGGCGCGTAGCCCAGCTCGGCCCGCGCGCGGGCGTCACTGAACCAGTAGGTCACCCCCAGGCTGGCCCGCACCAGCTCGCCCAGGTCCGGCCCGCGCAGGAGCGCCGAGATGGCGCCGATCGCCCCGACGCCGCGCAGCATCCAGGCGGGCACCTCGGCGCGGGGTGGTGGATGGCCGCCGATCGCGGCGGCCATCCCGATGACCTGTCGCATGGTGGCCACCTCGCCGCCGAGCAGGTACTCGGAGCCGATGGTGCCGCGGTCGTGGACCAGCAGGATCCCGGCGGCGATGTCGTCGACGTGCGCCAGGTTGCCGCCAAGGTTGGGCACGGCCAGCACCCGCAGCCGGCCCTCCAGGGCCTGCTGGAACTGCGCGCCCGCCTGCGAATGATCGCCGGGGCCGTAGATCATGCCCGGCATCGCGATCAGCAGCGGGACGCCGCCGGCCGCGCGCTCCCCCGCTAGCAGGTGAGCGCGGTACTTGGTCTCGTCGTACCACGACAGGAAGGCCGGCGGCTGTGGCCGGCGATAAGTCTCATCGGGCAGCTGACCGAACGTGTTGCCGAGCACGTTGGCGGTCGAGGTGTAGACGATACGGGCGACGCCCGCCGCGGCCGCCGCATCCAGCACGCGCTCCGTCGCCGTCACGTTGGCGGCCCACATGGCCGGCCGCTCGCCGGGCCGGATTCCCACGCGATAGCTGCCCGCCAGGTGAATGAGCGCATCGGCGCCGTCGATCGCCGCGGCCAGGGAAGCGGGGTCGGCCGCCGCGAGGTCGAGCCCCACCAGCGCGGCGCCGCTCATGCCGAGCCGGCCGGGGTGGGCAGGATCGCGAACCGCGGCCACCACCTGATCCCCGCGTGCCAGCAGCTGGCGCACCACGGCGCCGCCGACAAAGCCGGCGCCTCCGGTGACGAAGGCCTTCATCCGCCCTCGGCGGCCTCGACGGCGTCGCGCAGGCGCTCGAGCCCGGAGGCCAGCTCGCCGGCGGCCGCATTGGCAATCATCCCCTCCAACGGCGCCATGAAGAGGCTGCCGGCCTTGATCTCGATCCCGGAGCGCACCACCGTCCCGTCGTCCGTCGGATCCATCTCCAGCGTGGCGGTCACGTTGACGCCGCTGGCCTGGCTGGCGAGCGCCAGGCGACGACCGGGCACGAATTCGGTGATGGTCAGGTCCACGGTGAGGGACTGGCCGGCCATGTCGCGCACCACGCGCGCGGTGGACCCCACCCCCACCGGATCGGGCGACGTCCGCTCGGCTGACACGATGCCGCTCTGCCAGCGTGGCAGGTTGGCCAGGTCGGCCACGAAGGCAAACACCTGCTCGGGCGGAGCGGTGATGGTGATGCCGGCCTCGACGCGTCGCATCGGCCTAACCCTACCCGATCGTCACCGAGGCTCCGCCAGGGAGTCCCGTGTGCGGCTTTCGTCGGTCGAAGGTATCCTGCCGGCTGCGCGTGCCACGGATCGTGGGCCGACGCGCGGCGCGAGGAGACGCGCCCGACAGACCCCGGAGGAACCCTTGCTTCGTCGACTCACGCCCGCGGCCGTGCTGCTGACCGCAGCGGTCGCCGCCTGTGGCGGCCCCACCACTCCCGCCATCAACGACCCGGTCGAGATCATCAGCCAGGGCATGGAGGCGACCGCTGACGCCACCAGCTTCCACATGGACCTGACCCTGGCCGGCAACGTCACCATTCCCGAGTCCGGTGGCTCGTTCAACCTCGAAGGCACCACCGCCAGCGGCGACTTCGATGTCGAGAACGAGGAGGGCCGCCTCACCTTCGAGGTGCCGGCCCTGTTCGACCTGAGCGGCGAGGTGCTGCAGATCGGCACCGACTCCTACGTCAAGAGCAGCCTCACCGGCGACACGTACTCGAAGACGACCACCGAAACCGGCGAGCTGCCGGCCGATCCCAGCAGTGCCTTTGCCGAGATCCGCGACTTCCTGGACGACGAGGGAGTCGAGACCGAGAAGCTGGCCGACGTCAACTGCGGCGATCGCACCTGCTACGCGGTACGGCTCACCATCCCGACCGAGGCGCTGCCCGATGGGCTCCAGGCGTTCGGCGTCGACGTGGGCGACATGCTCGGCGACGGGCTGGTGCTGGACCTGCAGTTCGATCGCGAGACCCTGCAGCTGACGCAGGTGTCGACCGACCTGGATGCCGGGGAGCTCGGCACGTTTGGCCTGCTGGTCACCTTCTCGGGCTACGGCGAGACGGTGGACGTCAGCCCGCCGCCGTCCGACCAGGTCACCGAGGGTGCTCCCGCGCTGCCCTTCTAGCGCACGGCCGCCCGGGGGTCGGCGTGCCGGGCATGCTGTTGGGCCACGCTTGTTATCGGGCCAGGGCCAGGACCGTGAGCCGTACTCAGGGCGTGAGTACATGGGCGCGGCAGTGGGTCCTGTGCCGGTGAGAGGCCCTGTTCGTGCGCCTTCTCACTCATCCTGGGTGTGGGGAGTGGCGTCCCGGCGCCCATCGGCGCTGTTGTACTCCGCTCGAGAGTAAACGGAACGGGAAGCAGCGCCTCGTTCCGGGTCGAGTGGAGAATAAGTGGTGGAGATGAGGGGACTCGAACCCCTGACCCCTGCGATGCGAACGCAGTGCTCTCCCAGCTGAGCTACATCCCCACGGTTCGGGCGCGGGCGGGTCGGGTTGCCGGCCGTCGGCGAGTATAGCAGGGGGTCTGGCCCCTTCCCAAACTAGAACATCTGTTCTATCATCGGTTGGGCCATGATGGTGCAGACCGATCGATCACGGCCCGTCCGACCCCTCCCCGAGCTCCTGGATGCGCTGCGCGACCATGGCCTGCGGCGCGGCGTGGAGCCTTCCGGACCGATGCCTCCGCGGCCAGCGCTGCCGACCGGCCAGCCGGACCTCGATCGTGCCCTGGGGACGGGCGGCTGGCCACGCGGCGCACTGGCGCTGATCGATGCGCCGGTGGGGAGCGGGGGCACTAGCCTGGCGCTCGGCACGCTGGCCGCCTGCCAGGCGTCCGGTGGGCTGACCGCCTACCTGGACCCGGCGGGCAGCCTGGACCCGGCCACCGCCTCCCGGCTGGGCGTGGACCTGACCTGGCTGCTGGTCGTTCGCCCCGCCGATGCCGGCGAGGCGGTGGAGCTGGCCGGCTGGCTGGCCCGCGAGGGCCGCATCGACGCGATGGTGCTGGACCTGGCCGATAACCTCCTGCCGCGCGGCCTGGAACGCGGCCTGGACCGGTTGGCGGGCCTGCTGGTGCGGTCCGGTGGCGTGACGCTGCTGCTGGCCGGGAGCGGGCGCGAGGCGGCCGGCCGGGTGGCCGGCGTGCGGGTGGCGCTGCGACGGCAGGCCTGGCTGGCGGCCGGCGGGGACCTGGTCGGGCAGCGGGTGGAGGCCACCGTCACGCGCCAGCGCTGGGCGCTGGCCGGCAGCCAGGCGGAGCTGGACCTGTACTTCGCCGAAGGCCGGCGGACCGATGCCCTGCTGCGCGCGGCCGCTCGCCCCCTGGTGGTACCGGCCGCACCGGATGCCACGCTCGAGCCGCCGTCGCTCCAGGTGGTGGGCGCATGACTCAACGCCGGCCCGGACTCCGCCGCTTACTAACTGGAGGAGTGGTAAACCGGGAATGGTCCCGTTTTCGCAGGCTGGGGCATAGATTTACCGATGTTTCGGCAGCCGAGGCTCGGCATACCACCACCTGGGCTGGTATCCGTCAGATCCCGGCCGCGGCGTGGCCTGGAGCGAGCGCATGACCCGGCTGCTGGCCCTGGTCTGGCCGGACCTGCGCCGGCCGGATGCGGAGACGGCGCCCTGGGAGCCGATGCTCGATCGGCTGGACGACCTCTCCCCGCGCGTCGAGCCGGTGGCGATGGGCGTGGCGCTGGTCGACATCACCGGCCTGGGGCCGCTGCTCGGCGAGGAGCGTCGCATCGCGGCGCGTGCGGTGGCGCTGTGCCGGGAGGTGTGCCCGCTGCCGGTCCGCGTCGGGGCGGGGGAGAACCGCTGGCTGGCGGTGCTGGCCGCGCGGCTGGCGCAGCCGGAGCGCCCCGACGCCCCGGCTGCCTTTCGCGCGCTGGCGCGTGGGGAGCTGGCGGAGCTGCCGCTGGAGCTGCTCCCCGCCGATCCGGCCACGCGGCAGCGCTTCGCGCTGTTCGGGCTGACCGGCATGGGCCAGCTGGCCACGCTGCCGCGCTCCGCGGTCGGCGCCCAGTTCGGGGTCATCGGCGAGCGGCTCCAGCTGCTGGCCCGCGGCGACGACCCGCGTCCGCTGGCCCCGCGGCGACGCCCGGCGCGCCTGGTCCGCACGATCGCCTTCGACCCACCGCTGGAGGGAGTGGGGGCCATCGCCCTGGCCCTGCGCCGCGCCTGCGCCGAGCTGTGCGAGGCGCTCCGCGCCCGCCACCTGGCCCCCGGCCGCGCCGCCCTGCGGCTGCAGCTGGAGGACGCGCCCGCCTTCGGCGTGGAGCTGGCCTTCCCGGCACCCGCCGTGGAGCCGGACTGGATCGCGCGCCTGCTGCTCGGCCGGCTGGAGCAGGCAGCCCGTGCCCGCCGGCTGGGAGAGGCGGAGGAGCCGCGGGTGGGATCCATCGGCCTCGTCTTCGATCGCCTGGCCGATCCGGCCAGCCGCCAGCTGCCGGCCTTCGAGGCGCAGGCGGCACGCTGGGAGGAGCTGCGCTGGTCGCTGGAGCGGCTGGCTGCGCGGTTTGGGAACGGTCGCCTGTGGCGGGCCGTGCAG
>DATBME010000040.1:0-20780 GCA_036555005.1 Candidatus Limnocylindria bacterium | reverse complement strand
CGTGGAGTCGTTGCCCGAGGCGGAGTCGGTGCTGCGTGAGCCGGCGGCCACCGACGTCGACATCGCCATCGGCTACACCGAGCCCGCCTTCACGGTCCTGCACCAGGTCGCCCACCTGTGGCTGCCCGCCACGCTGGCCGGTGATCGGTGGATCAGAGAAGGCTTCGCCTCTCACGCGGCTGCCAGGGTCGCGAATGCGTTGGCGGTCGAGCTGCCCTTCGATCCGGACCGGGACGCGCGCGCCCGCGACGAGGCGGCCTTCCCACTGGTCAGCTGGGGCGCCGGCCGGGCGAGCCCGGCACAGGAGCGGTACGCCTACGCGGCCGCCTGGGCAGCGGCCGATGCCATCGCCCGCGCCGTGGGGGAGGAGAAGCTGCAGCTGGCCTGGCAGCGGATGGGCGCCGGACTTGACGGATACCGGCCGCCGTTCGACGAGGCGCCGACGACGCCGGCTGCTGTTCCCGTGCCAGTCGACTCGCGGCACCTTCTCGACCAGCTGGAGGCGGTGAGCGACGCCGACGTGGAGCCGATCTTCCGGCGCTGGATCCTGGACGAAGCCAGTGCCCGCCAGCTGGCGGCCCGCCGCGAGGCACGTGTTGCCCACGACCAGCTGGCGGCCGCGGCGGGCAGCTGGGGAACGCCGGACCCGGTGCGCCTGGCGATGGCCGGGTGGCGCTTCGACGACGCGCGGGCGGCCATCACCGACGCCACCGGCTGGCTGGCCGATCGCGACGCGCTGCTGGCGAGCCTGGACGCTGCCGGCCTGATCGCGCCGGAGCGGCTGCGCGCCGAGTACCAGCGTGCCGGCGGCGGCGAGTCCGCATACCGGGAGCTGGAGTCGGAGGAGGCCGTGGTGGCGGCGTACGTCGCCGCGCGACGGCAGGCGGCGGCCGAGCGCCCGACGCTCGAGGATATCGGGCTGCTGGGCGGCACCACTCCGGAGGCGTCGTTGGCCGAAGCGCGTTCCCTGTTCGCGGCTGGCGACCTGGTCGCGGCGGCGGACCTGATCGCGGACGCCTCCGAGCGGATGGATCACGCGGCCATCGACGGCGCCGTGCGCCTCGCGTCAGTGGTGATCGTCGCCGGCCTGCTGCTGGTGCTCGGCATCCGCATGGCGCGTCGCCCGGGAGTCACTCGTGTCGACCGGTACACTGCTCGCCCATGACGCGCACCAGCCCCGTCCGCTCCCGCTTCCACACGGCGGCCGACGTGCTGTCCGGCGATACGGCGGACATCTACTTCGAGCGGGCGCGGCGCATCCTGGCCGCCGAGCAGCTCGACCCGGTGGTGTCCATGGAGCTGTTCGCCCGGGAGGACGCCATCCTGTGCGGCGCGGAGGAGTCGCTCGCCTACCTGCGCGAGATCCTGGCCAATGGCAAGGAGCTGGAGCCTGAGCCGATCGTGGAGTCGTTGCAGGACGGCGACCGGATCGCCGGCAAGGAGGTCGTGATGCGCATCACGGCCCGCTACTCCGCCTTCGGCCTGTACGAGACCGCCCTGCTCGGCATCCTGTCGCAGTGCACCGGCTGGGCGACCGCCGCGCGTCGCATCGTGGACGTGGCGGCGCCGATCCCGGTGATCGGCTTTGGCGCCCGGCACGTGCATCCGTCGGTCGCCGACCAGATGGACTACGCCAGCGTGATCGGTGGCTGCATCGGCGTGTCGACGCCGGCCGGGGCACGGATGGCCGGCCTGGCGCCGACCGGCACCATGGCCCACGCGCTGATCCTGATCTTCGGCGACACGGTCCGGGCGGTCGAGGCGTTCGACCGCCACGTGGAGCCGGACGTGCCCCGCATCGCGCTGGTCGACACCTTCAAGGACGAGGCGGAGGAATCGGTCCGGGTGGCCGATGCGCTGGGCGAGCGGCTGTGGGGCGTCCGGTTGGACACGCCCGCGGAGCGAGGTCGGGTCACCGCCGACCTGGTCAAGGAGGTCCGCTCGCGACTCGACCAGGCCGGGCACCAGCACGTGCGCATCGTGGTCTCGGGCGGCCTGGACACGGAGCGGATCGGCTACTTCAAGGAGGCCGGCGCACCGGTCGACTCGTTCGCAGTCGGATCGGCGATCAGTGATGCCAGTCCCATCGACTTCACCGGCGACCTGAAGGAGATCGACGGCCGCCCCATCGCCAAGCGCGGCCGCATCCCGGGCCGCACCGAGAACCCGCGCCTCGAGCGGATCGACCTGCGCGCCTAGGCCGCTGCCCATGGATCCCGACGAGCGCGAATCGGCCTACGAGCTGTTCCGCCGTGGCTCGCAGCTGCTGACCGAGCACCATCCCGGCGCCGCGGCCGTCCTGCTGGAGCGCTGCCTGGCGCTTGAGCCGGGCAAGGCTTCCATCGTCGAGGCGCTGGCGCGCGCCTATTTCGACCAGGGCGCGCACGATCGCGCGGCAGAGCAGTTCCAGGCCATGGTCGACGCCGATCCGCTGGCCCACTACGCCCACTTCGGCCTGGGCCTGTCGCACGTGCGGCTGGGGAACCCGGCCGCCGGGCGACGGCACCTGCGCATGGCCGTCTTCCTGAAGCCCGAGAACGAGGACTACCAGCGCGCCCTGCGCCGGCTCGACGCGGCATAGCCCGGCGCTGACCGGCTAGGACCGGGCAGCTTCCTCGTCGCGCAGCCGCTGGCGCAGCAGCGCCAGCACCGCCGCCTCCTGCGGCGTGAGGCGACCCAGGTCCTCGCGCAGCTTCCGTTCGGCGGTCTGGCGAGCATCCCGCACCACGTCGCCGTCCAGGTACGCATCGATCACGGCGGGGTGGACGTAGGAGCGACGCGAGACGGCGGGCGTATTGCCCAGCCACTCGGCCACCTGCTCCACCGCCCGCACCACGTTGCGCTTGGCCTGCGACTCGGAGTCCACCGCCTGGAGCTCCTCCAGGGCCCAGGCGGCCAGCACGGTGCCCGACCAGGTGCGGAAGTCCTTGGCGGTGAAGTCCTGCCCGGTGATCTCGCGCAGGTAGTCGTTCACGTCGCTGGAGCCGATCGAGCGCACCTCGCCGTTCGCATCCAGGTAGGCGAACAGCTCCTGCCCGGGCAGCTCCTGGCAGCGTGCCACGAGGCGGGCCAGGCGCGCATCCGTCAGCTCCACGTCGCTGACCTTGCCACCCTTGCTGCGGAAGCGGAACCGAATCCGGGTGGTGCCCACCTCGGCATGGTGGTCGCGCAGCGTGGTCAGGCCGTACGAGCGGTTGTCGCGCGCGTACTCCTCGTTGCCGATCCGCATCCGCGTCTTCTCCAGCAGCCGGACCACGGCCGCCAGGACGCGCTCCCGCGGCAGGCCGTGCCGTCGCAGGTCGGCATCGACCCGCTCGCGGATCGCCGGCAGCGCCTGGCCGAAGGCGATCATGCGCCCGTACTTGGCCTCGTCGCGCACCGCCCGCCAGTCGGGGTGGTAGCGGTACTGCTTGCGGCCGCGGGCGTCGCGTCCGGTGGCCTGCAGGTGGCCCCGTCGCGAGGTGCAGATCCAGACATCGGTCCAGGCTGGCGGAATGGCGAGCGACTTGATCCAGGCCACGTGCTCCGCGTCCTCGATGCGCTCGCCGTCAGGGCCGATGTAGCTGAAGCCGCGCCCCGCGCGCCGGCGCCGGATTCCCGGACTGGCGTCGGTGACGTAGCGCATGCCCGCCTCCTCGGCCGATGCGACCGGGTCCAGGCTGGGCTCGGAGGTTGCCATCGGGCGGGGCCGATCGCAAGCCGCGTGCCGGATCGGGTCAGGCAGGCGAGTTGGCGGTCGCCAGGCGATGGGCCAGCCACAGGATGCCGGCCACCGACTTGGCGTCGATCACGCGGCCGTCGTCCACCGCGGCCATCGCATCGGGCAGGCTCATCCAGGAGCGCTCCAGCAGCTCGTCGTCCGGCGCTGTGGCTTCGGTGGCATGCAGGCCGGTGGCCAGGAACAGCGTCAGGCGCTCCGTGCAGAAACCGGGCGCGGTGAAGAACGACGGACCCTGCTCCCAGGCGTCGGCGGCCAGGCCGCACTCCTCGCCCAGCTCGCGCTCGGCGGTGGCGCGCGGCTTCTCGTCGGGGTCGAGCGTGCCCGCCGGGATCTCCAGCATCTCGCGCCCGGTGGCGTGCCGCCACTGGCTGACCATGGCCAGGCGCGCGCCGTCCCAGGCCAGGATCCCGACCGCTCCCGGATGCTCGACGACCTCACGGGTGGCGACATGGCCGTTGGCCAGCACGACCTCGTCGACGCGGACCGAGATCAGCTTTCCCACGAATGCGCGGGTACTGCCCGTGGTGCGCTCCTCCATGGGACCGATCCTACCGCGGTGCCCGAAGGTACCGACGCGAGCGCTGCGCAACCCGGCTAGGATTCCGGGCGGTGATCGTCGCCGACGGCCTGCGCAAGGACTTCCGGCAGCTGACCGCCGTCCACGACCTGTCCTTCGAGGTTGGTGATGGCGAGATCTTCGGGCTGCTCGGGCCCAATGGCGCGGGCAAGACGACCACCATCCGCATGCTCGCGGGGCTCATCGCCCCAACCCAGGGCACGGCCACCGTCAACGGTCATCCGCTGGGGGAGGGATCGGCCCGGATCCGGGCCATCACCGGCGTCCTGACCGAGTCGCCGGGCCTGCACGAGAAGCTGACCGCTCGCCAGAACCTCGCGTACTACGGGCGCCTCTACGGCCTGACCGGCGCCCGGTTGCGGGACGCGATCGATCGCTACCTGGGCGTGGTGGGCATGAGCGAGCATGCCGATCGGCGCGCGGGCGGCTTCAGCAAGGGGATGCGCCAGAAGATCGCCATCGCCCGCGCCCTGCTCCACGAGCCGGAGGTCATCTACCTGGACGAGCCGACCAGCGGGCTCGATCCGTCCGCCGCCAAGACGGTGCGCGACTTCGTGGCCACCCTGCGCGAGCTGGGCCGCTCGATCGTGGTCTGCACGCACAACCTGGACGAGGCCGAGCGGCTCTGCGACCGGATCGCGATCATGCGCGGCACGCTGCTGCGGGTGGACACGCCGGCCGCCCTGCGCCGGAACGGCCGCGGACCCTCGGTGCGGGTCGAGCTGAACGGCGCCCGGGGGCCGGAGTCGTTCCTCGACACCCTGGCCGGCTTGGCATACGTGCGCGCCGCGCAGCCGCGCGAGGGCGCGCTCCTGGTCGAGCTGGAGGATCCGCATCGCGAGACGCCCGATGTGATCAGCGCGCTGGTGGGCGCGGGCGCGCGAATCACCGGCGTGACCGAGGAGGCCGCCACCCTGGAAGAGGTCTACCTGGAGCTGGTCGGCGAAGCCGGCGTGCGCGACATTCGGGTCCTGCCCGAGGTGGAGGTTGGCCGATGAGGCTGGCTTTCGTGTGGGCCGTGTTCGTCAAGGAGTGCCGCGACCTGCTCAGCAACCGGCTGCTGCTGGGTGCGGTGGTGCTGCCGGCGGTGATCTTCGCCGCCATCCCGACCGGCCTGGTCTGGGTCATCGAGCAGAACGGCCTGAATCCGGAGCAGATCGATCAGATCAGCGAGTACCTCGCCAACTTCCCGGACGTGAATGTCAAGACGGCGGCCCAGGCCTTCATCGTGCTGAACTTCATGGCCTACTTCCTCCTGATCCCGGCCATGGTGCCGATGGCGATCGCCACGCAGTCGGTGATCGGCGAGAAGGTCGCGCGCTCGCTGGAGCCCCAGCTGGCCACGCCGCTCGAGGTCCCGGAGCTGCTGGCCGGCAAGGCCCTGGCCGCCGCGCTGCCCGCCGTGACCGCCACCTGGGTGGTGTACGTCGCCTACGGGCTGATCAATGGCGCGATCGCCGCTCCAGCCCTGACGCGCTTCGTGTTCAACGACGTCTGGATCCTGGCCATGGCGACGCTGGTGCCGCTGATCTGCCTGTTCAGCGTGCTGCTGGGGATCGTGGTCAGCAGCCGGGTCAGCGATCCGCGCGCCGCGCAGCAGATTGGCGGCTTCGTGGTGATCCCGATCATCGCCATCGCGGTGGCGCAGTTCTTCGCCGGCCAGCCGACCTTCACCCTCGAGCAGGTGATCTTCGGCGACCTGCTGGTGGCCGGGCTGATCGGGGCCGCCCTGGCCATCGGCTCATGGGCCTTCGACCGCGAGTCGATCCTGACCCGAATGGCCTGAGCAGCCCTCTTCTCAGCCCTTGACGGACCCGCCCAGGATGCCGCGCACGAAGTAGCGCTGCAGGCTGAAGAACACGATCAGCGGCAGGATCATGCTGATGAACGCCGCGGCGGTCAGCAGGTGGTAGCCCTGGCCCAGCGAGTTCACCAGGTTGGCGATCGTGACCGTCATCGGCGCCACATCAGCCGTGCCGCCCACCAGGATCAGGGCGACCAGCAGGTCGTTCCAGACGAACATGAACTGGAAGATGACCAGCGACGCGATGGCTGGCACCGACAGCGGCAGCACCAGCCGGAAGAAGGCGGTGGTCGGTGAGGCTCCGTCGAGGTAGGCCGATTCGAACATCTCCTTGGGCAGCTGCCCGAAGAAGTTGCGCAGCAGGAAGATGGCGAATGGCAGGCCGAAGCCGGTGTGCGCCAGCCAGACAGCGGGGAACGAGCCAGTGACGCCGATGTTGGTGCTGAGCTGCAGGACCGGGATGAGGGCCGACTGCAGCGGGATGACCAGCAGCCCGACCACCACGATGAAGAGCGCGTTGCGGCCCGGGAAGTCCATCCAGGCGAAGGCGTAGGCCGCGTACGCCGCCACCAGGATCGGGATGACGGTGGCGGGGATGGTGACCAGCAGGCTGTTGAGGAAGCTCTGCGCCATGTTGTTCTCGGTCAGCACCTCCCGATAGTTGTCGAGCGTGAACTCGAACGGCAGCCGGAAGGCGTTCCACCAGCCGGTGGTCAGCACCTCATTGGCGGGGCGCAGGGAGCTGACGAAGAGCGAGACTGTGGGCAGCAGCCAGATCAGGCAGACGATGACCAGGACGGCGTGCAGTGCCGTACGGCTGAACCAGCCCCCACCGCCGCCCGGCATCGTCTCGGCGCGGGGTGGCGCCTCGACTCGCGCGTCGCCCATATTGATCGCCGGAGCCGGTGTCTGGCCACTCGGGAGGTCGGTCATCGGATGGCCTCCTGGGCCTGGAAGCGGCGGATGTTGATCAGCATCACCGGGATGATGGTCAGCAGCAGGATGATGGCGATGGCCCCCGCGATGCCCGCATCGCGGGCAACGAAACGGGCGTGGTACCACGCCGTGCCGATGACCTCCGTGCCGAACTGGCCGTTGGTCATGACATACACGATGTCGAACGTCTTCAGCGCCGTTATGACGATGGTGGTGGCCACCACCGCCACCGTCGGCGCGAGCAGCGGCAGGATGATGCGGAAGAAGACCTGGAGCTCAGTGGCGCCGTCCATGCGCGCCGCCTCCAGCAGTTCCGTCGAGATGCCCTTCAGGCCGGCCGACAGGATGACGGTGGCGAAGCCGACCCACATCCAGATGCCGACCAGGATCAGCATGAAGGTGTTGCGCGGCCACTCGGTCATCCACGACTGGGGCTCGATGCCGATGATGCCCAGCCCGGCGTTCAGCGAGCCGCGGGTCGGGCTGAAGTCGTACTGGAAGTTCCAGATGACGCCGGCCGCCACGAAGCTGATGGCCAGCGGCACGAAGACCATGGCCTTGACGATCGACTCGTAGCGGACGCGATCGGCCAGCACGGCGATGATCAGTCCCACGACCACCACCATGCCGGCGAAGAACACGATCCACAGGCCGGTGTTGAGAAGGGTCTGCCAGAAGCTGCTCTGGCCGAACAGGCGGGTGTAGTTCTCCAGGCCGACGAACTCCGTCGAGTTCCGGTTCTGGAAGCTCAGGAAGAAGGTCGAGATGGTGGGATAGATGAGGTACGCGATCAGGAAGGCGAAGCCCGGCGCCAGCCAGAGCCATGGCCGGTAGCTCGCCCGCCTGCGCTCCGGCAGGACCTTCAGCAGGCGCTCGGCGAGGAAGGCGTAGCCAGCCGTGATGAGCGGGACACCGATCACCACCACCAGGGCGATGCCCAGGGTGCCGAGCTCCATCCTCCTCCTCCTGCTCGCGCCGCGGGTTCGAGATGTGATGGACTACGGGCCGGCCGGAGCCGGCCCGTAGAGTCAGCTGATTGTCAGGTGGACCACTTGCCGAAGGCTTCGAATGCCTCCTTGATCTCGGGCGAGTTCCACGCCTGGGTGCCCTGCCACCAGGCGTCGTACACTTCCGGCCCGGACTGGCGCAGGACGAAGTCCTCGATCCAGTCAGTTCCGGGCCATCCCTCTGACCCGGCCCCGCTGTTCAGGCCGATGCCCCACGGCGTGGTGCCGTCCGACTTGATCTGCTCGACCAGCGCATCAAGGCCCTCGAAGTCCGCCGGCACCTCGTAGCCCTCCTCCTCGAAGCGCTGCGGGTTGTACCAAATGAAGCCCTTTGGGCTGGCCTTGATGAACACACCGACCATGTGGTCGTCCACACTGCCGGCGGAGACCACTCCCTCATTCCACTCCTGGGCCATCGCTTCCGTGTCGATCACGTTCTCGAGCGAGAACAGGGTGCCGTCGCGGGCGAACTGCGCCATCGCGCCGGGGCCGGGGAGTCCAGCCACGTCGGGCGGATTGCCGCCCTCGATGCGCGTGAGGAGGGTCGCGTTGATGTCGCGCGTGGACTCGTATTCCACCGTTACGCCGGTACGCTCAACCCATGGGGCGATGACCGCCTCAAAGGTCTCCTGCTCGGCGTCCGCCCAGACAGCCAGGATGTTGATCTCGCCGCCCAGGCCGGTGTCATCAGCCGGGGGTGCGCTGGCGGCCGGCGGATCCGCGGTCCCGATTTCGGCATACGCCGTCTCGCGCGTCGAGTCCAGGTTGCTCAGGATGCTGTCCAGGTTGCCAGTGTTCTGGATGTATTCCAAGATCCCGGCGCGGAAGGCGGCCTCCATTTCCGCTGGCATCCTGTCCGACGCGTCGTAGCGCACGGTCTCGGCGTTGATCAGTGCCTCAGCCGTTCCCCTCGCTACCTCGTCGGGATAGACATCCAGCGGGACCGCGGAGTTGGCGGTCACGGCACCGCCGCGCGACGGCCAGATCGCCTGTGCCTCGGCGGTGACCAGGTAACGCATCAGTGACGCCGCCTGGGGGGTGTCATTGAACATCCCGATGAGGTCGGCCGACGTGGTGATGCCGTCGAATTCGATGGGTGGCATCGAGAAGAAGTCGTACGTCTCGCCGGAGACGGCGACATCGGGGAAGTTGGTCTGGAAGAAGCCGGCCTCGCCGGCCATGAAGCTGGCCTGGTGATGCAGGAAGCAGCCGGGCGGATCGGTGAAGAGGCAGTCACCGCCGTTGCCAAACTGGGTGTTGATGGCGCCGTCGGCTCCTTGGAAGACATAGCCACCAGTCCCCGCACCGCCAGTGCTCGATGGGCTGCTGCAGGCCACCAGCACCAGCATGGTGGCGACGACAGCCGCCAGATATCTCAATCGCCCGGTCATGCAAGCTCCTCCACAATCGTGCTCGGCTCCCGCGGGCCACATGTGCACGTGGCGAGCCAGCAAGTGCTTCGATAGATTACGGACGAGCTCGGGTTCCGTCCGTCGGCCCGGCCAGATCGGCCGTGCCGCCTATTCGGTTGTCAGACCAGCGCCTGCTCCGTCTCCGGATCGAAGACGTGCAGCTTCTCGAGCGGCACGCCCAGCTCGATGTCCTGCCCAGGCTTGACCTGGCGCTCGGACGGAACCAGTGCGACGATCTCGCTGCCCTCGGTCTGGGCGTGGATCAGCTCCTCGTTGCCGAGGTATTCGACCACGTCCACCCGGGCGGGGATGCGCACGACGTCGCCGCTCCCATCGGCGATGTCCAGGTGCTCCGGCCGGAATCCGATCAGCAGATCGCTGCCGCGCGGCCGGTTGGCCGCCGCCTGGGCGGCCTTGCCCGACAGCACCAGCTTGGCGCTGCCCAGCATCAGGTCCTCACCCTCGGTGGCCTTGACGGTGGCGAAGTTCATGGCCGGCGAGCCGATGAACCCTGCCACGAAGACGTTGACGGGGTTGTCGTAGAGCTCCTGGGGGGTGCCCACCTGCTGCAGCACACCGTCGCGCATGACCGCGATGCGGTCCCCCATGGTCATGGCCTCGACTTGGTCGTGGGTGACATAGACGGTGGTGGTGCCCAGGCGCTGGTGCAGGCGCGCGATCTCGGCGCGCGTCTGGACGCGCAGCTTGGCGTCCAGGTTGGAGAGCGGCTCGTCCATCAGGAACACGGCCGGCTCGCGCACGATGGCGCGGCCCAGCGCCACGCGCTGCCGCTGGCCACCGGAGAGCGCCTTGGGCTTGCGGTCCAGGAACTTGTCCAGGCCCAGGATCGCCGCCCCCTCCTTGACGCGCCGGTCGATGTCGGCCTTGGGGGTCTTGCGCAGCTTCAGGCCGAAGGCGAGGTTGTCGTAGACCGACATGTGCGGGTACAGCGCGTAGCTCTGGAAGACCATGGCGATGTCCCGGTCCTTGGGAGCCACGTCGTTGACGACGCGGTCGCCGATCAGCAGCTTGCCCTCGGTGATGGTCTCCAGGCCGGCCACGCAGCGCAGCGCCGTCGTCTTGCCGCAGCCCGATGGGCCCACCAGCACCAGGAACTCTCCGTCGGCGATCTCCAGGTTCAGGTCGTTGACCGCCACGACGTCAGCGCTGTAGCGCTTGTACACGTGATCGAAGGTCACGGTCGCCATGTCGTCATCATCCTCCAGGCAAGGCGCGAACCCAGCAGCGGATGGGTGGACGCCGCGAGGCTGCCATCATAGTGCACACCGCAAGGTTCTCCAGCATGCTGCGTCGTGGGCTCCTGCGGCGAGAGGCGCCGCTCCTGCCCTCCCTGTACGACCGCTATCCGGCCGCCACCACCGCCCTGCGCCGCCCGCGCGGGCTGCACGTGGTGCCGATCGAGCGGATCGTGGGCACGGCGCGCCATCCCTCGCAGAACACGGCCGACTTCCTGCCCCTGCCGCGCCTGCGCGGCCGCAACTGGCGGGCGCGCTGGGACCGCATCCGCCGGGCGAACGACCAGCTCTCGGTGCTGCCGGCGGTCGAGCTGCTGCAGGTCGGTGATGACTACTACGTGGCGGACGGCCACAACCGCGTGGCCGCCGCCCGTCGGGCGGGTGCCGTTGCCGTCGATGGCGAAGTCACCGAGCTGCTGGTGTCGGGCGTCCAGCCCGGCGCCGCGCACGGCCGGCACAGCGATGCGGCCACCCTGCTGACCGGGGCCGATGAGCTGCGGCAGGCCGCCAGCGGACGCCAGTCGCGCACCGCCGAGCACCGGACCAGCGTCGACGAGCTGCGCCGTGAGGCACTGACCGGCGAGAGCGAGACGATCGAGGAGGTCGAGTGACCGACCGCCTGCGCCTGCCATGGCCCGATCCGGCCGCCTTCGTCGGCCGCGAGGGCCGGCCGATCCGGCTGCTGGCCGTCTCGGACGAGGTCGATCCCGCCCTGGAGCGGGCCGCCACCCGTCAGGCGCTGGGGGGCATCGACCTGGTGCTGGGCGCGGGCGACCTGGAGCCCTCCTACCTCGCTTTCCTGGCCGATGCCTTCGCCGCGCCGCTGCTCTACGTGCGCGGCAACCACGATGTCGGGGCGGCCTGGGCCGATGCGGAGCGGGAGCACGTGCCCGAGGTGCTGGCGGACGGGCGGGTGCACCACGAGGCTGGTCTGCGCCTGCTGCCCTTCTCTGGCGCACCACGCTACGCGCCGCACGGCCGCGCCCGCACCGAGCAGCAGGTCTCGGGCAACGCCATGTGGCGCCGCGCGCTGCGCGCCTGGCCGGGCGCGGCCGTGCGGCGGCCGCTGCTGGTGCTGACCCACGCGGCGCCCCGCGGCTTGAACGATGCGCCGGACCATGCGCACCGCGGCTTTGGCGCCTTCCGCTGGCTGCTGGACCGTCTCGCGCCACCGCTCTGGGTGCACGGTCATGCCACGCTGGTGCGACGTGGGATCGAGGCCCGCACCGCGCGGCGCAACGGGACGGTGCTGGTCAACGTGACCGGCGCCATCCTGCTCGAGCTGGAGCCGGCCGGTGGCCACTGACCGCGACCGCGAGCCGGTGCCCGTCGGCCGCTACGCGGTGCTGGCGCTGGTGGCGGTGCTGATCCTGTTGGGCATCACGCTGCTGGTCCGACCGCTCATCTTCAGCCTTGCCGATCCGCGGGACGACGCGCGCTACCCGCTGCTCTCGATTGCCGCCGCGGACCAGGGGCCGCAGCGGGTGGAGATTCTGCTGAACGACAGCCATGGCTTCCCCGGCGAGGTGGTGCGGGACGAGCTGGTGGGCTACACGGTGGTGGTCGCGCCGCTGCCGGGACGCGGCGGCTACTCGGTGGTGGGCGCCTGGAGCCCGACGGGCGACTGCCCGCTGCAGATCAGCGGGGATCGGCTGAGGGACTGCGATGACGCCACCTGGACCTTCGAGGGCACCCCCTTCGATGCCGATGGGCCGTCGCTGGTGGCGTTCCCGGCCACGGTCCGCAATGGGGCGGTGCTCGCCGATTTCACCGCCCCGTTCGACCCGGTCGCGTCGTAGCATGCGCGCGACGTGCCCGAAGGCCTGAACCCGTTCCTCTGGGTCCTAATCGGCCTCATCGCCGGGGCGATGGCTGGCTGGTTCGTGCCGGGGCGCGAACGGATGGGCTGCATCGGCACCACGGCGGTCGGGATCGTCGGCGGCCTGCTGGGCGGCTGGATCTGGACCGAGGTGCTCGACCAGGACGCGGCCGGCGGGCTGCTGGGCGCCATCCTGGTGGCGGTGCTGGGATCGGCGCTGGTGCTGCTGGTGCTACGGGCCGTGGGCGGGTCGCGAGCCTAGTTCGGCAGCCCGCCCCCGTCGTCCGAGCTGCCTCCGCGGTCGCGCAGGAAGCGCTCGATGTCGGCGATCAGCTCGTCGCCGGCCGGCAGTCGCGCCTCGTCGGCCATCGCCTCCAGCCGTTCGACGTAGGAGCGCGTTCGCTCCTCGGCCGAGACCGCGGCATCCAGCAGCGTTCGCGTCTCGAGGGCCCGCTGCGGCAGGTCGCCGAGCGGCAGATCGGTCCCCAGGAAGGTGCCCAGCCGGCCGAGGAGCTCGACCGCGGCATTCGGAAACGCGCCCGAGGCGTAATGCGGCACCTGGGCGAAGAAGCCCAGCGCCGGGATGCCGGCCGTGGTCACGGCCAGCTCCAGCACGGAGACCAGTGCGGACGGTACCCGCAGCTCACCCTCCGGCCCCTGCGGCACGTCGGCCGGCAGCAGGCCCGCCGTCGACGCCGTGCCCAGGATGGGGACCGGCCGCGTGTGCGGCACGGTGGCGGGGATGGCGCCCAGGCTGACCCAGGTCACCACGCCCAGCTGCCTGGCCAGCGCCACCACGTCGGTCTGCAGTTGGCGCCAGAGGTAATCCGGCTCGGCGCCGGTCAGCACCAGCAGGTCGCGCTGGCCGACGCGTGTGGCGACCAGGCGCAGCTCCGGCCACTCGAGGTCCATGAGCTTGCCGTTCACGATCTGCAGCGTCGGCCGCCGCGCGCGGTAGTCGTAGATCCGATCGGTATCGAAGGTGGCGATCGGACGGCCGCCCTCGGCCAGCGTGCCGGCGGCCAGTGTGCCGGCGCGACCGCCGTCCACCCATCCGTCGAATGCGGCGATCACGATGGGGGACTCGAGGCGGGGACGGCCTTCCAGTTGATAGAGGGTCATCGGTTCAACAGCATAGGCCGGCAGCCGGCTCGACGGGTTCTCGGGATCTGGCTGCTCAGTCAGCGGGCGACGGAGATGCCTCGGCGGCGTCGGGCTCCCGGTCCTGGTCGTCGTGGTGCTTGGGCTTCTGCTGGCCGGGGGCGTGGTCGCGCCCGTGGTGCCCGCCGTGTCCGCCCATCATCCAGCCCAGGCCCGGCCGCACCCCGAGCGTCCTGCCGATTTCGCCCCATCCGGCGCCCGCTTCGCGCATGGCGACAATCTCGTCGACGCTGGCATCGGTGGCATCGGCCCAGATGACGATACGAACGGCGCCGCCGACGCCGAAGCTGTCGGCCAGGCTGTCCAGCTCCTCGGTCGAGGTCTCAACGCCGGCTGCGTGCAGCCGATCCACCAGGCGGGAGAACAACGCCTCCGAGCCTGCGGCGTCTGCCTGGCGCTCCCCCAAGCCGGGCGCCCCGCGACCCTGGCCCAGCGCCTGCGTGCCCAGGGCGGTGCCTGCCACCAGGATCAGCAAGGCGGCGATGCTGAGGGCGAACCACGTCGTCCGGGTCATGCGGAGCGCAGGGTACGCCGGGCACCTTGCGTTGGCCATTGCATCGGTGCCCAGATGCAACGCCAGCGAACGGCCGGATCCTCTCCAAGAGCCGGGCGGCGGCGCGGTGTACTATCGTTCGCGCCCGCGTCGTGCTATTCCTGTTTCGGCGTGCGAGCGATCTGCGTGGTGGCCTTAGCTCAACTGGCAGAGCATCGGATTGTGGCTCCGAAGGTTACGGGTTCAAGCCCCGTAGGCCACCCCACCACCCGGGATCAGCAGCAGCCGTCACCTCCGCAGCAGCCGCCGGCCGTCATCGGAAGCTCAGCCTCCCCGGACAGGCTGACCGATGGCGCTGCCGCCGCATCCTTGGTGGCCTTGATGATGGCGCTGTGCATGCCGTCCGCCACCGCGTGGGTTGGCGTCACGCTGATGTCGCGCAGGCCCACCGCTCGCAGCCCGGCCTCGTACTCGGCGAATGACAGCGCCCCGGCGATGCAGCCCACGTACGAGCCGCGCTCCGCCCGCTGCTCGGCGGTGAGGGAGTCGTCGGCCACGATGTCGCTGACCCCCATCCGCCCACCGGGCTTCAGCACGCGCGCAATCTCTCGGAACACGGCCGGCTTGTCCGCTGCGAGGTTGATCACGCAGTTGCTGATCACGACGTCGACCGAGTCTGCCGGCAGCGGGATGGCCTCGATCTGGCCCTTCAGGAACTCGACGTTCGTCGCGCCGGCGTCGGCGGCGTTGCGCTGGGCCAGGGCCAGCATTTCATCGGTCATGTCCAGGCCAATGGCACGGCCGGTCGGACCAACCCGCTTCGCCGACAGTAGGACGTCGATTCCGCCACCCGAGCCGAGGTCCAGGACCCGCTCACCTTCGCGCAGCTCGGCAACGGCCGTGGGATTCCCGCAGCCCAGCGAGGCCAGCACCGCCGCGTCGGGCAGGCTCTCCCTGTCCAACGCGCTGTAGAGCTCGGCCCCGATGCCCTCCTCGCCGCAGCAGGCGGCCGTGTTGCTGGCCGTCACCCGTCGCGCGGACTCGGCGTAGCGCTCGCGAACCTGGTCATGAATGGTGGTGTCGCTGGGCAGGGTCATGGGCGTGCTCCTTCGGATCTCAGGCGATCGCCACCAGGCCGGCCAGGCTGGCGCTCAGGTCGGCCCAGCGTCGGGCGAAGTCGGGGGCGAGGCGGTAGTAGATATAGGTGCCCTGGCGTCGGGTGGTGACCACGCCGGCGTCGCGCAGGACCTTCAGGTGATGGCTCACGGTCGGCTGGCTGACGGTGCAGCACTCGGTGAAGTCGCAAGCACAGACCGCATCATCGGAACCACCGAGCTGGCGGAGGATGGACAGCCGGACCGGGTCGGCCACGGCCTGCAGCATCTGGATCTCGGGGTCGGTTGCCTTCATCGCGCCAGGATTATATCGACAGTTGTCAATATATGCCACGCTGGCGCCGATGCACAGGGACCCGTCCGAGCGGCGGCGGCTGGTTCAGGACGGTCGGCTAGGGCTGCGGCAGATCGTTCCTGCGGGCGGCGAGCGCGAACATCCGGACGCTTCGGGCGATCTCGTCGCGCACGCGTCGGAAGACAGCCATCCGCGCCTCCCCATCCCCCTGGGCGCCGGTTGGATCATCGAATCCCCAGTGCGCCGTCTGCTCGGCGCCGGGGAAGGTCGGGCAGGCTTCGCGCGCCTGGTCGCAGACCGTAATCACCCAGTCGAACGGCTCGCCCAGGAAGCGCTCGACGGTCTTGCTCCGGTGACCGCTGATGTCAATGCCGGCCTCCGCCATGGCGCGGATCGCCTCCGGCCGAACGGTGGCGGCCTCGGTCCCCGCCGAATGGACCTCGAATCGGTCGCCGCCGTACTCGCGCAGGAAGCCCTCCGCCATCTGCGATCTGGCCGAGTTGTGCGTGCAGACGAACAGGACACGGACCTTGTCCATGCGGTGAGGGTAGCCAGCACGCATTAACGGCGCGCTAAGCCTCAGTCGACAGCCTCGAGATAGACCTTCGGCAGGCCTGCGCGCAGCTCGCCACCTTCGCCGGGGAGCTCCGCTGCCTCCCCCTCGGCGACGCGCGCGATCGCCTGCGGGGAGGCGGGTCCGTCAGCGACGTGCGGACGGTGAGCGGAGGTGGTCTGCAGCGTGTGCACAACCTCCCGGACCCGGTAGCGGTGGGTGGCCCCGGTCTCGTCGATGTACTCCACCACGTCGCCCACCCGCGGCAGCGGGGCGGGATGCTCCAGGTCCGCGGCGCTGCCATCTTCGTCGGGGAACTGGACGGTGTACGGCATGCCGTTCGGCCACGGGCCGTCACCCTGATCGGGATTCGGCGCACCCGCCGACTCGCGCGCTGCCACGGTCTCCGGACGCTCGCTCATGGAGCCCTCCGTTCACGCTGCTGCACTCGGCCGTGTCCATTATCCGCCGCCTGCCCCGCTGGGTCGAAAGTCATGCCTGACCCCGGACCCCATCGGCCCCCAGGTCATGGGACCCAGCCGGACCACCGTGCTAGTGCCATCCGCGATCGGCGGTCGTACGGTGGCGGCTGCTCCCGAGCACGCCTGACACCGAAAGGAGCGCGCCGGATTGACCGCTCATCGGAGCCGGAGCCCACGTCACGCCGTCGCGCGAGCCGCCGCGCTGGCGGGCATCGCGCTGGTAGCGGCCGCGCTCCTGGCCTCCACGCCCGCACCGGCCACCGGATGGCAGCAGGGCGCGGCCGAGGCGACGCTCTTCCAGCTGATGAACGGCGCCCGCGTCAACAACGGTCGCAGGGCCGTGCAGCAGCACGGCACCCTGGTCAGCCTGGCCCGATGGCGCAGCAAGGACCAGGTGGATCGCGACTACTTCGATCACACGATCCTGGGCACCGGCCAGCAGGTCTATCACTGGTATGACCTCAACGGGCTCCAGTACCGGTGGGGCGGCGAGAACATCGGCTGGAACAACGGCTACAGCGACGCCGATTCGCCGGTCGCCATCCACCAGGGCTTCATGGACTCCCCCGGCCACCGGGCCAACATCCTGGAGCCGAGCTTCACCCATGGCGGCGTGGGCGCCTATGCCAAGGACAACGTGATGTTCCTTGGCAAGCAGCGCAGCCCGCGCTTCTACACCCAGCTCTTCATGCAGTCCGCATCCGCCCCATCTCCGCCACCTCCCCCCGGCGGCGGAGGTGGCGGCGGCTCGCAGCCGCCTTCGGGTGGTGGCGGCGGGGGTGGCGTGGCCGCCAGCCCAGCCCATCACGCGCCACGCGCGAAGACGCAGGCCAAGCCTCTGCACGTTGATGCGCCGGCCGCGCCGCGCGCGTCATCGCCGATGGACGGCGGCACCCTGGTGGCCGTGGCGCCAGGCGGCGCGTCGAGCGCCGCCGTGAGGGCGCTGGCCTTCGCCGGCGACGGCACAGCGTCGGCTGCGAGCCTGGTCGCGCGACCCGGCGCAGGGCTGCGGGTCGAGTCCGCGGCCGCGCCCGAGCGCGGGCTGTTCGAGACCGTGCTTGGCTCGCTGCTCGGCTTCGTCCTGTAGCCACCGGTCGCCGAGCCGGCACCGATCGGTCCAACCCGTCCGTCTAGACTGCCGGCGATGCCGGTGATCCTCGAGGCGCGTGACCTGGTCAAGCGCTATCCGCTGCGTGCCGGCTCCACCGACGCGCTGCGCGGCGTCTCCCTCACGGTCGAGCAGGGCGAATTCGTGGCCATCATGGGCGCCTCCGGCTCCGGCAAGTCGACGATGCTGCACCTGCTGGGCGGCCTGGACCGACCGACCAGCGGCGAGGTGGTGATCGACGGGGTCAACATCAGCCAGCTCGACGAGGAGCGCGCGACGCTGACCCGCCGCGCCAAGACCGGCTTCGTCTTCCAGTTCTTCAACCTCATCCCGCTGCTGAACGTGGCGGAGAACGTGGCGCTGCCCTTCCTGATCGCCGGCGAGACGCTGGGCGACCGACGCGAGCGCGTCGACGAGCTGCTGGAGCTGGTGGGGCTGGTCGACAAGGCAGGTCAGCGGCCGGACGAGCTCTCCGCCGGTGAGCAGCAGCGGGTCGCCCTGGCGCGGGCCCTGGCGCCGAGTCCCGCCATCCTGCTGGCCGATGAGCCGACCGGGAACCTGGACTTCACGACCGGCACGGAGATCCTGGACCTGCTGTGGGACTCCTGCGACCGGCTGGGGCAGACCATCGTGCTGGTGACCCACGACGCGCGCGCGGCGGCCTACGCCGATCGCGTGCTGGTCGTCCGCGACGGCGAGATCCTGGAGACGATCTCGCTCGGCCGCCGGGCGGACCACGAGCCGCGGCCGCTGATCATGCGCCTGGCCGAGCTGGGCCTGTAACGTGTGAACTTGTCCGCGATCGCCTGGCGCAGCCTGGCTGCCAGGCCCCTGCGCACCGGCCTGACCGTGATGGGGGTGGCGCTGGGGGTGGCCGTCGTCGCCGCCGCCATGATGGCCGGGCAGGCGGCGACCGAGGCCGTGCGCCGGGCAGCCCAGGAGCTGCTGGGATCGGCCACGCTGCGCGTCCGCGCCTTCGACCCCGCCGGCTTCACGCCGCGGACGGTGCAGAACATCCAGTCGATCCCCGGCGTCAGCACCGGATCGGCGGTCATCGAGGCGCGCGGGCGCAGCGTCACCACCGAGCCCGGGCCGGACGAGAAGCTCTTCACCATGCTGCTGATCGGCGTGGATCCCGAAGACGAGGCACAGGTGCGCTCGTACGAGCTGATGGACGGCCAATTTCTGGATCCCGACGATCCGACCGGGGTGCTGGTCAACGCCGGCTGGGCACGCGCCAACGGCCTGGGGATGGGGGACGAGCTGTGGCTGAACTCCGCCCCGCGCGAGCCGCTCAATCGGATCGTGGGCCTGCTGGGCGATGCCGGCTTCGGAGCACTGGGCTCCGGCGCCGTGGTAGTGCTCGACAGCGACTACCTGTCGGAGGCGTTCGAGGCGCCGCCGCCGATTCGCTACGTGGACCTGGTGGTCGCCGACGGCGCCGAGGACCAGGTCGTGTCCGCGCTGGACGGCACCATGACCGAGCCGTTCGTGGTGGAGACGGTGGCCGACGCCGAGCAGCAGCTCGGGCGCGCCCAGGCCGGCTTCGCCGGGCTGGCGTTCCTGTTCGGACTGGTGGCGCTGGTGGTCGGCGCCTTCCTGGTGGCCAACACGCTGGCCATGACCCTGTCGGAACGGACCAGGGAGGTCGGGCTGCTCCGTGCCGCAGGCACGACCTCGCGGCAGGTGCTCGGGCTCTTCCTGCGCCAGGGATTGGCGCTGGGCGTGCTGGGCGGGGTGGTGGGCGTGCTGCTGGGCATCGCCGTGGCGGCGATCCTGATCACCGTCCTGCAGTCGAGCCGGGCCCTGCTGATCGGTGGCCTGCCGTTCCACCCGGTGGCCCTGCTGCTGGCCTTTGTGCTCGGGGCGCTGGTGACACTGGTGGGCGCGCTGGTGCCGGCCCTTGCGGCCGCGCGCCTGCCGCCGCTCGACGCGTTGCGGCCCTCGCGGCAGCCGGGTCGAACACTCGGCGGGCGAATGCCATGGGTGATCGGCCTGGTGATCGCGGCGGTTGCCGTTGGCGTGATGGTCGCCCCGCTGCAGCGGGGGGACACGTCACTGGCCGGCGTCGTGCTGGTGGTGGCCATCCTGCTGGGCGGCGCCTTGCTGGTGGCGCTTGGGCTCCAACCGGTCGCCCGGGCGATCGGCCGGCCGTTTGCCGCGCTGTTCGGGGCGCAGGGGGAGCTGGGCCGGGCCAACCTCGGTCGGGATCCGGTGCGCACCGGCCTGACGGTGGGTGCCCTGGCCATCGGGCTGGCGTCGGTGGTGGCGCTGGGCATCGTGACCGCCTCGGCACGCGCGACCGCGGACGTCTGGGTGCGCTCGATCCTGCCCGGCGGATACGCCATCCGGCTGACAGAGGCGGACGAGATCGAGCGGATCCGGGACGACCTGGCGACCATCCCCGGCGTCGGCCACGTCATGCCGATCAGCGAGTTCCCGGCGGTGGCGACGACCGACGACGGCGAGCGCGAGGTGGGGGTGGCGGCCATCGGTCCCAGCGACTTCCAGGACGCGGGCTCGCTGATCTTCACCGCCGGCGAGCGGGCCGATGCCTTCAACGCGCTGCGCGACGGCGGTGCGGTGCTGGTGCCGGAGGCCGTCGCCAACCGCGACGGCGTGGCCGTCGGCGACACGATCGGCCTGGCGCGGCCCGGCGGCGACGAGGTGCCATTCACCGTCGCCGGCGTCGTGGCCTACTCGCTGCCGACGCGGGCGACGGAAGGCGCGATCCTGATGAGCCAGACCGATGCGCGCGAGGCCTTCGGCATCACCCAGGCCAGCCTGTACGCCCTGCAGCCCCGCCCGGGCGTGCCTCCTGACACGTTCCGCGACGCCGTGGAGCGTAAGGCAGCGCTCTATGCGGCGGAGTCCCTTTCGGCAGCCCAGCTCGCCGACGACCTTGCGCGCTCGCTGGATCGGCTCATCGGCCTCTTCGATGTGCTGGCGGTGCTGGCGGTGGTGATCGGCGGGCTTGGCATCGTCAACACCCTGGCGGTGGGCGTGCTCGAGCGCGGCCGCGAGATCGCCATCCTGCGCTC
>DATBME010000038.1:0-20941 GCA_036555005.1 Candidatus Limnocylindria bacterium | reverse complement strand
CATAATCGGGTGCTTGGGCGAGGACCACCTCAGGCGAGGATCACCTCAGCAGCGGAGGCAGTGAAGCCGATGGCCGGCGTGCAGATCAAGAGCTTCGACCAGCCCGACGAGGTCTACGAGTTCGACGACGGCAAGAGCCGCGGCGAGTTCGTCACGATCGACGACACCATGGTCGTGCGCTCACGCCTGGCGCCCGGCTGGAGCTGGGACGAATACGTCAAGCCCATGACCGATGGCTGGACCAGCTGCCCGGAGACGCACCAGGAGTACGTCATTTCCGGGCGCATCCGCTACCTGATGGAGGATGGGTCGGAGACGACCGCCGGCCCGGGCTGCTACGTCGCCATCCCGCCCGGTCATCGGGCCTGGGTCGAGGGCGACGAGGAGTGCGTGCTGCTCGACTGGTGAGCGGCGCCGCCCCTCGATTGGCTCAGCCGATGCGCTCGAGCGTGAAGACCGGGATGACGCGGCTGGTCTGGCTCGGGTAGTCGCGGAACTCCGCTCGCTCCTCTGCGTGCTGGGCGTACAGGCGGTCGCGTTCGGCGCCGGTCGCCTCGCTGGCGCGCACGCGGAACGTCTCGCCGCCGGCCTCGGCGGTCGCCTCCGGGTTGGCGCGGAGGTTGTGGTACCAATGCGGATTGGTGGGAGCGGCGCTCTTCGAGGCGGCGACCACGTACTTCTCGCCCTCGCGGGTGTAGGTGATGATCGCCTGCCGCGGCTCGCCGGACTTGGCGCCGATGGTGGTCAGGATCATCAGCGGCCGGCCGGCCATCGGCCCCTCCTGCACCACGCCGTTGTTGGCGCGCAGGGAGGCCATGAGGTTCTGCGTGAATGCTTCGTAGTCCATCGGCTAATTGTTGCACACGCAACTATATGCGGCAGCGGGCGGCTGGTCCGTTTCCGTGGCAGCAACCAACGGATAAGAAGCCGACCGAACCTGTCCCGAAGTTGCTCTTCAGCGAAACAGGCGGCCTAGCAATCGTCCAAATCAGGCCCTGACCGGCGGCTGCGTGTCCGTTGGCTGCCACCCCAGCAACTGGCGGGGGGCGGCGATGCGGATCGCCGGGCTACGAGGCCGTATCGCCCTCTGCCCGGTGAGTCTCGGCCAACGCTCGCAGGTCGGAGAGGTCCAGGCCGTCCGGGGTCGTCTCGGCCACGCGCGCCCTGGTGGCGGCCCACAGCGTGGCGGTGCGCAGGCCACGCTCCAGCGCGCTGCGTTCGCCGACGACCGCGCCGGGTCCCACTTCGCCCACCTTCACCCCATCGACCTCGACCACGAACATGCCGTCCAGCACGAGGTAGACCTCCGAGCCGGGCTTGCCCTGCTCGACCAGGGACTCTCCCTCCTTCAGGGTGCGGATCTTCGGCTTCTTGCCGCCGCGCATGATGGTCGTGCTGAGCTGGCGTTCCAGCGCCGAGCCCACGGCCGTCACGATCGCATCGGAGTCGGTGTCGCCCCACGGGGTGTGGTCCCCGTACGACTCGTTGAACCACTTGCGGAAGTCGATGGTCGCCGACTTCTCGATCAGCTTGCCGTCGTGGTCGTAGAACCAGTGGCGCGGGAACGGGCTGGCGCCCACCACCTCGTGGCTGGCAGAGCCATCGGTGTTGATGGTCAGCGCCAGGGTGGTCCAGGCGATGGACGGCCAGAGCTGGGCGAACGGCTTGTGCGGTACCGGCCTGGGCGTCGGCAGGCCCATTCGCCCGCCCACGGTCTGGACGAAGCGGACCGATGTCGGCCCGACCTCGGGATCGACCTGCAGGTCCGGCAGATGGACGGCGGGGAAGCGAACCGCCGCCGGCCCGAGCTTGACGGTGGTGGAGCCGATGTGCCCTCCGCCGAGGTAGCCGTGGTCGACGATGCGGCCGTCGTCATCGGTCTCGATGAAGGCTCGCAGCTCGTTGGCCTCGCGGAAGCGGTCTTCACGGCGCAGCGCGTCAAGGTCCTCGATCTCGTCCGGCGGAGGCTGGTCGTAGTGGGTGATGCCGAACTGGAAGGGGATCTTCGAGGGCCCCTCGATCGCCTCGGACGGGATCCACGAGATGGACGTGATCGACGACTCGATTCTCACCGGCCGATTCTATTTCCCGCTACCTGCGGTGGGAAGAGGATGTCGCCATTCGGTGCGCTGCGGCAGACGAGTGTCCTCGGGCCTGCGGCCGAGCACGCCGGCTCGGCTGCGCGTAGCATCGTTCATGACTCGCGCTGCGAGGAGGCATGCATGGCGACTCAGCTGGCTGACGCGCTGCGACAGGAGGAGGCGCTGTGGCAGCGGCTGCACGCTGTGCTCCTGCATCTCACGCCGGAGATGGCTGACCGCCCCGGGTACTTCGAAGAGGGATGGACCGCCAAGGATGCGGTGGCCCACATCGGGACCTGGATGGCGTATGGCGCGGCGATGCTGCGCCGCATCGCGGCCGGCACCTACCGCGAGAGCGAGATCGACATCGACGCGGAGAACGCCCGCTTCCTGGCCGCCATGAAGGACATCCCCCTCGAGACCGTGCACGTCCAGGCCTCGGCGGCGCGGGCGCAGCTGCTGTCCGCCTGGCACGAGCTGCCGGAGATGACTCCTGCGGCCGAGTACTGGCTCCGCAAGGCCGGCCCCGATCACCTGAACGAGCACCTGCCGCGCCTGGAAGAGTGGATTGGCGAATTGAGCGGCGCGACAAGTCGCCCGCCGAGCGAGGAAGCCGGCTCTTCTTGACACTGGCGACCCGAGAACCCATCGTTTGAGTACGCACCCGGCCATCCGGTCGGGTATGCAGGTGGCTGCGAAAGCCGACTCCCGAGGTGCTCTCGGGTACGCGCGGCCGGTCGCCCTCGGATGCCAGCGTGCCCGAGCGCGCACCGCAACAGGAGATTCGCAGACCCCATGCAAACCGCCACCGCGGCCGACACGATCGGTCGCCGCCTTCGGACGAACCTCAGCGTCGCCGAGCTCTACGAGATCGCGATCCGGGACGACGAGGGGCTGATCGCCGCCGACGGGCCGCTGGTGGTCCGCACCGGCGCGCACACCGGCCGCTCACCGCAGGACAAGTTCGTCGTCCGCGAGCCGTCGACCGAGGCTTCGGTCTGGTGGGGCGAGGTCAACCACCCGATCACCGAGGCGCACTACGACAGGCTCCGGAATCGGCTCCTCAAGTACGTGGCCGATCGCGACCTCTTCGCGCAGGACCTTTTCATCGGCGCACACCCCGACCATCGCCGCTCGCTGCGCGTCTACACCGAGACGGCCTGGGCCAGCATCTTCGCCCGCAACCTGTTCCGCCGCCCGAGCCCCGACGAGCTGTCCGGCTTCCGCCCGAACTTCACCATCATCAACGTCCCCTCCTTCCTCGCCGATCCGGAGACGGAGGGCACGCGCTCGACGACCGCCATCCTGGTGCACCTGAAGCGGATGGAAGTGATCATCGTGGGCACCAGGTACGCCGGCGAGATCAAGAAGTCGGCCTTCACCGTCATGAACTACCTCATGCCGGAGGAGGGCGTGCTGCCGATGCACTCGGCGGTCAACGTCGGCGCGGAGGACGACTCGGTCATCTTCTTCGGCCTGTCGGGCACCGGCAAGACGACCCTCTCCGCCGACCCGCTTCGCTCGCTGATCGGCGATGACGAGCACGGCTGGGCCGACGACGGTGTCTTCAACTTCGAGGGTGGCTGCTACGCCAAGACCATCCGCCTGTCGCCGATGTACGAGCCGGACATCTTCGCCACCACCAAGCGCTTCGGCACCATCCTCGAGAACGTCGACCTCGACCCGACCACAAGGGCCCTGGACCTCGACAGCGACCGAATCACGGAGAACACGCGCGGGGCGTATCCGTTGCACTTCATCGGCAACGCCTCCGAGTCCGGCATCGCCGGCCATCCGCGGAACATCGTCTTCCTGACGGCCGATGCCTTCGGCGTGCTGCCGCCCATCTCCCGGCTGGACCGCCAGCAGGCGGAGTACCACTTCATCAGCGGCTACACCGCCAAGCTGGCCGGCACCGAGGTAGGCGTCAAGGAGCCCAAGGCCACCTTCTCCGCCTGCTTCGGCGCGCCGTTCCTGCCGCGCCACCCGAGGGAGTACGCGGCCATGCTGGGTGAGCGGCTGGACCGGTACAACGTTCCGGTCTGGCTGGTGAACACCGGTTGGACCGGCGGCCCGTATGGCACCGGCGAACGGATGAACATCAACCACACCCGCTCCATGGTCCGCGCCGCCCTCAGCGGCGCCCTCGACGGCGTCGAGATGGTGCGCGATCCGGTCTTCAACGTGATGGTGCCGGCGACCTGTCCGGACGTCCCGTCCGAGGTGCTGCAACCGCGCCAGACCTGGGCCGACCAGGATGCCTACGATCGGCAGGCGGCCAAGCTCAAGCGGATGTTCGACGAGAACTACCAGGCCTACGCGGCCGGTGTTCCGGAGGCCGACACCGAGTCCGGCTAACCGTCAAGCAGGCGCTTCAGCCCCCTGGCGCCCAGCCGCTCTGCCAGCTCGCGTACGGTGTCGGCTTTCTCGGGCACTTCGCCCGCGCCCGACAGGAACGTCTTCCGCTCGACGATGGCCAGCAGGAGGGGCAGCGGGAGTTGGAGGTCCTCCCACCCGGCGATCGCGTTCCGATAGCGCGCATTGGCCCCGGCGCCACCCGACAGCGCCGCGGCGCCGGCCTCGAGCGTGCGCAGCCCGCACGCCGTCGCGCGACCGGGAACGGACCCGGCACGCAGCAGGTCCAGGAGGCCGGCGAGCTCCTTGGCATCGCGTGCCCACAGCGCAGCACGAGCGGCCAGCACCAGCGCCGCGTGACGATTCACGCCGACCGCCGCTTCAGCCGCCTGTCGCGCCAGCCCCGTGGCGGCGCGATACCGTCCCGCGGTGAACGCCACCCAGGCCTGGGCGTACTCGGTCAGCGCGTGAACCTGCGGATCGAGGTCCGCCGGCAGGTGCCCGAGGTCCTTCAACGGTCGGCCGGGGCTCGCGGTGCCGCGCAGGCTGCGCAGGATCGTGTGGGTGGCCGCGATGTCGATCCGGTGCGCCTCTGACATCGGCGCGGGCTGGAGCTCCTTGATCGTGGCGAGTGCCCAGTCCCACTCTCCGGTGTCGACCCCGGCCACCACCGCCACCGAGGCCAGCTGCGTGGCCCAGTCCCTCAGGTTCTTCTGACGCGCGATCTCATATCCCTCGCGGGCCGCGTCCAGCGTGCGCCGCGGGTCGTCGGGGGCCAGCAGCCAGGCGATGTTGTTCCGTGCGCGGAGCTCCAATCCCAGCATGCCACTCGCGCTGCAGCGAGCGATCGCCTCATTGAGGTCGTCGATCCCGGCGGCCTCCTCGCCCATCTGGACCCGCGCCGCTCCCCGGGTGATCAGGGCGTCCGTCGCGACCGCCGGCAGGTCGAGGCGCACCGCGGAGCCGAGCGCCCGCTCCGCCCAGTCGGCCGCCTTCGGTATGTCGCCGCGCACCAGGTGCGTCCGGGCCAGCTGGCTGGCGAGCTCCACGCCGGCCGCGTCGTCCGAGCCCGCATCGCCCAGGCCCACCAGGGCGGCCTCGACCTCGCCAACCGCCGCGTCGTTGCGCTGCGTCACGAGGAACAGGCCAGCCAGCCTGGCAGAGGCCCGCGCCGCACCGGCGCGGTCCCCGAGCTTGGTCCGCAACCGGACCAGGGAGCGCAGATCACGCTCCGCCACGTCGAAGCTCCCGGCAGCCTGGGCGGCCGCGGCCGCATCCTCCAGGATCGCGGCGCGTTCGCCGTCGTCGACGACCATGGTCAACGCATCGTTCAGGTGCTCGAGAGCTCGTTCCGGTGCGTGCAGCGCCCGCGCTCGGCGAGCGGCTCGCACGAGCGCCGGTCTGGCACGATCTGCGATGGCAGCGGCCTGGGCGTGCGCGGGGTCGGCCTGGAACGCCTTGAGGAGATGGTCTCCGACCTGCTCGACGAGCTCCTCGTCGTTCAGGCCTTCGAGGTAATCCGCCGCGCGCAGATGACGGCGCTGGCGCTCGGCACGAGCCAGGGTTCGGTAGGCGACGTCCCTCACGAGCTGCTCCTGGAAGGCGAGCTGCGGGACTGCCCCGACGGGGATGTCCCGGTCGCGCGTGAGCATCTCCTGGCGCAGCAATCTCTCGACGGACTGTCGACTCTCCTCCGCGTCCGTCCCCGCGACCGACGCCAGGGCGGCAGTGGTGAAACGCCGACCGAGGACGGCCGCGCTCATGAGCAGCGAACGCTCGGCCTCGCCAAGGCCGTCGATCCGGGCCGCGATCAGGGCATGGAGCGAGGTCGGAAGCGCTTCATCGCCCGACCCGCCACGCGCGCCGGCCTGCCGTCCATCCAGCATTCGCGCGATCTCGACCGCGTACAGCGGCACGCCGTCGGCCCGCCTGACGATTCGCGTCGCGGCGGCCTTGGGAAGCCCGGGTGCCAGGCCGGCCAGCAGCTGGGTGATCTCACCGCCGGTCAGGCGGCCGAGATGCAGGCTCGAGAAGTTGCGGAGGCCCGCACCCCAGCCCGGACGCTGCTCGAGCAGCTCGGGCCGTGCCAGGGTGACGACCAGCATCGGGCGGTCGAAGGCCGCAGTGACCAGGTGCTCCACGAAGTCGAGCAGCGCGGGATCGGCGCGCTGCGCATCCTCGACCACCATGACCACGGGTCTGCGCTCGGCCTGGACCTCGAACAGCCTTCCCCACGCCGCGAACAGCTCCTCACGCGCGTAGTCGCCCTCGTTATCGGGGTCGATCAGCACCATGAGGCGAGGCAGGAGCCAGTCGCGCTCGCGCTCATCGGCGATGAGATCCTCCAGGCCGCCCCTCAGCTTCCTGATGCTGACCGCCGAGGCCTCGGCGGCGCCGATGTCGAGCGCGTGGCGTGCCATCTCCGCCAGGGGCGCGAAGGCGGTACCGGCGCCATGCCAGGGCGCCCTGCCCGCGTACCACGCCACCGCGGTGTGACGGACGCGGAGCCGCCGTGCCATCTCCCTGACCAGGCGGGTCTTGCCGATCCCGGCGATACCGACCAGCGAGACGAGGCGGCCGCGACCACTGCGCTTCACCCCGTAGAACGCCTTGATCAGATCCTCGAGCTCGCGGCGGCGGCCGACCAGCGGAGAGTGCTGATCGGCGGTGAGCCGGGCTGGCTCGACCGGTCGCAGCACGCGCCACGTGTGCACGGGTGTGGCCTTGCCCTTGAGCCGCTGCGTCCCCGCCGGACGCGCGGTGATCACGCTTGCCGTCGCTCGCCGGGTGGCGTCATTGATCAGGACCGATCCCGGCTTCGCCGCCGCCTGCAGCCGGGCGGCCGTGTTCATGATGTCGCCGGCCACCATGCCCTGGTTCTCCAGGCCAAGGACGACGGCTGACTCCCCGGTCGCGACCGCGGCCCGTGCTGCCAGCGGCTTGGGCAGGGCCGCGCTGCGGAGGCCCGCGACCGCGGTGACGATATCCAGCGCGGCGCGCACCGCCCGTTCGGCATCGTCTTCGCGGGCAACTGGCGTGCCCCACACGCCGACCACCGCGTCGCCGATGAACTTCTCGATGGTGCCGCCGTAGCGCGCCACGATCTCGCGCGCCGCCTCGAAGTAGCGCGACAGGATGTCGCGGACCTCCTCGGGGTCGAGCGACTCGGCCAGGCCGGTGAAGTTCTCGAGGTCGCAGAACAGGACGGATACCAGCCGCCGTTCCGACGGTGCTTCCTCGGGCCGGATCTCGCGGACGGCCTTTCCGCGGCCCGCGGTGGCGATGACGTCGGCATCGGCCGCGATGGGCTTGACGTGGTGGCTCTGGGTATCGGTGAGGGCGTTTCCGCAGGCCGTGCAGAAGCGGAAGCCGGCGGACACTTCCGTGCCGCAGCGTCCGCAGGTGATGGCAAGCTGCTGGCCGCAGGTGCCGCAGAACTGCGCCCCCGGCGGATTCTCGAATCCGCAGGGCACCGCGTGGGGTGCGTTGTCGTGCACGATCCCTCCCGACCGTGCGGGGTCGCTCAGCCGCCCGGCTTGTCCTTGGCCTTGTGGCCCGTCAGGCCCACCGAGCCGTCCTGGTCGTCGACGGCCGCCTGGAAGTACATGAGCCGGGCCTTCAGGCTCCGGTCATGGCGGAAGATGGTCGTCGTAATCCGCGATTCCGCCGTCACGCCGGGTAGTGGCGCGAGCGTTCGGTCACCGAGGAGGGTCTCGAGGGGTTCCATGATCAGGTCGATGAGCTCCTGAGAGTTGCTCATGACCTTGATGAAGTGGAACTTGAAGGGTTCCTCCGGCAGCAGCTCGTGTTGAACCTGGAACCACTCGTTCAAGCCGGCCAGCTCTTCCGGCGTGTATTGGCTCTCGTCCGACATTGGCGGTGCCTCCTCCGATTGGCCCCCGGCCGAATGAGGATCATAGGTCCCGCATCCGGCCCCGCCTAGTCCCGCCCCTCAGAAATCGCGGCGACCGGCGAACGACTCGATGACCCCTGGTCGGGTCCGCTGGTAGATCGCCAGCCGATGGCCGCCGGGGGCGACGAAGGAGCAGATCGGGCCCTGCGGGATCTCCAGCCGCGCACCACCCTGCCAGCCGCGTGCCTTCAGCGCAGCCACGCTCCCCTCCAGGTCTGATACGCGGTAGACCAGCACCGGCGCGTCGCCCTCCAGGTGGTCGGCCAGCAGGACGTGCGGCGGCGACTCGCCGAGCTCCACCATCGCCACCCGCGCCCCCATTCCGTCAATGGCGAAGACGGGCTGCGCGCCCAGCACCTCGACGAAGAAGCGCAGGTCGGCCGCCACGTCGCGGCTGGGCATGTAGAGGTAGTCGAGCTGCTGAAAGAGGCTCTCGCCGGCCACCGTCATGCCTCCAGGGCGTCCAGGCGCGCCAGCAGGATGCGCTCGAGCTCCGCCGGATACGGCACGCCGTGCGCCCGCGCCAGGGGCGGCGCGACGTCGCGGTAATACGCCACGATCGCCCGACCAGCCTTTAGGATCGCGGCGCGGTCGAGCGGCACGAAGGTCGCCACCAGCGGCGCCAGGTCGTCGGCCGGGACCGCCTTGTCGAGCTTGTCGAAGTCTTCCAGCGGCGCATGGAAGTCGGCCCGCAGCCGCGCCAGGTTCACCGCGTAGCGGCGAAGGACCTCCAGCTGCCCGGCCGACCACCACAGCTCCCCGCGCCCGACGGCGGCCACGAAGTGCGCCAGGTCATGCCAGAACCAGGACAGCTGGCGACGCAGCTGCTCCCGCTGCTCGGTCACCTCCGGCCGGGCGCCGGTGAACTCCACGTCTGCCAGGACACCAGACCGATCGAGGATGGCCCGATGCGGCCCGATGCTGGCCTCGGCCAGGTGTGCGACGTCGGCGACCGTCAGCTCGCCATCGGTGCCATCGGCCAGGATGAAGTAGACGGTCTGATCGCCGTCGAAGTCCTCGAGCTGCAGCGGCTCGCCCAGCTGCCGGACGAGCACCTCTCGATCGGCCCAGACCGCATCGCGCTGGCCGTTGGCGGTGACCACGCAGACATCGACGTCCGAATGCTCATCGGCCGTCCCTGCTGCGCGGGATCCCACCAGGAAGGCCGCCTCGATCCGGTCGTCCGCTCGGCACGCCGCCGCCAAGCGATCGAGGAGCGCATCGGCCGGATCCTCGGGGCTCATCGGTCCAGGATCGCCGGGACAGCGACGTAGAAGAGCGCGACGTACACGAGCAGCGCCACGAGCACGATGATGGCGCTGCGCAGCAGCCAGGCGAGCGTTCGACGCCAGCGCGAATCTCCGGCCCAGCCGAAGAGTGGCCCCGGAACCACAGGAGGCCTGCGCATCGGTCCATGGTAGTCAGGCGCCTGCGCTCGGGCGCCGGGCCGGGTAGGCTTGCGGCCGATGCGCGCATGCCGATGATCGCGCGGGTCCGCCCCGGTCAGGGCCTGGGTGCTCCGCGGATGGCGGAGCCGGGCGTGATGGAACTGCTGGAGCGCACGATGGGCTTTCGCCCGGTGCCCGGCACCCTGAACGTGCTGCTCGAGCATTCCTTCGAGCGCCCGGCCGGCACGGAGTACGTCGCTGCCGGCCGGCTGAGCCACGACTGGGCGGCCGCAACGGGCCAGGCCGGCTACTGGCTGATCCCGATCCTGGTCGGTGGGCGGTACGAGGCCATGGCCGTCCAGGCCGATGAGCCCGGCTACCCGCCCGAGCAGCTCGAGCTGGTGTGCGATGTGCGCCTGCGAGATGCGCTGGACCTGGCAGACGGCGACCCCGTCGAGCTGATCGTCCTGCCGCGTCCCGCGGACGACGCGCGCTGGATCGCTGGCGCCGTCATCCACGATGGCAGCGGGCGGGTCTTCCTTCAGCGCCGCAGCGCGGATCGGGACCTATTCCCGGGCGCATGGGACATCGTGGGCGGTCACCTGGAGCCGGGCGAGCGGCTGATCCAGGCGCTGCGGCGCGAGGTCGCGGAGGAGACCGGCTGGCGGCTGCGCCGCGTGGTCGACGACCTGGGCCTCACGACCTATGCCGGCGAGGACGACGCCGAACGTCACGAGGCCGACTACCTGGTCGAGGTCGATGGCGACCTGGCGGCGCCACGGATCGAGGAGCACCTGCACCTGGACCCACGCTGGGTGGAGCGGTCGGGGGCGATGGCGCTGCTCGACGGGACGCACCGCAGTGACGCGCTGCTGCGACCGGTCATCGAGCGGGCCTTCGAGCTCCTGGCGAGGGCCGCGCGCTAGGGGATCGGCGTCATTCAGGGTCGGGCATGCGGCATTATCGGGACATGACGATCGTGCTCGGCAAGCGGGCCCTCAACCGCGCCCTGCTGGCCCGCCAGATGCTGCTCGAGCGCGTGGAGCTGCCCGCGGAGCGGGTGCTGGAGCACCTGGTCGGCATGCAGGCGCAGGAGCCTCCGGATCCCTATGTCGGCCTCTGGACCCGCCTGTCCGAATTCAACCCGGAGGAGCTGGTCACGCTGCTCGAGCAACGGGCCGCGGTGCGAGCCACGACCCTGCTGCGGACCACGATCCACCTGGTGACGGCGGCCGACGCCGTCCGGATGCGACCGATCCTGCAGCCTGTCGCCGAACGCACCTTCACCCACACGCCGTTCGGCAAGGCCCTGCGTGCCGTGGACCTGGACGAGGTGGTGGCACACGGTCGTGAGCTGCTGGCTGATTCGCCGATGACGATCGCGGCCCTGGGCAAGCTGCTGTCTCGACGCTGGCCCGACCGCGATGCCAGCGCGCTCGGCTACGTGATCCGCTTCCACGTCCCCCTGGTGCAGGTCCCGCCACGCGGCCTGTGGGGTCGGCGCGGACAGCCGGTGGTGGCGCTGACCGAGGAATGGGTCGGGCAACCGATGGCGCCCGACGCAACGGCCGACGAGCTGGTGATGCGCTACCTAGCGGCCTTCGGCCCCGCCACGCCGGCGGACGTCCAGACCTGGTCCTGGCTGACTGGCATCCGCCCGATTCTCGAGCGGCTGAGGCTGCGACTGCGCACGTTCCGCGATGAGGCCGGCCGGGAGCTGTTCGACGTGCAGGATGGCCCGTTGCCGGACCCTGAGACGCCCGCCCCGGTGCGCTTCCTGCCCGAGTACGACAACGTCTTCCTCTCGCACGAGGACCGCAGCCGGATCGTCGATCCGCGCCACCGGGACGGGCCGTTTTTGAAGGGCCTGGTGGCGGTGGATGGCTTCCTGCAGGCGATGTGGAAGGCCACCCGCGAGGGACAAGTGGCGACGCTGGTCGTGCGGCCAGTCGAGCAGATGAGGACCCGCGATCGGACCGACGTCGGCGAGGAGGGCGAGCGGCTGCTGCGCTTCCTCCACCCGGACGCGTCCAAGCATCGGCTCTCCTTCGACTAGGCTCGGTGCCGGCCAGCCGGATGGCGCGTCAGATGAGGCCTGTCAGGGCAGCGGCGCCGTCGCCAGGTACACATCGGTGCTGGCGCTGCCGCCACTGGCCGAACCGATCTCGAGGTAGTAGCTCAGCGCACCGTCGCGGTAGACAAGGGCGGCGTCCCAGGCGTTGCCGCTGATGGGGAACGTCTCGCGGGTGATGACCGGCAGCTCACCGTCGCGCTGCCAGGCGACCCCGTCATCGGACCAGGCCAGCCCTCGATCGGTGAGGCGGCCGCCCGCGTAGATCATGGCCAGCCCGCGCGGCGTGACCGCGACGCGCGGCCGGTCAACCTGCCCGCGCTCCCAGTCGAGCTCCGCCGACAGCACCGGCTCATCGTGCTTGGTCCATGTCTGCCCGTCCGGCGAGGTCGCCAGGCCAATGGATCCGCGCCCACCCAGCCCTTCGATGGCGGTGAAGTACATGAGGTAGCCGTCGTCGGTCTGGATGACGCTCGGCCATTGCAGGCCGCCGGAGTCCCAGCTGCCGCTTGGTCCGGGCTTCAGGATCGGCTCGGGATCGACGGTCCAGGGCCCATCCGGTCCAGGCGCGGTGGCGCGGCCGAGGACCCACGGATCGGACAGCTCGACCGTCTCGAAGACGAGGACCCAGGTCCCGTCGGCGGCGACATAGCCGGCCGACACATCGGCGCCGTTGTCCACGTACGGGATATCGGCGCTGGTGAAGGCGGGCGAGCTCTTCGCCCGGGTCCAGGACGCGCCATCCGGCGAAACGAGGTGCGGAAAGGCCACCTGTCCCGGCCACTGGCTGAAGACATTGGCGAACATGTGCAGCTGCCCTTCATGCTCGATGATCGCGCCCGGATTCATCCAGCGCTCGTCATGGCCGGCCAGCTGGCGGGTGACCACCGGCGTTTCGCCGGCGAAGGCGAAGGTAAGGGATGGCATGGCGGCAGCCTCCGAGGCCGATACGGACGGATCGGCGCGCTGACTGGTGGGCGGACCGGAGCACGCGGTCAGCAGGAGCACCGCGAGCACGATGGCCGGCATGGGCGGACGCGAGGAGTGCGGCTGCATCGGTCCTCCTCTGGCAAGATAGAACGGATTCGTACTATCTATTACGGATCCGTAACACTTGAGGTTCATCCCAGGGACCGATGACCGACGACGCGCCGAAGCGCATGAGCATCCTGTACCAGCTGTACCTGACCAATCAGGCGGCGCGGCGGTTCATGCGCCTGGCCCTTGCCCAGAGCGAGCTGACCGGTGAGGAGTACGCGCTCTACAGCTACCTGTTCGGCAACGGTCCGCGCACGCTCACCCAGGCGTCACGCGACTTCGGGCTGCCGATCACCACGCTGGCGACGCTCCTCGGTCCCCTGATCGAGGCGGGGGAGATCGAGCGCCGGCCGCACCCCACCGACCGGCGAGCGCGCCTGCTCGACCTGACCGACGCCGGCCGCCGACGCCTGGAAGCGGTGATTCCCGACTACACCGTGGCCTACCAGGCCCTGCGTGGTCAGCTCAAGGAGGCCGGCGTCGAGGACGAGTCGATCTTCGCCGCGTTGGACGAGCTGCGTGCGGCCATCGGCCGCACCAGCGACCTGCTCGAGGCCGAGCAGGCTGGAGGCCGATCAGGCTGAACGTATGACGTGGCCGCCGACGTAGGTTCTGCATGAGGCCGCGAAGCCGCACCCTGCCGGCACTGCTCGTGGTCCTGGCGGCGTGCAGCCCGGCCGTGCAGCCTGAGCCGACTGACCCGAGCCCGACGTCTCAGGCCACCGCGGACGCCACACCGTCGGCCACCGCGGCCCCGGTCAGCACCCCAACCCCCGCGGGCGCACCCACGTTCACAGTCCAGACCTATCCCGTCCCGTCCGGTTCGGGACCTCACGACGTGGCGCCGGCGGCCGATGGCGGGGTCTGGTACACCGCGCAGGCCAGCGGGGAGCTCGGCTGGCTGAATCCTGACGACGGCAACGTGCGCCAAGTCGCCCTCGGCGCGGGGTCGGCGCCGCACGGCGTCATCGTGGGGCCGGACGGGGCGCCGTGGATCACCGACGGCGGGCTGAACGCCATCGTGCGTGTCGATCCGGCGACGGACGAAGTGACGCGCTACCCGCTGCCGTCGTCGGCGCCGGACGCCAACCTGAACACCGCCGCCTTCGACGGCGACGGGGTCCTGTGGTTCACCGGCCAGACCGGCTTCTACGGACGCCTGGATCCGGCGTCCGGCGAGATGGGCGTCTTCAACGCGCCGCGCGGGCTGGGGCCCTACGGCATCACCGCCACGCCGGACGGCGAGATCTACTACAGCTCGCTGGCTGGCAGCTACCTGGGTGCCGTGGATCGGCGGAGCGGAGAGGTGCGCGTCATCGATCCGCCGACCGTCGGAGCCGGTCTGCGCCGCGCCTGGTCGGACTCGCGCGGCCGCATCTGGGTGAGCGAGTGGAACGCCGGCCAGGTCGGCCGCTACAACCCGGCGAACGGCGCCTGGCGGGAGTGGCCGCTGCCCGAGCCGGGCGCGCAGGCCTACGCGGTCTACGTCGATGACACCGATGCGGTGTGGCTGACCGACTTCACCTCGCAGGCCATCATCCGCTTCGATCCGGCCAGCGAGACGTTCATGAGCTTCCCGGCCGAGAGCGACCCGGCGAATGTGCGCCAGCTGCTCGGCCGGCCGGGTGAGCTGTGGGGCGCCGAATCGGCGGCCGACCAGCTGGTGGTGATCCGCACGGATTGACGCACTTCCTACGATATTGGCGTTGCCGACGGGTTCCGTCGCGCGGAGCCCGGGCCCAGGGGGATGCGCGATTCGGAGGAGGAGTCCCCGCATGACTGCGACCACGACCAGCGTGCCCGGCGACCGAACCCCAAGCCTGGAACGAGATGCCATCGGCCTGCCCGAGGTCCTGTTCCAGTGCATCACCCACATGGCTCCGGCGGTGGCGACCGCCCTGTCGATCGGTGCGGCCACCGGCTTCGCCGGCGGGATCACGCCTCTGGCCGTGCTGCTTGCCATGATCGCCTGCCTGTTCACGGCCTATTCGATCGGCCAGCTGGCGCGGCACCTGCCGTCGGCCGGCGGCATGTATACGTACGTCGCCCGCGGCCTTGGCCCGTTCTTCGGCTGGCTCATGGCCTGGGCCTTCGCATTCGCCGAGCCGCTGATCGCGCCGATCCTGCTGGCGGCCTTCGGCTTCTTCGGTGCCGCCTTCGTGACGACCTACCTCGGCATCGGCGAGGGTTTCGCTGAACTCTGGATCGTGCTCGCCATCGTGTGCGGGCTGCTGCTGTGGTGGCTCATCTACCGTGGCGTCGCCATCTCGACCCGGACGGGCGTGGTGCTGGGCGTCATCGAGATCGCGATCTTCGTCTTCGTGTCCGCTGTGCTGATCGTCAACGCCGGCGCGAACAACACGCTGAACGTGTTCATCCCCGGCGAGGAGGGCGTGCTGCCGGCGTTCCAGGGGATGATCTTCTGCCTGCTGGCCTTCATCGGTTTCGAGGCGGCGGCACCGATGGGCGAGGAGACCCGAGAGCCGCGACGGACGATCCCGCGCGCGGTGATCTGGTCGACGATCCTGGTGGGCGCGTTCTACGTGTTCAACTACTACGCGGCCACGGTCTACTTCGGGCCGGATCGGATGGCGGGGGAGTTCCTCGGCTTCAACGAGGGAGACCCCTGGGGCGGCATGGCGACCGAGGTGCTCGGCACGCTGGGAGGCATCCTGGTCGTGTTCGCGATCGTCAACAGCTCGTTCGCCAACGCGAACGCGAGCAGCACCGCGGCCACCCGCTCGATCTTCTCGATGGGACGCGGCGGCCTGATCCCGCGCTTCTTCGCCGCGGTCCATCCCACCCATCGGACCCCGGTCAACGCCATCCACTTCCAGGTCATCCTGGCCCTGGTGGTCGCCATCGGGGGCGGCCTGGTGCTGGCCAATGATCCGAACGAGGGCCTCGGGCCGATCAACATCTACATCTTCATCGGCACCATGCTGGGCCTGCTGTTCGCCGGCATGTACATCGCCGTGAACGTGGCGGTGATCGGCTTCTTCCTCAGGGAACGCCGCGATGAGTTCAACGTCATCAAGCACGCGCTGATCCCGATCTTCGGCGTGCTGTTCATGATCCCGGCCTTCATGTCGGCGGTCGGCGGATTGACGATCCCGATCGTCGACGTCGAGCTGTCGCCGTTCGAAGGCGCGCTCAGCTGGACGGGCCCCATCGCGGCGGTCTGGATGCTGATCGGCCTGGTCCTGTACTTCGTCCTGCGCAGCCGCAATCCCGAAGCATTGCAGCGCATGGGGGAGATCTATGGAGGGGAGGCGCCGGCTGCGGACGACGAGGCGTAGTCGACGAATCTACCCGAGGACCGAGAGCGGGAAGTACATCGTGACGATCCAGTTCGGCGCGTCGACGATCTCGCTGATCTTCAGGTCGGCCGTCACGCTGCAGAGCATGTAGGCATCGATCGGCGCCAGGCCGTGCGCGCGGCCGAGATAGTCGATCATCCGCCGCACGGCGTCGCGGGCCGCGGCCATCAGGTCCGGCCCCACGCCGTCGGTGGCGTAGTACGGCCCCGTATTGGTGGCCTGCGCCAGCGGCCCCGGCGTCTGGAACTCGGGGGCGGTGACGTGCAGGTCCTTGCGCACGGTCAGGCGCAGCTGCACCCGCATCGCCGTCTCGATGGCGGTGCCGCACACCTCGCCGTCACCCTGCGCCGCATGCCCATCTCCCAGCGAGAAGCGGGCGCCCTCCGCGAACACCGGCAGGTACAGCCTCGTGCCGGCGGTCAGATGCTTGGTATCCATGTTCCCGCCGTAGACGTCCGGCGGGATGGTCGAGAACGCGCCCTCGGTCGGCGGAGCGACGCCCAGCTCGCCGCAGAACGGCGCCAGCGGAATGCGGATGCCGGGGAGCAGCTCCCCGTGATTGCCGTCGAGCCTGGTGATGCGCAGGGCGGGCTCGGTGAAGTCATCGGCCAGCAGCCCGAAGCCGGGGATGGCGGCGGTCCAGCCCCAGTCCCCGGGCTGGAAGTCCAGCAGCTCGATCTCCAGCGTGTCCCCGGGCACGGCCCCCTCGACGGCGATCGGCCCGCAGACCTGGTCGACTCGGCTGAAGTCCATGGTGGCGATATCGGCCACGGTCGAGTCCGCGTTCAGCTGCGCGTTGCCGGCATCGTTGGCATCGAACTCCACCAGGTCGCCGCTGGCGACGGTGGCGATGGGCTCGATCGAGCGGTCCCACGCCAGGTGGTACTGCTCGGGACGGACGTGGACGGATGCGACGGGAGCGCTCATGCGGGGCATGGTACGCCGCGCGGGCGCACGGGTCGTTTTACAGCTGGCCCGATACGACCGCTCCGCCGACAAGCGTCGCCACCACGTTCGCCTCGCCCAGCGGGCCGGCCTCGAGAGCGCGGAGGTCGCGATCCAGGATCGCCAGGTCGGCCTGCTTGCCCACCTCGAGCGACCCCGTCTCGGCGTCCCGGTGGTTGACGCGGGCGGAGCCCAGGGTGAAGGCGGCCAGCGCCTCATCCAGCGTCAGCCGCTCCTCCGGGAACAGCGCCGGACCGTCGCGATGGTCCGTGTCGGTCCGGGTGACGGCGACCTCAATCTCGAGCAGGGGATCTGGCGTGGTGACCGGCCAGTCGCTGCCACCCGCCAGCAGGGCGCCGGTGTCCAGCAGGCTGCGGAAGGGGTATTGCCAGCGCGCGCGCTCAGAGCCCAGCACCGGGACGCGCAGGTCCCGCATCTGGGTCTCGTCCATGGCCCAGAACGGTTGCATGTTGGCCACTGCACTGATGGCGGCGAAGCGACCGATGTCGTCGGGGTGGATCACCTCGATGTGCGCGATGTGATGCCGATGATCCCCGTCGCCGTTGGCGCGGCGCGCCGCTTCGATGCTATCCAGCGCCAGGCGCACCGCACCATCGCCGATGGCGTGGAAGTGGCACTGGAAGCCGTGCCGGTCGAGGGCCGCGACCGCCTCCGCGAGCAGCGCCGGCTCGATCATGGGGATGCCGCACGAGTCGCCGGGCCGCCCATCGGCCTCCAGGTACGGCTCCACCATGACCGCCGTGCGGTTCTCGACGATGCCGTCCACGAAGAGCTTGACGCTGCCCGCCACCAGCCCGTCAGCCTCCGCGGCCTGGCGCCGCTCGACCAGCTCGTCGACCTGCTCCAGCCCGCGCCTGCTGTCCCACAGCAGGGCCAGGCGCACGCGTGCGGTGAGCTGGCCTGCCTGCCGGGCGGCGGCGTAGGCCGCCTGGCCCTCCGTCCGGACGATGGCGTCCTGCCAGCCGGTGATGCCCAGCGCGTGCAGCAGGCGCTGCCCCTCCAGCAGCCCCGCCACGAGATCCGCGTGGCGGGCCGGCGGCACATGGTCCGCCACCAGGTCGATGGCCCCTTCCTGCAGCATGCCAGTCGGCATGCCGTCCGGATCGCGCTCGATCCGTCCGTCGGCCGGGTCCGGGGTCGAGGCGTTCACGCCCGCGCGCTCGAGCGCGAGCGAGTTGACCCACACGCCATGCCCATCACGGTTGTAGAGCATCACCGGCCGATCCGGGACCAGCGCATCCAGAGCCTCACGGCGTGGCGTGCCACCCGGGAAGTCGGACATCGACCAGCCTCCGCCGGTGATCCATGGACGGTCCGGGTGCGCGGCCGCATAGGCCGCGATCACCGGGTCGTAGGCCTCGGCGCCGATCACGGAGTACAGGTCGCACTCCATGCTGGTCATGCCGCCGTCGATCGGATGGACGTGGGCGTCGATGAAGCCGGGGAGCACTGTCTGCCCGTCCAGGCTGACGACCCGCGTGCCACGCCCCGCCAGCTCGCGCACGTCATGGGCGCGCCCGATGGCGCTGATCCGCCCTTCGGCGATGGCCAGTCCATCGGCGCCCGTCCCGACCATCGGTCCGGCGATCGGTTCCAGCGTGGCGCCGAGGATGACGAGCTCCGGGTGGTCCATCGGCCGCACCGTACCAGCCGACATCAGGGTCCCGCCGATGTTCCTGGTGGCTGGGGCCGGGAAGCGACGAGCCCGACGATCGCTCGTCGGGCTCGTGTTGCTCAAGGGCGGCCGAAGGGCCGCATCGGCCTAGCGTCGGGTGCTGAAGCACTCGCTGCAGTAGACCGGCTTCGAGCCGGTGGGCCGGAACGGCACGCGCGCCTGGCCACCGCAGCTGTCGCAGGTGGCGGTGAACATCTCGCGCTGACCGTAGCCATCGGAGTAGCCGCCGCCACTGCTGCTGTAGCTGCCGCCGGCGCCGTCATTGCGCTGCGCCTTGCGGACCGCGCGGCAGGTGGGGCAGCGGCGCGGCTCGCTGAACTGGCGCTCCGCGTAGAACTGCTGATCCTGCGCGCTGTGCGTGAACTGCTGGCCGCAGTCGGCACACTCGATGGACTTATCGGTGAAGGTGGACTGGTACAAGAAAGAACTCCTCTGCGCGGCCTCAGCGAACCTGACTCGCCGTTGCCGTGAGAGGAGCCATCTGGTGCCGCGGGATTGAGATTGGCCCGTCCATCGGGCCGGTTGTCCCAACCAGCCTAGCACACGCGCTTCCCAGAGTCTTCTAGGCCACTCGTCCTCGAAGGTCATGACGGACGCTGCCAGCCGGCAGCGGCGCGGGATCGACCACCGCCTCGACCGCGACACCGTGACGGCAGGTTTCGACGGCGGCGATGGCCACCGCGATCTGCCCCGGATCGGGGTAGGCGGTCGTCAGTCGCTGCGTCAGCAGGCCGAGGCGGTTGAGCGCGAAGCCCAGGCCGCGCTGACGCGAGCCCCAGCGCAGCAGCTCGTAGGCGATGGCCGCGGTGACCGGCACGAAGGCAACCCGCAGGGCGAGGTCCTCCGTCGGCCCGAACCGCGGCAGGGCGGCCAGGAGGAAGGTGTCTATCGCCGCCAGGATCACCAGGAAGCCGGTCCCGCAGCGTGGATGCGCCGGGTTGAAGCGGGCCACGTTGGCCGGCGTCAGGGGCTTCCCGGCTTCGGCGCAGGCGATGGCCATGTGCTCCGCGCCGTGGTAGCTGAAGATGCGCCGATAGCGGGGCAGGCGGGTCACCCCGACCACGTAGCCGGCCAGCAGGGCGCCCTTGACCAGTCCCTCGGACAGGCGCTGCGGCAGCGTGGGCTCGATCACCGGGTCGCGACCGGTCACCAGCAGCGGGACGGCGCTGAAGACGAACAACCCGATCAGGAGGCTGACTGCCACCAGGCCCAGCGTGGCGATCAGCGGAAGTGGGCGGATCTCGCCGGTCTCGGCCAGCATCGACGAATCGGCCAGCGCGCGGATTCCGAGCCGCAGCTGGGCGCCCAGTGCGCGCAGGCCGCGCAGGAAGGGGAGCCGCCAGATGCCGCCGGGCGACGCCAGCTCCCCGTCGTAGGCGTGGATCTCGCCCGACGGGGCGCGCAGCGCCACCGCCCATCGGCTCCCGCTCCAGATCAGGACGCCTTCCACCAGGGCCTGGCCGCCATAGGTGGGAGCCGGATGTGCGGTCACCTGCTCGGGTCCCCCGCTCGGATGGGCAGCCGGCCGCCGCCCGGGTTGGCCGTACCGTAGCAGACGGTGTGCTCTGCCCGCGAACCACCTGTCCGTAATGGCGCTGGGCTTGCTGAATAGAACGGGTGTTCTATGATGGACGGATGCGCCCCGAGTACGCCGAGGAGCCCTGCCGCAGCGCGCTGACCCGCGTCACGGGCATGCCGTTTCGCTGGTCATTGAACCCCTACACCGGGTGCGTGCACCAGTGCACGTTCTGCTACGTGCGCGGCTTCGAGCTGCGCGCGGGCCGACCGTCGGACGGCCGCTACGGCGCGCGGATCCGCGTGAAGCCCAACCTGGTCGACGTCCTCCGGCGCGAGCTGGCCCGCAAGGGCTGGAAGCGGGAGGAGGTGGCCGTCGGCACCGCCACCGATCCCTACCAGCCGGCGGAGGGCCACTATCGCCTGACGCGCGGCGCCATCCTGGCCCTGGCCGAGTCATGCACGCCCTTCAGCCTGATCACGCGCGGGCCCCTGGTGGTGCGCGACAGCGACGTCCTGGCGGACGCCGCGCGACGGGTGGACGTGACCGTGAACATCTCGATCCCGACCCTGGACGATCGCATCTGGCGCACCACGGAGCCCGGCACCACACATCCCC
>DATBME010000046.1:0-10060 GCA_036555005.1 Candidatus Limnocylindria bacterium | reverse complement strand
CTGGGACTGGATCTGGCGGACGAAGAGCGGCGCCAGGGCGAAGCGGATGATGACCGTGAACAGGATGATCGCGATCGCGAAGTCGACCAGCGGCAGGTCGTAGAGACCGATCAGCAGGTTGAAGAGGGGGAGGAAGAAGATATCCCAGGGCGGGTTGAAGTGCTCGATCCCGAGGAAGCCGGCGGCGATCACAGGCGGCTCGGGATCGTCTGCCGGTCGGTCGGCACGGGAACCGTCATCGGACCGGGTCGTACCCGCCGGGGTGGAACGGCTGGCATCGGGCGATCCGCTTGGCGCCCATCCAGCTGCCCCGCAGCAGTCCGTACTTCTCGACGGCGGCGTAGGTGTACTGCGAGCACGACGGCGTGTAGCGGCAGCTGGCGGGCATCCAGAAGAAGAGGACCTGGTAGGCCCTGATCATCCCCAGCCCGATCGTCTTGCCGATCGCCGTCATCCACCGACTCCCGACCGCTCGAGGAGCGATCCCAGTGCCGCGCGCAGCTCCGCGTGGCTCGCCGACGCCGCCTCCGGCCTGGCGATCAGCAGCAGGTCCCAGCCCTCGCCGATCGTCTCCTGCCGCTCACGAATCAGCTCGCGCAGGCGGCGGCGTACACGATTGCGCTGGACGGCCCCACCGAGCGCTCTGGGGGTGCTCAACCCGACCCTGGTCTCCGGCCGTCCGGTGCGCAGCGATCGCAGCACCAGCAGCCGGGACGAGCGGGCCGTTCCCTGGCGGCCGAGAGCATCGAAGTCCGCCTTGCGCCGAAGCATCGGGAAGGCAGGCACGCTACTGCGCCCTCGTTCGCGTCAGGCGGTAAGCCGCTTGCGCCCCTTCGCGCGTCTGCGGGCAAGCACGCGCCGACCGCCCTTGGAAGCCATGCGAGCCCGGAAGCCGTGTTCGCGCTTCCGTGCGCGCTTCTTGGGCTGGTAGGTCCTCTTCATCGGTGCGTGCCTGTCCTCGTTCAGCGGCGGGCGAGTTGCGAAGTCCCGGAAACACACGAACGGCTGGCTCGATCGCCAGCCTCACGCAAAACGCCGTCTCCGGCCTCGTCTCGCTCTGCGCCGCGATTCTACCCCACCGGCGGCTTCGAGTGTCAAACCGCTGGGGGCCGGTTCCCGCGTATGCGGTGAGGGACTGATACAGCCAGGGAACGCCCCTCTGGCCGGGCTGCGTGGTCGGTTGAGTCAGCCGCCGCATGCCCGGGCAGGGAGCCCCCCAGCAGCCGGGCTGCGTGGTCGGTTGAGTCAGCCGCCGCATAACCCCGGGCGGCGTGGCCGGCGGGTACGCATTCCGGCTCGGCGTACTCGCCACTTGAGTACAACGGCGCGGATGGATCGGTCGCCAGCCCACTCCGGCGCTGCCCCACTCAGGCTGGGAGTGACGGGACGCGCCAGCTCAGCCATCGGCGCCGACATACGCAAACCATGAGTAAGCCAGGTCATGGGTCGGTACCTGCGCGAGGGAGCGACCGGGGGCCACCCGTCCGGGGACCCGCGCCGAGCTACCTGGCCCCGCGCCTCAAGCGCGGGGAGGAGGGAGGTCGTGCCGAGTGTCACCTGGGTGATTGCCCGGGCCGAAACCTCGCTGCTACACTACCGCGACCCCCGAGGCCGGATCACCGATTCCGCCGGTTCCGCGCCGTCCGGAGGGAGTAGGATTTCGAGCCCGACCCACCCCTCCGTTGACCAACGGGAGACGGCTGATTGATGGATGCGAAGCAGGTTTGGCGTGCCGTCCTCGGAGAGCTGCAGGTCAGCCTCTCACCCGCCAACTACGAGACCTGGCTGAAGGACACGACCCTCGCCGAGATCGATGAAAGCCGCTTCCGCATCGCCGCCCCCAACGGATTCGCTCGCGACTGGCTGGACAACCGCTACCGCACCCTGGTGAGCCAGACCCTGGCCCGCGTGGTGGGCGGATCGGTCCAGGTCGAGTTCGTGGTCGCCGACGCACCGGGTCCGCTCCCCACCCAGACCGACGAGGACGCCCTGGCCCCGCCGCCCCTCTCGGCCGGCGGCAACACCGTCAACCTGAACAGCCGATACACCTTCGCCAACTTCATCGTCGGCTCCGCCAACCGGCTGGCGCACGCGGCCGCCCTCTCCGTCGCGGAGCGGCCGGGGCACGCCTACAACCCGCTCTTCCTGTACGGCGGCGTGGGCCTCGGCAAGACGCACCTGATGCACGCCATCGGCAACGCGGTGGCGGCCAAGTTCCCGCGCAAGCGGATCCTGTACGCCACCTCCGAGAAGTTCACCAACGACTTCATCAACTCGATCCGCGAGCAGAAGATGGAGGACTTCCGGAACCGATACCGCCGCATCGACGTGCTGCTCATCGACGATATCCAGTTCATCGCTGAGCGGGAGCGGACCCAGGAGGAGTTCTTCCACACCTTCAACGCCATCCACGAGGCCGGCAAGCAGATCGTGCTGTCGTCCGACCGGCCGCCGAAGGCGATCACCACCCTTGAGGAGCGGCTCCGGTCGCGGTTCGAGTGGGGCCTGATCGCCGACCTGACCCCGCCCGACCTGGAGACGCGGATCGCGATCCTGCGCTCGAAGGCGGAGGACCAGCTGAACCTGATCCCGGCCGAGGTCATCGAGTTCATCGCCCGCAAGGTGGTGAGCAACGTCCGCGAGCTGGAGGGCGCCCTCAACCGGGTCATCGCCTACGCCTCGATGTCCGGCATGCCGATCAACAACGAGCTCGCCTCGGCGGTGCTCAGCAACGTCATGTACAACCCCAAGAAGCGGTCGATCACCCCGCAGCGCATCGTGCGCGCGGTGGCCGACTACTACGGGGTCAACCTGGACCAGCTGCGCAGCAGCAAGCGCGACCGGGCGATCGTGGTGCCACGCCAGATCGCGATGTACCTGATCCGCGAGGAGACCGACATCAGCCTGCTGCGCATCGGCGCCGAGCTTGGCGGTCGCGATCACAGCACCGTGCTGCATGCCTGCGACAAGATCGCCCGCGAGCTGGCCGAGAACGACGAGATGCGGCGGGAGATCAGCGCCGTTCGGGAGATGATCTACTCCGAGTGATGCCTGTTGGCGCTCGGCCCTCTTCAGCCGATATTTCGGGCAACCCGACACGGAACCGCCGATGGTGTGCGGTTCGGACGATATGTCGGGCGGCCGGACACGGGAACAGCCCGATCGCCCCACCCGACGTGTCCAGTGGCCCGATATTCCGGCGGTCTGACCCATGGGCAGCCTCCTCCTGTGCCGCTGGCCCGATATATCGGGGCGCTCAGTGCTCGGTGCTCGGCCGCGGGCCATGCCGCGGCGGTGGAAAACCCACCCGGAACAGTGGATTGCGGGACTGATGGGTGGGACATCCCGCCGAGCATGGCAGGGCGGGAGGAATCCTTATCCCGCCGGCGTCCACCGTGGAAGCACCGCATCGGGCCCGCCCGTCCACCGCCCAGGCCCGGATTCCCACCGCCGCCGGGGAGCCGTCCGAGCAGGGGCGGGCGCATCGGTCCACAACATGCACACCCCTACGAGGGGAGACGACGGGAATAGGTATTCTTCCAATGGTGTAGTGATGGCTGGGTGAGGGTGAGGATCGGATGAACATCTCGGTGATGCAGGAGAACCTGGCGCGCGGCCTGGGAGTGGTGAGCCGGGCCGTCAGCAGCCGGGCGACGCTGCCGGTGCTGGCCAACGTCCTGCTCAAGACCGAGGAGAGCGGCCTGAAGCTGACCGCCACCAACCTGGAGATCGGCATCAACTGCTGGGTGCCGGGCAAGGTCGAGGCCGAGGGCGAGATCACCGTCCCCGCCAAGCTGCTGACCGACCTGGTCATGTCGCTGCCGAACCAGCGGATCGACCTCCAGCTGTCGGCCAAGGACCGCACCCTGAAGGTGACCTGCGGCGGCAGCCGCTCGAGCATCAAGGGCATCGATGCGGACGAGTTCCCGGTGGTGGCCGCCATCGGCGACGCGCCCGCCACCAGCGCCGATGCGCGCCAGCTGCGCGACGCCCTCTCGGAGGTCGTGTTCGCCGCCGCCAGCGACGAGAGCCGCCCGATCCTGACCGGCGTGCTGACCAGGCTCGCCGGCGACGTGATGACCCTGGCCGCCGCCGACAACTACCGCATCGCGGTGCGCAGCCTGCCGCTCACCAAGCCCGTCAGCCCCGAGATGACCATCGTGGTGCCGGCTCGCTCCTATGCCGAGCTGATGCGCATCCTGCCCGATGCCGACGACCCGATCGACATGACGGTCACGCCCAACAAGAGCCAGGTCCTGTTCCACGTCGAGGGGATCGACCTGGTGTCGCGCCTCATCGAGGGCCAGTTCCCGAACTACGAGCCGGTCATCCCCACCGCCCACTCGAGCCGGGTGGTGATCGACCGCGAGTCGTTCCTGGCCGGCGCGCGGCGGGCGAGCATCTTCGCCCGTGACTCGGCCAACATCGTGAAGGTGGAGGTGGGCGGCGAGAACGGCGAGGGCGTCTCGATCACGGCCCACGCCGCGGACGTCGGCGACAATGCCGACACCCTGGAGGCCGCGGTCGAGGGGCAGGCCACCACCATTGCCTTCAACGCGCGCTACCTGATCGACGTGCTCTCCAACCTGCGGGCCGATGAGGCCGCCCTGGAGCTCTCCGGTCCGCTGGCACCCGGCGTGGTGCGCGGGATCGGCAAGGACGATTACGTCCACGTCATCATGCCGGTCCGGACGGCGTCCTAGACCGCCTGCGGACCGATGGTGGCGCGATGCGCCTGACCCGCCTGACCCTGACCGACTTCCGTGGCTATCCCGCGGCGGAGCTGCACCCCGATCCCGGCCTGACCATCGTGGCGGGGCCGAACGGCGCAGGCAAGACGAACCTGCTGGAGGCGGTGCACGTCGCGATCACCGGGCGCTCGCACCGCGCGGCCGCCGACCACGAGCTGGTGCGCCACGGGCAGCCCTTCGCGCGCGTGCGCCTGGACCTGGCCGATGAGGCCGGCGGCCAGCCGGCCGCGATCGAGCTGGTCATCCCCGGCGAGGGCGCGCCCGCGGAGGTGCGCAAGCGACTGACGGTCAACGGCGCGCCGCGCCGGGCGACGACGGTGAGCGAGACCGCGCGATCGGTCCTGTTCCGGCCGGAGGAGATGCTGCTGCTGATCGGCTCGCCAGCCGAGCGGCGGCGCTTCCTGGACGGGATCCTGGCGCAGCGTGACCGCCGTGCGGCGCGCGACCTGGCCGATCTGCTGCGGGTGCTGGCGCAGCGCAACGCCCTGCTGCGGGCGATCCGGCGCGAGGAGGCGACGGACGAGGGGCTCGGCTTCTGGGACGAGCAGCTGGCCCAGGTCGGGTCCCGGGTCATGGCCGCCCGGCTGCGGCTGGTCAGGGAGCTGGGGGAGCGGATCCCGGCCCTCCACGATGCGGTCGCGCCGCCGGACGAGGGCGACGCCAGCGTCGAGCTCACCTACCTGGACACGCTGAAGGAGGCATGGCCGGATCGCCCGGCGGGCGCGGACGACCCGGAGGCCCTGGCCGCCGCCTTCCGGCGGCGCATCGCCGAGGCCCGGCAGAAGGAGATGTGGAACGGGGTCAGCCTGATCGGGCCGCAGCGGGACGACCTGCGGGTGGCGCTCGGCGGCCGGGACGTGGCGGCCCATGCCAGCCGCGGCCAGCAGCGCACCATCATCGTCGCCCTCAAGCTGGCCGAGCGGGACCTGCTGGGCGCCGAAGACGCGCCGGCGCCGATCGTGCTGCTGGACGACGTGTTCAGCGAGCTGGATCGCGACCGCGCCGAGCGGACGCTGGACCTGCTGCTCGAGCGCGGCCAGGTGCTGGTCACCACCGCCGAGCTGGGGCTGCTGCCGGCCGGGCGGCGGCAGCGGGTGCCGGTCTGGCAGGTGGGCGCCGGCGAGCTGCGGCGCTCGCCGCGGGTGGCCTGAGGGGCCGGCGGCGTGAGCAACCGAGCCGAAGAGGCGGCCGTGGCGGTCCAGCGCGCCCTGCTGGCCTGCATGGGTCCGGCCGCCGCCGAGCAGCTGGCCACCGCCCAGCTGCGGCTGGCGTGGCAGGAGACCGTGGAGGCCGCGGGGCTGACGCGCGGCACGCTCACCAGCCGGCTGGTCGACCATTCGAACGGCGTGGGCCGCATCGAGGCCTCCGAGCCGATCCTGGCCCAGGAGCTGACGCTCCGCTCCGAAGCCCTGGTCCACGGCGTGAACCAGCGCCTGCGCGGCCGGCCGGGGGCGACCATCGAGCTGCGGCGGCTAGCCGTTTCGGTTGGTCGTGGGGGCCGGGAGCGGTCCCTATAATCCCGGGCAGTGCGGCACGCCAGACTGCCGCCAGCGCCGCAGGTAGCCGATGAGCAGCCGATTGGCCACCAGACTCGGGCTACCGGCGCCCGAGGATCGGCTCCCGGGCGCCTTCGACCTCGTGCGCTTCCACGAGCCGGCCACCGGCTCGCTGGTGCGGACCAAGGGCAGCCTCTTCCTGCTGGCGCAGCTGACCGGTGGCGACGCCCACCTGGCCCGCGCCGCCGGCGACGCCCTGGAGCAGCTGCAGCACGACTACTACTACGACCTGTCGGCCGGCTCGCTGGGCGCGCTGGCCAAGGCGCTGGCCAACGCCAACCGCCGCCTCTACCACCAGCGCGGCCGGCTGGGCATCCCGCGTCGCGCCGGGGTGAGCATCATCGCCATGGCCATCCGCGGCCGCGAGGCGCACGTCGCCAAGCTCGGCCCGGCGGCGGCCGTCATCCTGCGCGAGGGGCGCATGTACGAGCTGCCCCCGCCGCCGGCCGTCCACGAGGAGGACCCGCGCGTGCGGCAGCGCCGCGTGGCGGCCACCCTGGGCGAGGCGCTGGAGATCACGCCGTACACCTGGAAGGGCGAGCTGGCGCCGGGCGACCTGCTGGCCCTGGTCAGCCGCAACCTGGCGCAGGTGGCGGGGGTGGAGGAGCTGAAGCACGCACTGGCCACGCTGCGGCCCGCGGCGGCGGTCGAGCACCTGGAGCGGCTCTTCCAGATCCGCGGCGGCAGCGGCTCGGACGGGATCCTGGCGATCGAGATCATGGAGCTGCCGGCCACCGCCACCACCCGCCAGCTGGAGCCGGTGCGGCCGTCCGAGCCGCTGGCCGGCCTGCCGGACCAGAGCCCGGTGCCGCTGGCCGACGCGATCGGTCGCTTCCTGCATCGCATGGGCGACGCCATCGACGGGCTGCAGGCGGCGCTGGGCCGGGCGATCCTGTACGCCTTCAACTTCTTGTTTGCCTTCGTGCCGCGCCGGCGGCCGCACTACCCGCGCCAGATCCTGCGCACCGCGACGGTGGAGGAGGGACGGCGCCGGCGGCTGGGGATGCTGGCCATGGCCGGTGTGGCGCTGTTGCTGGCGCTGGGCACCAGCGTGGCCAGCCTGCCGGCGGTGTCACCGGCCCAGGCGATCCCGCGCGCCACGGTCGCCCGCCAGGCGATCGAGGACGCGCACGAGCTGATGGCCGACGTGGACGAGACGGTCGAGGGTCGAGACCTGATCGATCGCGACCCGGTTGCGGCCACCGAGCTGCTGAACCAGGCCTTTGCCGCCATCGAGCGAGCGGGCGGCGCGGGCGTGTCGCAGGCGGCGCTGGAGCGGCTGCGGAACCGCGTCGACGCCGGGCTGGACCGCATCTACGCCGTGGCCCGCATCGGCGAGGCAAGCACCTTGACCGACCTGGCGGCGCCGTTCCCGGGCGTGGCGCCCGCGGCCATGGCCGCCGCCAGCGACGGCTCGCTGTGGGTGGTCGACACCGGGCGCGGGCGGCTGATCCGGATCGACGGGCAGGGACGGGCGCAGGTCGTGTACCGGGCCGGCCAGGTCGTGGGGGAGCGCATCGGCGGCGACCCATGGCTGCTGGCCACCGCCGCCACCGACGTGGTCCTGCTCGACCGGCAGCGCCAGGCCTGGCGCTTCGACCTCGAGGAGCGCACCCCGCAGCCGCTGACCCTGCCCGGCGGCGACGAGATCAGCGGCCGCAGCCACCTGCTGGCCGCGCTGCAGCACCGGCCGCCGCTCGAGATCTTCAACCTGTACGCGGTGGATGACGCCCGCGACCAGGTGCTGAAGTGGTCACCCGGCGACGTGGTGCCGGTCATCTACCCGCGCCCGCCGGAGCGCTTCCTGACGGAGGAGCCGGACCTGGCGCCGCGCGACGCGCGCGACCTGTTCGTGGACGTCAACCTGTGGCTGCTGCAGCGCGCCACCGTCACGCGCGTCAACTTCGGCGCGCCGCTGCCGCAGGAGGACTACTCGCTCGACCCGCCGCCCGACGGCGAGGTGCGCCGGCCGGTCGACTACCGGCTGATCGACGGCGCCACGGTGGGCGACCGCGAGCTGTTCTACGTCTACGACGCGGCCAACGCCCGGATCATCGCCTACCAGCGCGCCGACGGCGCCTTCGTGCGCCAGTGGCTGTCGCCGCGCACCGGTGCCTGGGCCGGCGTATTGGACGAGGTGGTCGACATGTCGGTCGGATCGGTGGCCGATGGCCCGCCGGTCGCCGCTCTGCTCACGCCGGATTCGGTGGTCCGGGTCGTCCTCGAGTAGGCCGACTAGAATCGAGGCATGCGCGACCAGCCCTTCGGCCGAGTTCGGCTGATCGAGATGGTGGTGGAGAGCGTTCGCGTCCACATGCTCTCCAGCCAGCACGTGGTGATCCTGAAGGAGTCGGAGCGCGATCGGTACCTGCCGATCTGGATCGGTCCATCCGAGGCCAACGCCATCGCCATGCGGCTGCAGGGCCTGTCGGCGGAGCGGCCGCTGACCCACGACCTGATGGTCAGCGTGATCGCCGCGCTGAACTCGAGCCTGAGCCGGGTGGTGGTCACCCACGTGACCGATGGCACTTTCCACGCCCGCCTGTACCTGGAGCTGGCCGATGGCAGCGAGGCGGAGATCGACTCGCGCACCTCGGACGCGATCGCGATCGCGGTGCGCACCGGGTCGACGATCTACGTCGACGAGCGAGTGCTGGACGAGGCCGGTGTCGAGCCGGAGCAGGAGGACGGCGACAGCGACGAGAAGCTGGCCGTCTTCCGGGAGTTCGTCAACTCGCTGGACGTGGACCTGGAGTCCGGGGAGAACCCGCCGACGGAGGAGCAGACCTCCTAACTGTCGCTGGGCCTTGGCCCGCGTGCTTAGTTACTCACGCCTTGAGTACATCCGCGCCGATTCAGCGCTTGCCTTGGGCGTTGCGGCCGGTTTACTCACGCTTTGAGTACATCCGCGCCGATTCAGCGACTGACGCTACGCGTCACTCACCGTTTGAGTGAGGAGGCGCGGGCACGAGCTTCATGGTCTGGTGTGGCGCGCCATCGGCGCCGATGTACTCAGGATGGGAGTAGCCAGCGCGCTCTCAGTCGCGCTGGTAGAGCACGTCGTTCCGACGAGTCCACAGGGCCCAGCGCAGCAGCGCCAGGTCCCGGAAGGTGCGCAGGATCTTGGTGAAGCTCGCCCCGGTGTTGCTCCCCGCCGCGCGCGGATAGTGGTTGACGCCGACCTGCGCCATCCGCACGCCGCGCGCCCGCAGCTTGATCAGCAGCTCGGCCGACAGGAAGGGGCCGTCCGCTTCCAGCCGCAGCCCGTCGAACACCTCGCGCCGGAACACCTTCATGGCGCAGTCGATGTCGCGCACCCGGAGGCCGAAGGCGACCGACACGATGGCGTTGTAGGTCTTGGCGATGAAGATGCGGTGGAACGGGTCGCGGCGCTTGATGCGGTAGCCGATCACCGCGTCCACCGGCCGCGCCGGGTCGGCCAGGCGGTCGAGCAGGCGTTGAAGCTCCGATAGGTCGAACTGCAGGTCCCCGTCGCTGAAGCAGATCAGCTCGCCCCTGGCATTCCTGAAGCCGGCCTTGAGCGCGCCCCCGTAGCCCCGGTTTGGATTGTTTTCCACTACGCGCAGGCAAGGGATTGTCCCGATCATGCTTGTGGCAATTTCGCCCGTGCGGTCACGACTCCCGTCATTGACGAGAATGATTTCATAATCAAGATTCAATGTTTGCAGGACGCTCGACGCGCGCCGCAGCGCCTCGGCGACGTTGGGTTCTTCGTTGTATGCAGGTATGACA
>DATBME010000028.1:0-10735 GCA_036555005.1 Candidatus Limnocylindria bacterium | reverse complement strand
CGCGAGCGGTCGTCTCGCGGGCAAGCTGACCCGGCGGAACGGAGGAGGAGTTCGGGTGCGCATCCTGGTTGCCGGGGGTGCCGGCTACGTGGGATCCACCAGCGTGGAGGCGTTCCTGGCCGCTGGCCACCACGTGGTGGTCTATGACGACCTGTCGACCGGACATGCTTCCTCGGTCATCAAGCCGGCGCGCCTGGTGCGGGGCTCGGTCCAGGACCGGACTCGCCTCGAAAACCTGCTGCGCAACGAGCGCATCGACGCGGTGCTGCATTGCGCCGCCAAGTCGCTGGTCGGTGAGAGCATGCTCGACCCCGCGCTCTACTACCGCCACAACGTGACCGGCGGCGTCGCGATCCTGGAGGCGATGAAGGGCGCCGGCGTGACCCGAATCGTCTACTCCTCGACCGCGGCGGTGTACGGCGAGCCACGTCGTGTCCCCATCGCGGAGGCCGATCGCACGGATCCGATCAACCCGTATGGGGCGACCAAGCTGGCCTTCGAGGGCGCCATGCGCTGGTTCGCCGCCAGCCACGACTTCCGCGCCATCAGCCTCCGCTACTTCAACGTCGCCGGTGCCACCGAGCGCAACGGAGAGGACCACCAGCCCGAAACGCACCTGATCCCCGTGGTCCTGCGTGTGGCCGCCGGCGAGGCCAGCCACGTCCAGATCTTCGGCCAGGACTACTCCACGCCCGACGGCACCTGCATCCGCGACTTCGTGCACGTCAGGGACCTGGCCGCCGCGCACCTGCTGGCGCTGGAAGCGACCGGCGAGGGCGATCCCTCGCTGGAGGTCTACAACCTGGGCTCGGCCGCCGGCTTCAGCGTGCGCGAGGTGGTCGAGGCCGCTCGCAAGGTGACCGGCCGCGCCATCCCGGCCCGCGTGCTGAAGCGGCGCAGCGGGGATCCGCCGGTGCTGGTCGCCTCGTCGCGGCGTGCGCGACGGGAGCTGGGCTGGCAGCCGCAGCACAGCAAGCTGGACGAGATGCTGACCGATGCCTGGGCATGGCGGCTGGCCCATCCCAACGGCTACGGCCGAAGCGCCGCCACCGACGGTGTCGCCCCCAGGCCGGCTGCCTCGGCCGTCTCAGCCGAGGGCGAAGGCGAGCCCGTGCGGGTGACCGATGCCGCCGCCATCGCGGCTGGCGCGCCCGCCAGATCGCGCGCCTGACAGCCAGCGGAGCCCGGCCGCTGGTCAGTCCTGCACCGCGCCGTCGTCGCGCGCGCAGCTGGCGCAGCGCCCGTAGAAGTCGAGCCGCGCATCGTCGATGACGAACCCGGTGTCGCTGGCCACCCGCTGCGCGACGGCCGCCACGTAGCTCTCCCCGATCTCCTCGACCCGTCCGCATCGGCTGCAGGCCAGGTGGTGGTGATGGTCCGGCTGGCAGGCAATGTAGCCGGAGGCACGGTTCGGGCGTTCCAACCGCCGTGCCACGCCGGCGTCGACCAGCGTCTCCACGGTCCGGAAGACCGTCGCGCGCCCGACGCCCGGGCTGCGGCGGCGCACCCGATGCCACAGCTCCTGGGCGGTCAGCTGGCGGCCGGCGCCGGCCAGCACCTCGGCCACCAGCAGCCGCTGTGGGGTCACCCGCTGGCCGGCAGCGCGCAGCCGGTCGCGGGTGGCGGGCAGGCGATCGGCCCGCATCACGCCACTCCCACCACGCCGGCCCAGATCGAGAAGAGGTAGATCGCCACCACCCCGGCCAGCGTCCAGACCACCACCCAGCGCGACCGGTCCGACCGGTGCGCCTCCGGCAGCAGCTCGGCCGCGCCGATGTACAGGAAGAAGCCGGCGAAGACGCCGAGCATCGAGCCCAGCACCTCCTCCGGGATCGGGATCAGCAGGCCCAGCACCACGCCCAGCACCGGCGCCACCGCCACGATCGCGATCCAGCGATAGGTCTCGCGCATCGGCGTATGGCTGGCCAGCATGAAGCTGACGATGCCGATCCCGTCGCTGAAGCGGTGCACGATCACCACGGCCGCGATCACCAGCCCCAGCCCACCACCCACCGCCAGGCCGGCCGCCAGCGCGATGCCGTCCAGGAAGGAGTGGATGCTCATGCCGATGGCGCCGATTGTCCCGACGTGTCGATGGCTCGGCAGGGCGTGGTCCATCTCGGTGGCCGTCTCGTGCCCGACGTGCAGGGTCGTCAGCTTCTCGACGGCGTAGAAGGCCAGGAAGCCGATGGCGGTGCAGACCATGGCCCGATCGAGCGAGCCGAGCTGCGCGACGGACTCGGGAATCAGGTCGAAGAAGGCGGCGCCGATCCGGATCCCGGCGCCGATGGCGATGATGGCGCCCACCGAGCGCGTGGCGCGGGCCGCGACCATCCCACCGAACAGGGCGGACATGAAGGCGCCCACCGACACCAGGATCGCCGTCGCCTCCATATGAGACAGAGTATCAATACGGTGTCAAGAACGGCCGGTCCGTGCTACGATCCGCGCCAGAAACGGAGAACATTTGCCAGAAACCGACGCCAGGCCGGCGCGCTCGCGCCGCCGCTCATCACCTCGCCCCGCGCGCGCCGAGAACGGCGCCGCACCCACCGAACCGCTCGCACCCGACGGCGAATCGCCGCTGCTCGCTGCCGTGCTGGCCGCGCAGAAGACCTATCGCTTCGGGGACATCGAGCTCCCGCCGACCATCGCGCGCGCCATCGAGAAGATGGGCTTCGTCGAGCCCACCGAGGTCCAGGCGCGCGCCATCGGTCCATTGCGTGAAGGCCGGGACCTGATCGGCCAGGCCCAGACCGGGACCGGCAAGACCGCCGCCTTCGGCATCCCGATCGTCGAGAAGATCGACCCGTCGACGCGCCACGTCCAGGCCCTGGTGCTGACCCCGACGCGTGAGCTGTGCGTGCAGGTGACCGAGGAGATCCGCCGCATCGGCGCCTTTCGCAACGTGGGGGCGGTGGCGATCTACGGCGGCTCCAGCATGGACCGCCAGATCTCAGCGCTGAAGCGCGGCACGCCGGTGGTGGTCGGCACCCCGGGCCGCGTGCTTGACTTGATCCGTCGCGGCGAACTGCGCCTGGATCGGGTCAACACCGTCATCCTGGACGAGGCCGACCGGATGCTGGACATGGGCTTCATCGTCGACGTCGAGACGATCCTGTCGCGCTGTCCGCGCCAACGCCAGACGGCGCTCTTCAGCGCCACCATGCCCTACGCCATCCTGCGCATCTGCGATCGGTTCATGGACCGCCAGGCGGAGCACATCGTGGTGCGGCCGGAGATGCGGACGGTCGAGACGGTGCGCCAGCTGGTGTACTTCGTGGCCGAGCAGGACAAGGTGCGGGCGCTGCTGGAGCTCGCCGGCCAGTTCGACATCGATCGGCTGCTCGTCTTCCGGCATACCCAGATCGGCGTGGACCGGCTGGCCCTCACCCTCAAGCGTCGCGGCCAGAACGTGGCGGCGCTGCACGGCGGCATGAGCCAGCGCGACCGCACCCGGACGCTGGCCGACTTCAAGTCGGGCAAGATCCAGTTCCTGGTGGCCACCAACGTGGCCAGCCGCGGGCTGGACATCACCGACCTGCCCTTCGTCCTCTCCTACGACATCCCGGAGGACGCCGACACCTACGTGCACCGCGTCGGCCGCACCGCCCGCGCCGGCAAGGAGGGGACCGCCATCACCTTCGTCGGCGAGTGGGACCTGGACGCCTGGGAGCAGATCCGCGAGGAGGTCGGCGCCGAAGTGGAAGAGGGCCAGCTGGACCTCTACGGCTGAGCCGCTGGGCGGACTCCCGGCACCGCGCCTCCATCACCGTCGCGAGTCGTCATCTTCCGGCTGCGCTGGCCGTAAGGCGCTACCCGTAAGGCGCTACCCGTAAGCGCTACCCGTAGGCGCTACCCGCCAGGAGTTGTCAAATAGCAACCTGGTTGGTCCTAGGCAGGCGCAGGGGGCGTCCTGCGGCTGTATCGGTCCGGATCCACGCTCAGCCTCAATGGGCGCCGGCCGCCTTCGACCCCGCCATCCCGGCTACCACCAACCAGATTGGAATCTGGCGAGAATCCACGGCGGACCCAGGACGAACACCAACCAGGTTGGAATCTGGCGAGAGTCCACGGCGGTTTGCCCGCTGGCAGCAAGCACGTGTAGAGACCTGGCAAGTGCCGAGACGTCGCCGTGAACAGAACCTCTCGGCGCGCAGTACCTTAAGTGGACGATGACGGGCATCGAGCAGAAGGACCTGCCCCAGCGCGCCACGCCCTCCGACGCCGTGGTCCACAGCATCGAGTGGATGTTCGAGCCTGCCTGGCGGGGCGAGCGCGTGATGGCACGGCTGCGCGGCGGGCGGGTGACGATCACCGACGAGCGCGGCCAGCCGGCGACCGATGAGCTTGCCGCCGAGGCGGCCGAGGTCCTCGAGCCGTCACTGGACGCCGACGAGGCACTGGTCGACGGGGTCTGGACCAACATGCCGTTCGTCGGCACCGGCAGCGCCGCGCAGCACCTGGCCGACGCGATCGCCGAGGAGGGGTTGAGCGAGGAACTGCCCGACCCGATCGAGAACGAGCCGCGCCGGGCCTTCGTGGCCATCGACCTGGTCGAGCTGGACGGGCAGCCGCTGCACGACGTCCCGTTCATGGAGCGCCGCCGCCTGCTGACCTCGGTGGTCGACGAGAATGTTCGCGTCCGCGTCAGCCCAGCGGTGCGGAACCCGATCCACAACTGGCTGATCGCCTGGCGCGCAGCCGGCTTCGATCGCTACGTGGCCAAGCACGTGAACTCGCGGTACGCGCCGGGCCAGCAATCCGACGAGTGGCTGCTGCTGTCCACCGCCGAGCGGCGCGGGCCGAACCCGGTCACCCGGCTGTTCTGGCCGTCACGCGGCAAGAAGGTGCTGCACATCGAGGACGACGGCAACCCCCGCCTGGACCCCGACACCAGGGAGTAGCCCTCGGGGGAACGTGGACCGGGCTGATCTGCCCGTGCGGTGATACGCTTGCCCACCCCGAGCGAGCAAGTGACGACGACCGCCCCAGGAGGCCTGTCCTGACGTCCAACCCGACCGCACCGCCGGAGTCGGCGCTCGACGAGACCGGGCTCGGCGAGGTCCGGCGCGTGGGGGACGCCGACCTGATGGTGGGCATCCCGAGCTTTGGCAACGCGGAGACCATCGGCTATGTCGTGCGCGCCGCCACGGCCGGCATGGTCCAGTACTTCCCGGACCTCAAGCCGATCCTGGTCAACAGCGACGGCGGCTCCCCCGACGGCACGCCGCGGGTGGTGGTCAGCACCGAGAGCCCGGACTACATCGAGAAGGTGATCCTGGTCAGCCCACGCCACAAGCTGCAGCGGATCAGCTTCACCTACCACGGCATCAGCGGGAAGGGCACCGCGGTGCGCGCCCTGTTCGAGGTGGCGCGCGAGCTGAACGTCAAGGCCTTCGTGATGGTCGACTCCGACCTGCGCAGCATCGCGCCGGAGTGGATCGAGCTGTTGGCCGGCCCGATCCTGAAGGGCGGCTACGACTTCGTGGCGCCGCTCTACGCCCGCTACAAGTACGACGGCACCATCACCAACGCCATCGCCTACCCGCTGACCCGCTCGCTGTACGGCGCGCGGATCCGTCAGCCCATCGGCGGCGAGTTCGCGGTCTCCGGCGACCTGGTGCAGCGCTACCTGGAGCTGACGACCTTCGACGAGCTGACGGCGCGCTTCGGGATCGACATCTGGATGACGCACTCGGCCATCAACGAGGGCTTCGCGGTCTGCCAGGCACGGCTGGGCGCCAAGATCCACGACGCCAAGGACCCGGCCTCCGACCTGGGGCCGATGTTCCGGCAGGTGGTCGGCACCCTGTTCCGGATGGCGGGGGTTTACGAGGACCGATGGCTCCGGGTGCGCGGGTCGCACGCCATCCCGGAGTACGGCTTCGAGCGCGTGATCGCGCCCGAGTCGATCGAGGTCAACCACGCCAAGCTGGTCGATTCCTTCGAGAGCGCGCGGCTGGCGCAGCGCCAGGCCTGGGACGGCATGCTGGCCGATGAGCAGCTGGAGCGGGTCATGGCGCTCGACGTGCCGGAGGATCCGGCCAGCTTCCACTTCCCGGCCGAGCTGTGGATCCGCTGCCTGTATGACACGCTGGTGGCGTTCAACCGGCCGGGCGCCGATCGCGAGCAGCTGCTGGCCGCGCTGACGCCGCTCTACTTCGGGCGCACCGCCGGCTTCATCGGCGAGACGACCGAGATGACCACCGACCAGGCGGAGCGGGTGATCGACGCCCAGGCCCGCGAATTCGAGGAGCTCAAGCCCTACCTGGTGACGCGCTGGCGGGAGATGCGGGCCGCGGCCTCCGAGGAGCCCTGATGTCGCCCCGCCGCCGCGCGCCGTACCGCATCCTGCTGCCGCTGGCCAACCCGCGCACGGCGCGCGACCTGGTGCGCATCGGCTCCGGCGTGAGTGACGGCCGCGCAACCGAGATCACCGCGCTGGGCATCGTGGAGGTGCCGGAGGGCGTCTCGCTGTCCGAGGGCGCCACCCAGGCGCGCACCGCGCGCCGGCTGCTGCAGCGGGTGCTGACCTTCGGCGACGAGGAGGGCGTCGAGATCCGACCCATGGTCCGCATCGGGCGACGCGCCGCCGACGGGGTGATCGAGGCGGTGGGGGAGGAGGGAACCGACCTGGTCATCTTCGGGTGGGGAGGCCCACCGACCCCGGCCGCGGCCGCGCGGGCAGAGGCCGCGCGGGGGCCGCAGCGCAATGGACCGGCGGTCTTCTCGCCGACCATCGACGCGGTGGTGCGCGAGTCGCCATGCGACATCGCGGTGGTCAAGCAGCGCGGAGTGGACCGGGTGGAGTCGATCCTGGTGCCGGTGCGCGGCGGGCCCCATGCCGAGCTGGCGATGCGCCTGGCGCGCGACCTGGGCAAGCGCTTCGGGGCGCAGGTGGCGGTCCTGCACGTGGTCCCCAAGGGGACGGGCGATCGGGCGCTGCAGCGCGAGCAGGAGGCGCTGGACCGCTTCGTCAACGAGCACGGCGGCTCGCGCCGGGTGCGCGGCATCCTGCGCGAGGCGACATCGGTCCGCACCGCCATCATCCGCGAGGCCGCGAACCACGACCTGGTGGTGATGGGCGCATCGGCCCAGCCGTCGAACGCGGCCCCCGACGGCCGATTCTTGTTCGGCACCGTGGCCGACACGGTCGCCTCCAAGGCCAAGCCGACCGTGATCGTGGTCAAGACCAAGCAGGCCCTGGGGCTGGCCACCTTCGAGGAGCTGCGCTCGGCGGAGGGGACGCTGGCCGCCGCCGACGCCTACCTGGAGCACAGCCGCGCGCTGCCGACGATCGTCGACCGCTGGTTCGCGGAGAACACCTTCCATGCGTCGGAGTTCCGCGACATCGCCCGCCTGGTCGAGCTCAAGGAGAAGCAGGGCCTGACCATCAGCGTCGGCCTGCCGGCCCTCAATGAGGAGAAGACGATCGGCCTGGTCATCAAGCGCATTCGCCGCGCGCTCATGGAGCGCCTGCCGCTCATCGACCAGCTGGCGGTGATCGACTCGAACTCGGCCGACCGCACCGCCGAGATCGCCGCCGACCTGGGCGTGCCGGTCTTCCAGCACGACGACATCCTGCCGGAGCTGGGCAGCCACATCGGCAAGGGCGAGGCGCTGTGGAAGAGCCTGCACGTGCTCGACGGCGACATCGTCACCTGGATCGATACCGACATCAGCAACATCCAGCCGCGCTTCGTGTTCGGCCTGCTGGGCCCGCTGCTGCGCGAGCCGCGGATCCAGTACGTCAAGGGCTTCTACCAGCGTCCGCTCAAGGAGGGCGACAAGCTGCTGTCGGAGGGCGGCGGCCGGGTCACCGAGCTGATGGCGCGGCCGCTCATCAACCTCTTCTTCCCGGAGCTGTCGGGCATCATCCAGCCGCTGGCCGGCGAGTACGCCGGCCGTCGCTCGCTCCTCGAGTCGGTGCCCTTCTACACCGGCTACAGCGTCGAGATTGGCCTGTTGATCGACATCCTGGAGCAGGTGGGCATCTCGGCCATCGGGCAGGTGGACCTGGAGCGGCGGATCCACCGCAACCAGCCGCTCGGCAACTTGTCGCAGATGTCGTACGTGATCCTGCAGGGCGCCATCCGCAAGCTGGAGGAGCGCCACCGGATCGAGCTGCTCACCGAGGTGGGGCGCGGCATGAAGCTGATCGTCCAGGACAGGGACCGATTCAACCTGGAGGTCCGCGAGATCGGCGACGAGCTGCGGCCTCCCATCCGGACGATCCCCGCTTACCAGGAGCGGCGCAAGGCGCTCAAGGCCAGGTGACGGCCACGTGAGCGACCGCCCGCTGCGGGTCGTGGTCGCGCCGGACTCGTTTGGCGGAGCGCTCGCCTCACCCGGCGTGGCCGATGCGATCGCCCACGGCTGGGGCCGAGTTCGACCCGGCGATACCGTCGACCTGGCACCGATGGCCGACGGCGGCGAGGGGACGCTGGAGGCCGTGTCGGTGGCGCTGGGCGACGGGGCCGAGCGGCGCAGCGTCGGGACCGTGGACGCCCTGGGCCGGCCGGTCAGCGCCGATTGGCTGCTGATCGACGGGGGCGGGGCCGCCTTCGTGGAGATGGCCACGGCCAGCGGCCTGGCGCGACTGGCGGTCGAGGAACGAACCCCGGCCAACGCGCGGGTCGCTTCCAGCCGCGGCACCGGCGACCTGCTGCGCGCCGCGCTGGATGCAGGGGCGCGTTCGATCACGCTGGGGCTGGGCGGCAGCGCCACCACCGACGGCGGCAGCGGCATGCTGGTCGCCCTGGGAGCGCGGCTGCTGGACGAGGCCGGCCGGGAGCTGCCGCCGGGCGGCGCGGCACTGGCGCGGCTGGACCGGATCGATGCGTCCGACCTCGATCCGCGACTCGCCGAGGCCCACATCACGGTCGCCAGTGACGTGACCAATTCGCTGTGCGGCCCGACCGGCGCGGCCGCCACCTACGGCCCCCAGAAGGGCTGCGACGAGTGGGCGGTGCAGGAGCTGGATCGGGCGCTGCTCCACTGGGGCCGAGCGATCGAACGGGAGACCGGTCGCGCGGTCGCCGACCAGTCCGGCGCCGGGGCCGCCGGCGGGACCACGTCGGCGCTGCTGGGCTTCACCGACGCCACGATTCGGCCCGGCGTGGAGGTGGTGGCCGAGACCGTCGGTCTGGCCGACCTGCTGGCCGCCGCTGACCTGGTCATCACCGGCGAGGGACAGGCGGACGAGCAGACGCTCTCCGGCAAGGCCGCGATGGGGGTCGCGGCGCTGGCCCGGGGCAACGGGACGCCAGTCATCCTGCTGTGCGGCGGCCTGGGGCCCGGCGCCGCCGCCCTGGACGCGTCGGGCGCCTTCGCGGTGGTGCAGCCGATCGCCGACCGGCCGATGCGCCTCGCCGCCTCGATGCGCGACACCGAGCGCTTGCTGGCCAACGCCGCCGAGCGCGTCGCCCGCACCTTGCAGGTCGGGCTCCAGCTTTCCGCATCGGACGCCTGACCGGTGCCCGCACCACGCAGGCCGGCGGCGAAGCGCGCCGCCGCCAACCCCACCGCGAAGCGGAAGCGCCGCGGCCCGAGCCCCCAGAAGCTGGCGGCCGACCGGCGCAAGCGGCGCGCCCTGGCCGAGGTGGCGCTCGAGCGCCTCGGCGAGCGCTACGACCACCCGACCTGGGCCGGGCCACGGCTGGATCCGGTCAGCGAGCTGGTGCTCACCATCCTCTCGCAGAACACCGCCGACGTGAACTCGTTCCGCGCCTTCACCGCGCTCCGGACGCGCTACGCGTCATGGGACGAGGTACTCGCCGCGCCGCGCGACGAGCTGGAGGAGGTGATCCGACCCGGCGGCCTGGCCCCGACCAAGTCCGGGCGCATCCAGCAGGTGCTGGCCGAGGTGCACGCGGCCACCGGCGGCCGCTGGGACCTCTCGTTCCTGGGCACGATGCCGCTGGCGGAGGCGCGCGAATGGCTGGTCTCCCTGCCCGGCATCGGTCGCAAGACCGCGTCGATCATCCTGCTGTTCGGCTTCGGGCGCCCGGCCGTGCCGGTGGATACCCACGTCCATCGCGTCGCGACCAGGATCGGTATGCTGCCACCGCGCACCCCGTTGGATCGAGCCCACGATCTGCTGGAGGAGGTGCTGCATCCCGAGGAGATGTACCCATTTCACGTCGAGCTGATTCGCCATGGGCGCGACACCTGCCGAGCCCCACGCCCCATCTGCGGGCTCTGCCCCCTGACCGACATCTGTGCCTACTTCGTGCTGGCCTCTCGCGGCAAGGCGCCCATGGCGCCGATCCCGCGGACGCGCCCCGACGCCGAGGAGCCGGCCCGCTACCACGACCAGCTGATCCACGGCTGGATGCCGCCCGAGCAACCACGACCCGCACCTCCCGCGTCGTGAGCGGGCTCGCATGACGAGCCCGCAGCCAACCGCATCGGCTCCGGCCAGTTCATCGGGCCCAGCCAACCCATCCGGACCACGGCGCTGGCCGCTGGTCGCCGGCGTCGCGGCGTTGGGCGTGATCGCCGCGGTGCTGGCCTTCCTGGTGTTGCGGCCGTCCGGCGAAACCGGCGCGGCATCCCCGACGCCGTCGCCGACGGTGACGCCCAGCCCGACGCCGGGCCTCAACCAGGACCTGCTCGGCAACCGGCTCACCGTCCTCCTGCTGGGGCTGGACAGCAGCGAGGCCCGCCGCGACAACAACAAGGGCGTGAACAGCGACACGATCATGCTGGCCAGCGTCGACGCCGACCAGTC
>DATBME010000022.1:0-12296 GCA_036555005.1 Candidatus Limnocylindria bacterium | reverse complement strand
CTCGGGCTCCCGAAGCTCCACTGGATCCTCCAATCCGCGGCCGGCGGCCCATGGCCTGCCATCGTCGAGCCACGCCGTCGATATCCCGGCTGACACCGACCTAGTCCCGCCTGCTTCTTCGAGATTGGCCTACATCCAAGGCATTCCTGATCGGTGCCCGTTGAGGAGCCGACGGCATCGCGGCCGGCGTCGTGCTACGCGACTGCGCCGCGATCGGCGCGCGCCTGGAGCTCGTCGAGGCGCGCCTGCAGATCAGCCAACCGGAGCTTGATCCGGTCGCGCTCTCCGATTTCGAGCACGGCGCCCTCGAAGACGCGCAACCGCCCGAACGGCAGCGGCACGATCATCCGGTCCCACCGGCGGCTGAGCCTGAACGGCGGTCGTGACGCGACGGCCCATGGCTGGATCGGCAGCCCCGACTCCCGCGCCACGATCACCACTCCCGGCTTGGCGACGCGGTACGGGCCGAACGGGCCGTCGCAGCTCACAACCAGCGTGTGGCCTGATCGGCCGAGGGCCGCCAGTTGGCGAGCCATCGCCGCGGCCTCGGCGCGCGTCCCTTTCCCCTCGTCGGGCAGCGTCACCACCTGCGCGCCGAACGAGCGCAGCATGGTGTTCATGACGATGCCGCGGAAGCCGCGCGTGCTGAACGAGACGGCGCGCCGGTCGTTCCGCAGCTTCCACGCCACGATGGCGCCGACCAGGTTCGTCTCGTGCCAGATGGCGAAGATGACCTGCCCCTGGTTGATCGGTCCACCGGAGACGCGGGCGGTGCGTCCCACCAGCCAGACGTAGGCGGCCAGGCCCCGGCCGAGGAGTCGTGCCAGCCAGGCGAACCGGATCGGCTCTTCGGCGTCGACAGCCCGATCCGCCGGCTGAGGCGGCGTCATCGGCTCAGAGATATCGGTCCCCGGCCTTGCGCGCGATCTCGTCCAGCACCGGCTTGATCTCCTCCGCCCGATCGCGGGCGCAGACAAGGAGCGCGTCCGGCGTGTCGACGATGATCACGTCCTCCAGCCCGACGGTGACCACCAGCCGGTCGCCACCGTGGACCAGCACGCGCTTCGAGTCGCGGTCCAGGTGCTCGCCGGAGGCGACCAGGCTGCTGCCGCTCTTCGACGAGAGGGCTTCCAGCAGGGCCGACCATGAGCCGATGTCGCTCCAGCCGGCCTCCAGCGGGACCACCGCCACCCGGCCCTCGGCCGCCGCCTGCTCGGCGATGCCGGCGTCGATCTGGATGGCCGGGATCGGTTCCAGCAGGTCACGCACGTCGCTCATCCAGCCCGGGGTTCGGTGCAGGGCCGCCACCTGGTCGAGCGCCGCGGCCAGCTCCGGCTGGAAGCGCTCCAGCGCCTGCCGGAAGGCGTAGACGCGCCAGACGAAGATGCCCGCGTTCCACAGGTAGCCGCCCTCGCCCAGGAACTTCGCTGCCTCGTCCGCGTCCGGCTTCTCCACGAACCGCTCGACCAGGGCGGTGCTCACGTTGTCGTGCAGTGCCTCGCCGACCTTGATGTAGCCATAGCCCGTGGCGGCGTGCGACGGCACCACGCCCAGGGTGACCAGGTAGCCGCGCTCGGCGGCGGTGATGGCCTGGCGCATGGCATCGGTGAACGCCGCCTCGTCGGCCAGGTAGTGGTCGGCCGGCAGGACCAGCGCCACCTCGTCCGACTCGCGACGGGCCAGGACGGTGGCCAGGCCGGCGGCGACTGCGGTGGAGCGGGCAAGCGGCTCGCCAAGCACGTTGTCGGCGGGCAGCTGCGGCAGCTGCTCCTGGGTGGGGCGCACGTGTGCCTGCGAGGTGATGACGAAGATGTCATGCGGCTTCAGGAGGGTGCCGAGCCGCGCCACCGTCTGCTGCAACAGGCTAGTGTCACCGGTGAGCGCCAGCAGCTGCTTCGGCGAGCGGCGGCGCGACAGCGGCCAGAGCCGCGTGCCGACACCCCCGGCCATGACGATGGCGAACATCGGCCTGACCGTACCACCTGACCACGGACCGCTGCGGCGCGCTCAGGGCTCGCGACTCGCCAGATGTGTGTAGGCTGGCGTTAGGCCCGCGTTCGTCGCATTTCCCCGCCAGATGCCCGTCACACGGGCCTTAGGCGGCAATCGGCCGATTCCCACGGTGCAGTTCGTGCTCAACGAGCGGCCAAGGCGGCCGATCAATGCGGCTAGGGCCGGCCAGGCGGGAATTTTGACGACTTCGGCGCCCTGGCGGACGTTCGAGGGGCTACGCCCCGCTCTCGCGCTCCAGCGCCTCGCCCAGCTCCTGGGTGCGGCGGTAGGCGGCCCAGACCGCGTCGGACAGGACCGTCCGCAGGCGCCCCTTCTCCAGCTCGTAGATGGCGGCCGCGCTGGTGCCGCCGGGGGAGGTGACGGCGTTGCGCAGCTGGGCCGGGTGCAGCTCCGACTGGGCGGCGTACTCGGCCGAGCCGATCAGGGTCTCGACCACCAGGTCGTGGGCCAGCTCGCGCGGGAAGCCCATGTGCACGCCGGCGTCGATCAGCGCCTCCATCACCGCGAACAGGTAGGTCGGCCCCGTCCCCGACAGCGCGGTGGCCATGGCCACGAACGTCTCGTCGCCGACCTCCTTCTCGGAGCCGATGGCGCGCAGGACCGATCGGGCCAGCTCGCGCTGCCTGCCGGTGCAGGCCGATGACGCGGTCCAGACCGTGATGCCGCGCCGGATTTGTGACGGCGTATTCGGCATGGCCCGGACGACGGCCGAGTGGTCCAGGCCGGTGGTCAGCGTCCGCAGGGTGGCGCCGGCGACGATCGAGAGCACGACCTGGCCCTTCTCCAGCGCCGGGCCGACCTCGCGCATGACTGAGCGCAGCATCTGCGGCTTGACAGCCAGCGCCACGATGTCGGCGCCAGGCACCGCGTCGGCATTGCGGGTGACCACGGCGATGCCATGTCGGGCCGCCAGCAGCTCGCGCCGGTCGCGGCGGGGATGCGAGGCGACCAGCCGCGCCGGAGCGACCGCCTTGTCCGCCAGGAGCCCCGCGATCATCGCCTCGGCCATCACGCCGGCGCCGACGATCGCCACCCGCATGTCGCGCCGCGCGCCACGTCCCGAGTCACGTCCCGCGCTCATGAGACCTCCTTCTCCTGGCCACGCAGCTCACGGGCCGCCGCGATCTCGTCCGGCGGCGCCCCCGCCCGCTCGAGCAGCTCCTCCGCGATCTGCGCCAGCCGCCGGGCGGTGGTGACGTCGGCCAGGTCCATCTCCGCGCGGCCCATGCCCAGCGCCGCCAGCCCCTGCTCGCGCTCCGCTCCCAGATCGCGGGCCTCGCTGATCGCCTCGGCATAGTACCGGCGCGCGCTCAGCGGATCGCCCGCCGCGCTCCGCAGGTCGCCAATCATGCGCGCCGCCCGCGTCGCCTCCAGCTCCATGCTGGCCCGCTCGAAGTGCCACAGCGCCCGATGGCCCCAGATGTCGGCGGGCCACCATTCGGCGACCGCCGCGGAACTCTCCATCGCAACCGTTGCCGCCTGGCCCGCCGCCGGGTGGTCGGAGGCGGCTTCGGCCGCCAGGTACGGAACGGCCAGCTCCGAGCGTCGCAACGCCACCGGCAGCTCGGGCAGGGTGCGGGCGGAGGGCGGCGGCGGCCGGCCGAACAGGCGACGGATGCGGGCGACGGCCCGAGGCACGAGGCCGGGCGGCGGCTCGCCCCAGCGCACCGGCGACGCGCGCCGCGCCGGAGGCGCCATCGGTCAGCTGGAGAGCGTGGCCTCGCCGCGGACGCCCGAGGCGTCGCGCAGCGCCTGGGCACGGTCAGTGCGCTCCCACGGAAGGTCCAGGTCGCTGCGGCCGAAGTGGCCGTACGCGGCGGTTGGTCGGTAGATGGGCGCGCGCAGGCCGAGTGTCTCGATGATCGCGCCCGGCCGCAGGTCGAAGTGCTCGCCAATGAGGGCGGCGATCCGATCGTCGGGGATGCGCCCGGTTCCGAACGTCTCCACGTTCACGGCGAGCGGCCGCGCCACGCCGATGGCATAGGCCAGCTGCAGCTCGAAGCGGTCGGCCAGGCCGGCTGCGACCACGTTCTTGGCCACGTAGCGCGCCATGTAGGCACCCGATCGGTCCACCTTGGTCGGGTCCTTGCCGCTGAAGCTGCCACCGCCGTGGCGCGCCATGCCGCCATAGGTGTCGACGATGATCTTGCGCCCGGAGAGCCCGGAGTCGCCCATCGGCCCGCCGATCACGAACCGCCCGGTCGGGTTGACCAGGTAGCGGGTTCGGTCGTCCAGCAGCTCGCCCGGCACCGCCTGGCGCACGACCACGTCGCGGACCGCATCGGTCAGGACGTCCAGGCCCACGTCCGGGTCATGCTGCGTGCTGACGACCACCGTGTCGACCCGTAGCGGCCGGCCGTCGGCGTCGTACTCGACCGTCACCTGGCTCTTGCCGTCGGGCCGCAGGAAGGGAAGCGTCCCGTCCTTGCGCGCGGCCGCCAGGCGCCGCGCCACCTGGTGGGCAAGCTGGATCGGCATCGGCATCAGCTCTGCCGTCTCGTCGGTGGCGTAGCCGAACATCATTCCCTGGTCGCCGGCGCCTAGCTCGTCCGGATCGGTGCCCTGCTTGGCCTCCAGCGCATGGTCGACGCCCAGGGCGATGTCCGGCGACTGCTCCTTGATGGCCACCAGGGTGCCGCACGTCTCCCAGTCGAAGCCCAGGCGGCTGTCGTCGTAGCCGATCTCTCGCACGGTGCGGCGCACCACGCTCTGGACGTCGCAGTAGGCCTCGGTGGTGAGCTCGCCCAGCACCAGCACCAGGCCGGTGGTGGCGGCCACCTCGATCGCCGAGCGCGCGCCCGCGTCGTTCGACAGGACGTCATCCAGGATGGCGTCGGCGATGGCGTCGCAGAGCTTGTCCGGATGGCCCTCGGTGACCGACTCGGAGGTGAACGGGATGCGGCGCATCTGGTCCGGCATGGCGGCGAGTGTAGCGCGGGGCGTACACAGCACGCGTAGGGCTGACTGGCACTGGCGCTGGCGTTTCGCTGGCCATCGCCCAATTGACCTCCCGCTTCAGCACCGGGAGGGGTGCAGTACCGACTTTCGCCTCATGCGAGGCGTGATCCGGCGGTAACCGCGCGGTAATCACCGATCGCTAATCCTCACGGTGCTGTGCCACCGCGACATCGGCGACGATCAGGGAAGTTCCGGGTGGCCGGTCGGCGCCGTAGCCAGGAGATCGCCGCTCGGCTCGGGCGGGCCCTGCGCGCGCGACGCCGGGCGCTTGGCGCCACACAGCTTCAACTCGGCCACGCGGCAGGGACGGCACAGACGTGGGTGAGCAAGGCGGAGCTTGGAAGGGGAGCATCTGGTTCACTCGAGACGTGGGCAACCATGGCCGCGGCCGTCGGGACGCGGCTCGTGGTCTATCTCGAGGATGCCCCGGGATCGGACCGGCCGCTGGACTACCAACACGCCGTGCGCCAAGATCTCGTGATCCGGTACGCGGCGGCTGGCGACTGGTCGGCGGATCCCGAGCGGCTGGTAGCGGGCCCCGGAGCGTGGCGTTACGTCGACGTCTTGCTCCGGCGGATGCGAACCAGGGAGCTGGCAGTGGTCGAAGTCTGGGACTTCATCGATGATGTCGGCGCCGGGCTGCGCGGGCTCGCGGACAAAGTCGAGCGGATTCGCGGCCTGGATCCTGGCTGGTCCGTGAGCGGATTGCTGGTCGTCCGCGCCACGCAGCAGAATCGCAGGCTCGTGACGCAGCTCTCGGCAATCTTCGCGACGAACCTACCGGCAAGCTCGCGCGCCTGGTTGCGGGCGCTGAGCGAGCCCGAGGGCCGAATGCCGGCCGGGCGCGGTCTGGTCTGGTCCGATGTCCGCGGTACGAGGCTGTTCGCGAGCAACCTGTCGAGGCGCCAACGGGTCGCCCTCTCGCATTCAGCACCCTAAGGGCTAGCTGGCGGGAAGTGGCGGCATCCCGCCGGTTGGATGGGGTCGATAAGGGCTCCGCAGCACGCTAAGGGGTGCCAACGCGTCTGCGGGCCGCCGGGGTCGGCCGATGTCGGCCGGTCCCCGCCAGATAGCCCTACCGGTGCTAAGCCGGCGTGCGCAGCGGCGGAGCAGTCGACACGCTCACGTGCCGGACTCCCAGGACTCGGCGTACGCCCGCTGCTCTGGCGTCCACTCCCCGATCTCGACGCCCATCGAGCGCAGCTTGAGGCGCGCCACCTCGCGGTCGATCTCGTCCGGGATCCCGTAGACCCGCGGCTCCAGCTCGCCGATGTGCGCGCGCAGCCACTCCAGGCCGAGCGCCTGGTTGGCGAAGCTCATGTCCATGACCATGGCCGGGTGGCCCTCGGCCGCGCCCAGGTTGACCAGCCGCCCATCGGCCAGCACGTAGATGCGCCGTCCGTCCGGCATGGCGTACTCGCGCGTGAAGGGACGAACCTCGCGGGACGAGCTTGCCTGCTCCTCCAGCGCCGCCAGCTGGAACTCGTCGTTGAAATGGCCGGCGTTGGCCAGGATGGCCCCGTCGCGCATGACCGGGAAGTGGTCGCCGCCCCACACGTTCAGGTTGCCGGTGGCGCTGATGAACACGTCGCCGGCGACCGCCGCGCCGGCGGCGCTCATCACCCGGAAGCCGTCCATGGCGGCCTCCAGGGCCCGGACCGGATCCACCTCGACCACCACCACGTTGGCGCCCATGCCGTGGGCCCGGGACGCGATCCCGCGACCCACCCAGCCGTAGCCGCCGACCACGACCGTCCGGCCGGCGAACAGGATGTTGGTCGCCCGCAGGATGCCATCAATGGCGCTCTGCCCCGTCCCGTAGCGGTTATCGAACAGGTGCTTGGTGAGCGCCTCGTTGACGGCCACGATCGGGTAGGCGAGCTTTTCGGCCTTGGCCATCGCCCGCAGCCGGATGACGCCGGTGGTCGTTTCCTCGGTCCCGCCCACGACGCCGCCCAGCAGCTCGGTGCGTCGGGTATGGAGCTCGTTCACCAGGTCGGCGCCATCATCCATGGTCACTTCCGGCCGGTGATCGAGTGCGGCGCCGATGTGGCCGTAGTAGGAGTCGCGGTCCTCGCCCTTGATGGCATAGGTCGGGATGCCGTGGTGCGCGACCAGCGAGGCGGCCACGTCGTCCTGGGTCGAAAGCGGATTGGAGGAGCAGAGCACCGCATCGGCGCCGCCGGCAGCCAGCGTGCGCATCAGGTTGGCGGTCTCGGCGGTGACATGCAGGCAGGCGCTGATGCGCCAGCCCTCAAGTGGACGCTCGGTGGCGAACCGCTCCCGGATGCCGGCCAGCACCGGCATCTGGCGGTCGGCCCATTCGATCTTGAGCGCGCCCGCATCGGCCAGGCCGATGTCGGCGATGTCGCCCCTCACCTCGTTTCGCGTGGCCACGTCAGTCGCAGTGCCTCTCGTATCGGTCGCATGATTCCCCAGCCGGCCGCGCGTCGGCGGGCCAGCCGCTCGCTCAGCAGGCAGTGGACCCCGTAGCCGAGCCGGTGGTAGGCGGCGATGGCCGGCGCGTTGTCGGTGTGCACGTTGAGCGCGACGATGTCGACGCGCGTCAGCAGCTCGGCGGTGACGGCGCTGGTCACGATCTTGGCGAAGTCATGGCCGCGGTACTCGAGCTGGGTCATGACGTTGCCCACCACGCCAATCCCCTCGTGCGCGTTGATGACGTGCGTTCCGGCGGCGCTGACCAGCCGGCCGCCCAGCCGCACGCCGTAGTAGATCCCGTCCTCCAGCACGCCCGACGGGAAGGCCCCCCGGAACCCGAGCTGGTAGAGCCGGTTCAGGTCGTCGATGTCGCGGGCCGTCAGCCGCACCGCTCCGCCCTCGAAGGGCACGAACCCGGCGCGGTCGACCGTCATGCGGTGCAGCGTCACCGGCCGCTCCAGCTGGTACAGGTCGGCCACCGCGGCGTCGAGCGCCTCCGTGCCGAGCAGGTAGGCGTCGCGCGGGCGGATCACGCTGGACAGCACCTCCACCACACCGGCCGGGTCACCCATCACGTACAGCGGCTGCGGGATGACGCCGTCCTGGTGCATCGCCAGCGCGATCGGCCGGCCGAGGTCGTCGTAGGCCATGCCCCAGCGGCAGCGGGCGCGGTTCGGGCCGTCGAGGTCGCCAAGGGCGTAGGCGGCGTACCGCCGGTCGGTCCGCAGATAGGCGGCGAGCTCGTCCCGGTCGGAGACGGACCGGGCGTAGAGATCGGCCTTGGGGGCGACCGCCATCAGCACCGGCCTCGAGCTCAGTACGCGATCAAGGTGTGGATGGCGAAGTCGCCGAGCTTGGCGCGACCGTGCAGCTCGGTCAGCTCGACCATGAACGAGAGGCCGGCGATCTCGCCACCCAGCCTCTGCACCAGCTCGATCGTGCCCAGCACGGTGCCGCCGGTCGCCAGCAGGTCGTCGACGATCAGCACCCGTTGCCCGGACGTGATCGCGTCGCGGTGCACCTCCAGGGTGGCGGTCCCGTACTCCAGGTCGTACTCGACCTCGATCGTGTCGGCCGGCAGCTTGCCGAGCTTGCGCACCGGCACGAAGCCGGCGTTCAGCTTGTAGGCCAGCGGCGCCGCGAAGATGAAGCCGCGCGACTCCATGCCCACCACCAGGTCGATCTGGTCGTCCTTGACCGCGTCAGCCATGCGGTCGATCACGTCCGCGAAGGCCTTCCGATCCTTGAGGAGGGTGGTGATGTCATAGAAGAGGATCCCGGGCTTCGGAAAGTCCGGAATCTCCCGGATCTTGGCGCGCAGGTCGTCGGCGGAGCGGACGGTCACGGAGGACTCCAGGCACGGATGAGGGCGGGCCTGAGTCTATCCCGATCCATCCGAGGGCGGCAATTCCCGAATCGAGCGCCGCAGTTCCCTGTTGCTGGCCGTACACACGCCTTGAGTACAACGGCGCCGATGCCGTCCGCCCGGCGACTCCCAACTCACGGGGTGAGTCAAACGCAGCGCCGGAGAGCTGATCTGGCAGTCATCCGCGCCGACGTACTCACCACCTGAGACGCCACCGTTGCAGAGGACCGAGCCGGTCGGCGGCATCAGCCCGCCGCCAGGCGGCGGAGCACGGTCTGCAGCACGCCACCCTGGGTCAGGTAGGTCACGTCGATCTCCCCGTCCAGGCGGGCAACCGTCCGGAACTGCCGGCTCGTCCCCGCCTCGTCGGTCACGGTCACGGTGAGCTCCTGGCGCGGCGCCAGCCCTTCCGAGATGCCGTCGATCGCGAACGTCTCGCGGCCGGTCAGCCCCAGCGAGGAGGCGGACTCACCAGGCAGGTACTGCAGCGGCAGGATCCCCATCCCGACCAGGTTGGACCGATGGATCCGCTCGTACGACTCGGCGATCACCGCCCGCACGCCCTGCAGGAAGGGCCCCTTCGCCGCCCAGTCGCGGCTGCTGCCCGAGCCGTATTCCCTGCCCGCCAGCACGATCAGCGGCGTCCCGTCTCGCGCGTAGCGGGTGGCGGCGTCGAAGATGCTCATCCGCTCGCCGCTGGGCAGGTGCTCGGTGACGTTGCCCTCCTGGTCGGGGGTCAGCAGGTTGCGCAGCCGGATGTTGGCGAACGTGCCGCGCATCATCACCTCGTGGTGGCCGCGCCGGCTGCCATAGCTGTTGAAGTCGCGCGGCTCGACGCCGTGCTCCATCAGCCACGAGCCGGCGGGCGAGGTGCGCGCGATCGACCCGGCCGGCGAGATGTGGTCGGTGGTCACGCTGTCGCCGACCATGACCAGGACCCGCGCGCCGTCGATGTCCGGCAGCGGCTCCGGCTCCGCGCCGAGCCCGGCGAAGAACGGCGGCAGCGCCACGTACGTGCTGTCCGGGTCCCAGGCATAGCGGTTCCCGTCCGGTACCGGCAGCTCGCGCCAGCGCTCGTCCCCGTCGAAGACCGATGCGTAGTTGCGGGTGAAGACCTCGGAGCGAACCTGCTCCCCCACGACCGCCGCCACCTCCTCGTTCGATGGCCACAGCTCGCCCAGGTAGACAGGCTGGCCGTCGGAGCCGATGCCCAGCGGCTCGCTGGTCAGGTCCAGGTCGATGCGCCCGGCCAGCGCGAAGGCCACCACCAGCGGCGGCGAGGCGAGGTAGCTGGCCCGCGCCTGCGGGTGGATGCGCCCCTCGAAGTTGCGGTTGCCGGACAGGACCGCCACGCCCACCAGCTCACTGGCGTCGATCGCCTCGGCGATCGGCTCGGCCAGCGGGCCGGAGTTGCCGATGCAGGTGGTGCAGCCGTAGCCGACCAGGTCGAAGCCCAGCTCCTGCAGCGGGCCCATCAGCCCGGCGCCCTGCAGGTAGTCGGTCACCGCCCGCGAGCCGGGCGCCAGCGAGGTCTTGACCCAGGCCGGCGTGCGCAGGCCGCGGGCCACCGCATTCCGGGCGACCAACCCGGCCGCCACCATCACGCTGGGATTGCTGGTGTTGGTGCAGGAGGTGATCGCGGCGATCACCACCGATCCGGAGCGCAGCTTGATCTGCTCGTCGCCCAGGTCGACCTCCACCGCCCGGTAGTGGGTCGCGGCGTGATTCGTGTGCGGTGCCGGGGCGGGTGGCTCCGGCTGCCCCGGCTCCGGCCCGGCGTCGGCCTCGGTGCGCCGCGTGTACGAGGGCGGGTCGCTGGCCGGGAAGGACTCCTCCGACGCCTCTTCCACCACCGTCTCGGCCACGGCCGCGGGCTCACCGTGCTCGTGCACGGATCCGTCATCGTGCGTGTGCAGGCCGGCGGCGAAGGTGCCGCGGAAGTTCTCCACCAGCGCCGACAGCGGTACGCGGTCCTGCGGCCGCCGCGGACCCGCCACCGACGGCACCACCGTGCCAAGGTCCAGGCTCAGCGTCTCGTTGAAGCGCGGCTCTGCGGAGTCATCGGTCCTAAACAGGCCCTGCTCCTTGGCATAGGCCTCGACGCGCGCCACCGTCTCCTCGGGGCGCCCCGTCATGCGGAGGTAGCGCAGCGTCTCGTCATCGACCGGGAAGAGCGTGGCGGTGGCGCCGAACTCCGGCGACATGTTGCTGATCGTCGCCCGATCGGCCAGGCCCAGCCGCGACAGGCCGGGTCCGTGGAACTCGACGAACTTGCCGACCACGCCGTGCGCGCGCAGCATCTCGGTCACCGTCAGCACCAGGTCGGTGGCGGTGGATCCGGCCGGCATCTCGCCATCGAGCCGGAAGCCGACCACGATCGGCATCGGCTGGTACAGCGGCTGGCCCAGCAGCGCCGCCTCGGCCTCGATTCCGCCCACGCCCCAGCCCACCACGCCAAGGCCATTGATCATGGTCGTGTGCGAGTCGGTGCCCACCAGCGTGTCCGGGAAGGCGACCAGCTCGCCCGCGGCGTCGGGTCGGGCGCTGACCACGTCGGCCAGGAACTCCAGGTTGACCTGGTGGACGATGCCGGTGCCCGGCGGCACGACCCGGAAGTTGTCGAACGCCTGCTGCGCCCAGCGCAGCAGGGCGTAGCGCTCCGCGTTGCGCTCGTACTCGCGCTCGACGTTGATGAGAAACGCGGCCTCGCTGCCGTACTGGTCGACCTGCACCGAGTGGTCGATCACCAGGTCGGCCGGCACCAGCGGATTGATGCGCGACGGGTCACCGCCCATCTCCGCCACGGCATCGCGCATGGCGGCCAGGTCGACCACGCACGGCACGCCGGTGAAATCCTGCAGGATGACGCGGCCCGGCATGAAGGGCAGATCGACCTCCCCCGAAGCCGATGGGTCCCAGGCGGCCAGCGCGCGCACGTCATCGGCCGAGACCAGCCCGTCGCCGGCGGCGGCGTGGCGCAGCGCGTTCTCGAGCAGGACCTTGACGGTGTACGGCAGGGTTGCCAGGTCGCTGTCGCCGCCGGCGTCCAGGCGGTGGTAGGCGTAGGAACGGTCGCCAACGCGCAGCACGGCGCGCGAGGCGGCAGGATCGATGGGGGGACGGCTGGCCACGGATGCGCCTCCTTCGTCTCGTCCGCGCGGAGCGCGGTGTCGTTCGAATCGGCGCCGGACGGGTGCGCCCGTCCCGGGTCGAGAGCTGTCACCGAAGAGTATACGCTCCGCCCATCCCACCTCAGGCGAGGAACGTCGTGGACATCCTGGGCCTCATCCTGCCGCTGATCGTGCTGCAGCTCGGCCTGCTCATCTGGGCGCTGATCGACCTGACCCGGCCGGAGCGCCGGGTTCGCGGCGACAGCAAGCTGATCTGGGCACTGGTCATCATCTTCATCAGCTTCTTCGGTCCGCTCCTGTACTTCATCATCGGCCGGGAGGACTAGGCCGATGCCCGACGCCGGCGCCATCGCGATCGAGTGCCACGGCCTGTCCAGGCGCTACGGCGA
>DATBME010000123.1:0-7113 GCA_036555005.1 Candidatus Limnocylindria bacterium | reverse complement strand
CGGCCATGGTCGCGGCGTCGGCGCCCGGCTGCACCAGCAGGAACTCATCGGGCCCGTACCGCGCCAGCTCCGCGCCGTCATCGATGCCGGGCCGCAGCACGCCGGCCACGCGTCGCAGGATCTCGTCGCCGGCCTCGTGGCCGTGGTTGTCGTTGAAAAGCCGGAAGTTGTCGACGTCGACCAGCGCCAGGCCGATGACATCGCCGGCCGCTCGAGCGGCCTCGAGGCTCTCGGCGAGCACGCCCACCACCGCCCCGTGATTGAGGAGCCCCGTGAGCGCGTCGCGCCGCATCGCCTCCAGCAGCTGACGCTGCTGGATGCTGATCCGCGCCTGAGCGGCGCGGAAGACGAAGAACAGGATCCCGGCCAGCAGCACCGCCGCGGCCAGGGTCATGATCATGATGTCGCGCCGCGCGGCATCGATGTCGGCCAGCAGCGGCGCCGCGTTGCGCCACATGGCGACCACGGCCGCCGGGCGGCCATCGGAGCCGACGATCGGCAGGAACTCCTGGACGACGTCGGCGGCCGGGAGGGCCGCTCCGGCCGGCTGGGCGGCGTCGGCGACCTCGAGCAGTGCGGCCGAGGGCCGTCCGGCCAGCGCCTCCACCATGGCCGGGTTGAGCGGCGCCTGGTCCCCGGCCACGGCCGGGTCGTCGCTGAACAGCACGTGCCCGTTGGTGCCGCGCACCTCGATGCGCAGGATCGCGTCGCCCTCGGTCAGCAGCGCCAGCTGCGAGGCCAGTTCGGCCGCCCGCGCCGGGGAGGGACCGTCGTCCGACAGGTCGCCGGCGCGCAGCCGGCCGGCCACGAACAGCTCCACCAGCGAGTGGTCACGCCCCACCACGGCCTGGAGCGCCGCGCTCTTGATGTGCGCCCCGGCCACCGCCACCAGGCCACTGGCGGTGACGCCGACGAGCACCAGGAACACGCCGTAAACCAGCGCGAGCAGGAGCGGTCGCCGACCGCCCAGCTGCCGCCTCGCCATTCTGGGATGGGCCATGGAGCGGCACCGTACGGAGCGCAGGTCCCATGGTCGATAGGACGAACGGAGCACCGGTCCCGGGTGGCGAGCACGGGCTGGCGTCGCGGCGGCCGACATGACGGCGCGGCGTGGTACCTCGCCAGTACCCAGGTCCCCGCCACTCAGGCAGTGACCGGCATGTGCCTCCGATGCGCGTCTGTCAGCCGATCGCGGTCGGCGTCGGGCAGGTACTTGACCGCCTCACGGACGGTGACGCCTGAGGCGCGGGCGGTGCGCGGAGCCAGCCAGGCGCCGACCTCGGCGGGCCGCCGCTTGCCGACCTCGCGCAGGACCCAGCCGATCGCCTTGCGGATGAAGAACTCGCGTTCCTCGAGCATCGCGTCGGCGTAGGTCAGGAACCGATCCAGCGGCGCTCCCCCGCGGAGCGGTCGCAGCCAGGCCAGCAGGGCAGAGCGCCTGATCCAGAAGTCGTCATCGGTCGACCAGCGATCCAGCACGGCGATCGTCCGATCGGGGTCGGCAGCCAGGACGGCTCCGACCACGTTGACCGCCAACCCATCGACCAGCGCCCAAGTGCCGGATTCGCGCAGAAGACGCTCGAGGAGTGGGAGATCACTCTCGCGGAGCAGGTCGGTGCGGAGCTCGAGCAGCACCGTGGCAGCCATGCGTCGCTCGAAGATCGGGCGTGACCAGAGCGCCTCCACCAGGGCGACCAGGCGGTCGTGGTCGAGGTCGCCCAGCTCACCGACGGCCGCCTTGACCTGCGCGCGGATCTGCCACACGGTGGCGCCCAGGAAGGCCAGGTCGCTCTTGAGGTAGCGCTTCTCCTGCGCGGCCCGTCCCGAGATGCCGATGGCAGCCATCGCCCGTTCCAGCCGGTCGGCCACGACCGCGGGCGCCTCAGCCTTCATGGCCGAACTCTAGTTGCCTCCTGCGCCAGTTCGTAATGATCGGGCATACTGGTGGGGAGTATTCCTGATTCGCCGCCGGAGTCACCCGTGGATCACGGCCAGCATCATCACGACCACCAGGCAGTGGAGCCCGCCTCCCCCGCCGCTGGACATACCTCCGCCGCGGCGGGGCACGACGTGCACGCCGGGCATGACGCTCACAGCGGACACGGCGGTCACGACGGTCACGGCGGGCATGCCGGCCACGACCCCGATGCGTTTCGCCGCCAGTTCTGGATCGTCCTGGCCCTGACCATTCCGGTCGTCATCTGGAGCGCCGAGGTCCAGGAGTGGCTCGGCTACCAGGCGCCGGTCTTCCCCGGCTCCGCGTGGATCCCCCCGCTGCTTGGCACCGTCATCTTCGTGTACGGCGGCCTGGTCTTCCTCAAGGGTGCGCGCGACGAGCTGCGCGCCCGGCAGCCCGGGATGATGACCCTCATCTCGCTGGCCATCGTGGTGGCCTTCGTCGCGTCCTGGGCGGCGACGCTCGGCGTCTTCGAGGTCGACGTGTGGTGGGAGCTCTCGACCCTCATCACCGTCATGAGCCTGGGCCACTGGCTCGAGATGCGATCGATCATGCAGGCGCAGGGCGCCCTTTCGGCGCTCGCCCAGCTGCTGCCCGACACGGCCGAGCGCGTCACCTCGGCGGGCGTCGAGGTGGTGCCCCTCGAGGCCCTGGCCGTGGGCGACCTGGTGCTGGTCCGTCCCGGGACGCGTGTCCCCGCCGACGGAACGGTGGCCGAGGGCGGGGCCGACGTCGACGAGTCGATGATCACCGGCGAGTCGCGCCCCGTGGCGAAGCAGCTTGGCGACCAGGTCGTGGCCGGCACCGTGGCGGCCGGTGGCAGCCTGCGGGTGCGCGTCACCGCGGTCGGCGAGCAGACGGCACTGTCCGGGATCATGCGCCTGGTGGCGGAGGCGCAGGCCTCCCAGTCGCACGCGCAGGTCCTGGCCGATCGCGCCGCGGCCCTGCTCTTCTTCGTGGCGCTCGGCGCGGGCGTCCTGACGCTGGTGGTGTGGACCGCGCTGGGCCAGCCGGAGGAGGCGCTGATCCGGACGGCGACCGTGCTGGTCATCGCCTGTCCGCACGCGCTGGGACTGGCCATCCCGCTGGTGATCGCCATCAGCACCACCCTCGGCGCGCGCAACGGCCTGCTGGTCAAGGATCGCCTGGCGCTGGAGCGCGCCCGCGAGGTCAGTGTCGTGATCTTCGACAAGACCGGCACCCTTACGCGCGGCGAGCCGGTGGTGGCCGACGTGATCGCCGCCAACGGCACGGACGAGGCCGAGCTGCTGGCGTTGACCGCCGCCATCGAGGCCGATTCGGAGCACCCGCTGGCGCGGGCGGTCGTTCGTGCTGCCGACGAACGGCGCCTGGCGCTGCCCCGGGCCGCGGCCTTCGAGGCGCTCGCTGGCCGTGGGGCGGCCGCCACGGTGGACGGCGCCAAGGTGCGGGTCGGCGGCGCGCGCCTGGTCGAGGAGCTCGATGTCCAGGTCCCGGCGGAAGTCGCGGCGAGCGCCGAGCAATGGGCCGCCCAGGGACGCACCGTCCTCTTCACGGTCGCCGATGGCGCGGTCCGCGGCGCCCTTGCCCTCGAGGACGAGATCCGGCCCGAATCGGCCGAAGCGGTCAGCCGCCTGCACGAGATGGGCCTGGGGGTGGCGATGATCACCGGTGACGCCCAGTCGGTCGCCGATTCGGTGGCGCGCCGCGTCGGCGTCGACCGGGTCGCCGCGCAGGTGCTGCCGGCCGACAAGGCGGCGGCGGTCCGTGGCTTCCAGACGGGCGGGGTACGAGTGGCGATGGTCGGCGACGGTGTGAACGACGCGCCGGCGCTGGCCCAGGCGGACGTCGGCATCGCCATCGGCGCGGGCACCGACGTGGCCGTCGAGTCGGCCGGCATCGTGCTGGTCCGCAGCGACCCGCGCGACGTGCCGGCCGCGATCATCCTCAGCCGAGCCGCCTATCGCAAGATGGTGCAAAACCTGGTGTGGGCCACTGCCTACAACGCCATCGCCATCCCGGTGGCGGCCGGCCTGTTCGTGCCCCTCGGGTTCTCCATGCCGATGAGCGTGGGCGCCCTGGTAATGAGCATCTCGACGATCGTGGTGGCGGCCAACGCCCAGCTGCTCCGTGGCCTGAAGCTCCGCCCGGACCACGCCACCCGGACCGGCGCCAGCCAGCCGCAGCCGGCCTGAGTCCGGCGTCTCGCACATCCCTTCGGTAGACTCAGGCCCCATGGGCCTGCAGGACCGACCCGACTTCTCCGCCCTCGGCGAGCTGGCCGTCATCGGGCCGCCGCCGGGCCACGCCTCGCCATCCGAGGTGATGTATCCGGGTGGGCCGAGCGTCGACGGCGGGCTGCTGGCGCCCGGCGACCCGATTCCCGAGAACGCCGGCCCCGGCGGACGCCGCCCCGAATGGCTGAAGGTGCGTGTCGGGATGGGCGAGACCTATGCATCGGTCAACCGGCTGATGCGCGCGGAGGACCTGCACACGGTCTGCGAGGAGGCGCGCTGCCCCAACCAGGGCGAGTGCTGGGCGTTGGGCACCGCCACCTTCATGGTGCTCGGCAGCGTCTGCACCCGGAACTGCGGCTTCTGCGCCATCGACACGGGCCGTCCGCCGGTCACCGACCTGGACGAGCCCCGGCGCGTGGCCGAGGCGGCGAAGCTCATGAGCCTGAAGCACGTGGTGGTGACCATGGTCGCCCGCGACGACCTCCCCGATGGCGGCGCCGGCATCATCGCCGAGACCATCCGCCAGGTGCGGCTGGCCTCGCCGGGCACCAGCATCGAGGTGCTGATCAGCGACCTCAACGGCCGGGAGCCCGACATCCGGACCGTGGTCGAGGCCCAGCCGGAGATCCTGAACCACAACGTCGAGACGGTGCCTCGCCTGCAGCGCCCGGTGCGACGGCGCGCACGCTGGGATCGCAGCGTGGGGGTGCTGACCACTGGCCGCGCCATCGCCCGCGAGATCGGCTTCGACGAGTTGGTGACCAAGACTGGCCTGATGCTCGGCCTGGGCGAGACCTGGGACGAGGTGGTCGACGCCATGGGCCTGCTGCGCGCGGCGGAGATCGACGTGCTGACCATCGGCCAGTACCTGCGCCCCAGCCGCCAGCACCTGCCGCTGCATCGGTACTACACCCCGGCCGAGTTCATGAGCCTGCGCCGCATCGGCCTGGAGATGGGCTTCGCGCACGTCCAATCCGGCCCCCTGGTCCGCTCCAGCTACCACGCCGCCGAGCAGGTGCCCGGCCAGGCGGCCGCGGCCGTCTGAACCGCGCGGACCCATGACCACCATGCGCGACATCAGCCGCCAGCCGTCGGTCGCGCGTGCCAGGCCTCTGCGCCGCCCGCGCCGCGACCGGCAGGACATGCCGGCCAGCGACGCGCACCCGCTGCTCGCCGCGCACGGGGGCGTGCTGACCGTCGAGCGCCTGGGCACCGTTCCCTATGGACCAACCTGGGAGCTGCAGGATGAGCTGGCTGACCAGCGGCGCCGTCGCCGCATCGGGGACCGGCTGCTGCTGCTGGAGCACTTCCCGGTCTACACCATCGGCCGCGGCGGCGACGAGTCGAACCTGCTCGCCGGTCCCGAACGCCTTCGCGAACTTGGCGCCAAGTTCGTGCGCATCGATCGCGGCGGCGACATCACCTTCCATGGGCCCGGCCAGCTGGTCGCCTATCCGATCGTCGAGCTGCGCGACCCGCTGGACCTGCGCCGCTACGTCCGCGGCCTGGAGGCGTCCATCATCGAGACCGCCGCCTCCTTCGGGGTGGCCGCGGGCAGAATCGAGGGGCTGACCGGCGTCTGGGTGGCGGGTCAGCGCAAGCTGGCGGCCATCGGCGTGCGCGTGCGCCGCGGCGTGACGACCCACGGGCTGGCCCTGAACGTGAACACGAAGCTGGCCTGGTTCGACGAGATGATCCCGTGCGGCATCCGCGACAAGGAGGTCACCAGCCTGGCCCACGAGCTTGGCCACCCGGTGCCGATGGAGGCGGTGGAGGAGGCGCTGGCCGCCGCCCTGGCCCGCGCCTTCGGCCTGCGCCGGGCCGATGGGGCCCCGGGCATCGCCGGACCCGCGGGCGCCAGCGAGCAGTGAGCGACGGCCGCCCCATCGTCGAGCGCGGCCTGGGGGCCGCCGATCATGCGCCGCGCATCGAGGTGGGCGCCTTCCCGCCGTGGGACACCAACGCCTACCTCATCTGGGACGGCTCCTCGCCAGAGGTCCTGATCCTGGACCCCGGCATGAGCTCGACCGCCAGCCTGGTCGAACGCGCCGCGGCCAACGAGCTGCGCGTCCACCTGATCGCCAACTCGCATGGTCATATCGACCACATCTTCGACAACGGCCCGCTGAAGCGCGCCACCGGCGCGCCGCTGGCCATCCATCCCGACGACGCCTATCGGCTCGACGGCCGCAACAACTACGGCCTGGAGATCGAACGCGCGACCGCCGAGCGCGACCTGCGCGAGGGCGAGCGGGTCGAGGTCGGCCGCCTCGCGTTCGGGGTGCTGCACACCCCCGGGCACACGGAGGGATCGGTCTGCCTCTACGAGGCGACTCACGGCCTGCTGCTGGCCGGCGACGTGCTGTTCGCCGGCTCGTTCGGCCGGACCGATCTGCCGGGTGGTGACGACGACGCCATGGTCACCTCGCTCGCCCGTCTGGCACGCGACCTGCCTGACGAGGTGCGGGTGCTGCCCGGGCATGGTCCGGAGACGACGATCGGACGCGAGCGACCGTGGATGGAGCGGATCGCCGCGGCCGGGAAGCTGCTCGTCCCCGGCTGAGCCGCCGTGACATCGGTCTAGCATTCGACACTGCAGGAGGTGCTTCAGGACAGATGGCCAAGCTGAGGATCACCAGGCTCGGGCACGGCGGGATCCTGTATCGATCGCCGGAGGACAAGTGGGTCTGGGTGGACCGATGGACCGGCGCCCCCACCTATGCCGACGCCTACCGCACGGCCGAGCGGGCGGACGTCGTGGCGCCCACTCACGGCCACTTCGACCACGTGGGCGAGGATGCCGCCGACGTCGTGGAGCTGGCACGGGCCGGCGGCACGGTGGTCTGCTCCCACGAGATGAGCCTGTACCTCGGCGAGAAGGGCGTCGAGGCGGTCGGCATGAACAAGGGCGGCACCTTCGAGGCGGCCGGCATCCGCTTC
>DATBME010000119.1:0-12648 GCA_036555005.1 Candidatus Limnocylindria bacterium | reverse complement strand
CGGCAGCCATTGCTGATTGCCGAGAAGCTCCGCGAGCGTGGGCGCGAGGTCGGCCAATCGGCGCAGATCAAGGGTGAGCCCGCCAAGTCGGCGATCTTCGTGCCCCTGTCGGTGGGGGACGAGATCATGGGCGTCATCTCGCTGCAGAACCTCGACCGCGAGCATGCCTTCGACGAGCAGGATGTCTCGCTCCTCATCACCCTCGCCGCCAGCCTGAGCGTGGCTCTCCGCACCGCACGGTTGATCGAGGAAACCCAGAAGCGCGTGGCGGAACTCGGAACGATCAACAGCGTCGGAGAGGCGCTGACCACCCAGCTGGAGCTGGCCCCGCTCCTGGCGATCGTGGGCGACAAGCTGCAGGAAGCCTTCGATGCGGACATCGCCTTCATCGCCCTGCTGGACGAGGAACGGGCCGTGATCGACTTCCCGTACTACATCGAGGACGGCAGGCAAGAGCCGCAGGAGCCGCTGCGCCTGGGTGAGGGCCTGACGTCGCAGATGATCCAGAGTCGGGAAGGCGTCCTGCTGAACACCGACGAAGAGATCGGACATTCGGTGGTCGTCGGCACGCGGGCGCGGTCCTTCCTCGGGGTGCCGATCCTGGTCGGGGACACGGCCATCGGCGCCATCAGCGTGCAGAGCACGAAGCACGAGAACCGATTTGCCGATGCCGATGCCAGGCTGCTCGCCACGGTGGCGGCCAACATCGGGGTCGCCGTCCAGAATGCCCGGCTGTTCGAGGATGCCCAGGAGGCCCGCCAGGCGGCCGAACAGGCCAACGAGGCAAAGAGCTCCTTCCTGGCCGCCATGAGCCACGAGATCCGGACCCCGCTGAACGCGGTCATCGGCATGAGCGGCCTGCTGATCGACACCCCGCTGAACGACGAGCAACGCGACTTCGCCGAGACGATTCGGACCTCGGGCGACGCGCTGCTGACGATCATCAACGACGTCCTCGACTTCTCGAAGATCGAAGCCGGCCGCGTCGACCTGGAGGCGCGGCCGTTCGTGCTGCGCGAGGCGATCGAGGCGGCGCTCGACATCCTGGCTCCGGCTGCCGCCAAGAAGGGCCTGGAGCTGGTCTACACGATCGACGAGGACCTGCCTGTGGCGCTGGTGGGTGACGCCGGCCGGCTACGCCAGATCCTGCTCAACCTCCTGTCGAACGCCGTGAAGTTCACCGAGGCCGGCGAGGTGCTGGTGACGGTTGGTGGCAGCCAGCTGGAGGCCGTCCGTCGCGGCGGCGCAGCCCGATGGGAGATCACGGTGGACGTCCGTGACACGGGCATCGGCATTCGGGCGGCCGCCATGGGCCGGCTCTTCCAGTCATTCAGCCAGCTGGATGCCTCCATCGCGCGGCGATACGGCGGCACGGGTCTGGGCCTGGCCATCTCGCGCCGCCTGGCCGAGCTGATGGATGGCTCGCTCACCGCTGAGAGCAGCGGCGTGGCCGGCCAGGGCAGCATCTTCTCGCTGGTCGTGCGCATGCCGGTGGCGGCGCCAAGCGCCGTCAAATCCAGCCGCCCGCCACGGATCAAGGCCGACCTCTCGGGCCAGCGGGTGCTGATCGTCGACGACAACGCCACCAACCGCCGGATCCTGGTGGCCCAGACGGCCAAGTGGGGCATGGATCCGAAGGAGACCGGCTCCCCGGCCGAGGCGCTGCGATGGCTGCGAAGCGGCCGCAAGGCGTTCGACATCATCCTGTCAGACCTGCTCATGCCCGAGATGGACGGGGTGGAGTTCGCCGCGCGGGCGGCCGCGGCGAACGGCGCGGCAGCGCGGCCGCCCGTCGTCATCCTCTCGTCGGTTGGCCTGCGCGAGCGCGAGGAGGCGAACGTGGCAGGCTGGCTGGCCAAGCCGGTCAAGCCGTCGGCGCTCCACGACATGATCGCGACGATCCTCCTGGGGGCCGTGGTGGCCGAACCGCAACGCAAGGCATCGGCTCGGAAGGAGCGAGCGAACGGCAAGCCGCGAGGCAAGCGGCGCAAGCTGCGCATCCTGCTCGCCGAGGACAACGCGGTGAACCAGAAGCTGGCGCTGAGGCTGCTCAGCCAGCTGAGCTACGAGGCGGAGGTGGCCGGCGACGGACAGCAGGCGATCGACGCGCTCGAGCGCGACGACTTCGACGTGGTGCTGATGGACGTGCAGATGCCCGAGCTGGACGGGCTGGAGGCCACCCGCCGCATCCGCGCGCAGTGGCCGGATCGGCCCCTCCAGATCGTCGCCATGACCGCGAATGCCATGGCCGGTGACCGAGAAGCATGCCTGGCGGCTGGCATGGACGACTACATCAGCAAGCCGATTCGGCCGACCGAGCTGGCGGCGGCGCTGGAGCGTGTGCCGGCCTCTGCCCGCAGGAAGGCGAAGCCGTCAAGCGCCCGCCGAGCCGGCGCCAAAGCGAAGGCAGGATCACGTGCCGGACGCTGATGCACCCACCATCGATGAGGAGGTCCTGGCGGAGATGATGGCCGCCACCGGCGACGACATCGGCTTCGTCGGCGAGCTCCTGGATACCTACCTGGCGGACACGCCCGCCCAGCTCGACGCGATGGCCGCCGCCGTTGACGCGGACGACGCGGCAGCGCTGGTCCGACCGGCCCACACCGTCAAGTCGTCCAGCGCCTCGATGGGAGCGATGCGGCTGTCGCAGCTCGCGCGCGACCTTGAGATGGCCGGACGGAGCGGGGCGCTGGGTCCGGGCGATCGGGTGAGCATGAACGCCGCCCGAAGCGAGTGGCCGCCGGCCGTCGAGGCGCTCAAGGCGTGGATCGAACGGGCGTCCGACACGTGATCGGTACGGGTACGGCCCTCGTCGTCGACGACAGCGCGGTCAACCGCCTGATCCTGGTGAAGCTGCTGGAGGGCCTGGGCCTCAAGGTCATCCAGGCGGAGAACGGCGCCCTGGCGTTGGAGCTGCTGGCGGCGGAGGCGGGAGGCGTGGACGTCGTCCTGCTGGACGTCCTGATGCCCGAGCTCGACGGCTACCAGACGCTGGCCGCCATGAAGGCCGATGATGCGACGCGCCACATCCCGGTGCTCATCGTCTCCGGGGTCGAGGAGCTGGACAGCGTGGTCCGGTGCATCGAGCTGGGCGCGACGGACTATCTGCCGAAGCCGATCAACGCGTCCATCCTGGCCGCGCGGATCAACGCCTCGCTGGCAGCCAAGCGCCTTCACGACGTGGAGCAGGAGTCGTTCGAGCGCCAGGCGGCCCTCAACCGCACCATTCAGCGCCAGAAGGAGGAGCTGAGCCGCTTCCTCTCGCCGCAGGTTGCCGCCCTCGTCTCCTCGGCCGACGGGGAGCAGCTGCTGGCCGGTCATCGGCGCGAGATCACGGTCGCCTTCTGCGACCTGCGCGGCTTCACGGCCTTCGCCGAGCGAGCGGACCCGGAGGAGCTGATGACGCTCCTCAGCCAGTACCACCACATGATGGGCACCGCGATCACCGAGCACGGCGGCACGCTGGAGCACTTCGCCGGCGACGGCGTCATGGTCTTCTTCAACGACCCGATTCCGCAGGATGACCACGTCGAGCGCGCTGTCAGGATGGCGATCGCGATGCGCGAGCACTTCGACGACCTGGCCGCCGCCTGGCGGCAGCAGGGGTACGAGCTGGGCTTCGGCGTTGGGATCGCGGTGGGCCACGCGACCCTGGGCCGGATCGGCTATGACGGACGCCACGACTACGGCGCCATCGGCAACGTGACCATCCTCGCTTCGCGCCTGTCGAGCCAGGCCGCGGCCGGTCAGATCCTGCTGAGCCCTCACGCCCAGGCGCTGCTCCAGGAGCTGATCGAGTCGGAACCCGTCGGCGAGCTGACGCTCAAGGGCCTGACCCAGCCGGTGCTGGCCAGCAACGTGGTGGCGATGCGCTAGGCCTACTTGCGTCGAGGGCGTCGCAGCGTCGTTTCGAGCCGGTCGCGGGTGAGCGGGTCCAGGCTGCTGACGTCAGCGGCCGTGAGGCGACCCGACAGTTTGATGGTCGTTCGGAACTGATCGAGGGCGGCGCTGCATCCGGCACAGCCGGCGAGATGGCTGTCGATGCGGCGGCGCTGCCCCTCGTCCACCGCCCCATCGAGGTAGGCGGTGAGGCCTTCGACCACCTCGACGCACTGCAGATCCGCTTCGGGCTGCGGACGACTGGTCATGACGCCCCCTCCGCGCGTTGGAAGTGTCGCTCCAGGCGGCCACGCACCTGCCCGCGGGCATGGTGCAGCAGCGCTCGCTCGCGCTCGGCGCTCAGGCCGAGGGCGTCCTCGACGTCCTTCGGTGATCGACCCTCCACGTCGCGCAGCACGATCACCTGGCGCGCCTCGGCGGGCAGGTCGATCAGCGCAGACCGAACCTCCTCGAGCGCCTCGGGGCTGTCGGTTGGCAGGCCTGACCCGGCCCACGCCGAGGGAGGGTTGGCCCAGTGGCCCGGCCAGGCGGGGTCATCGGGCGGGAGGAATCGGTCAGGTGGAAACGCCGGCTGGATCGCCATCGACGGCAGGGCGGCGGCTGCCCCTTCGAGGCCGGCCTGCGCGACCGCCGGACGGGCACGGGGAAGCACGAAGAGCATCAACAGGGCCGTGATCACGCCGATGGCCACGAAGAGCCAGGCGCCGCGGTCCAATCCCGCCGCCTGGCTGACGACGCCAAAGACGACCGCGAAGGGCACGAAGGCAAGCCACGTGAGCGTGCCTACCCCGGACGCTACGCCGGCGCGGATGGTCGACGGTACCGCATCGTGCAGCCGGCGCGTGACCGGGATGCTGACCGCCACGACGAGCAGCATCAGCGCGACCTGGACGCCGATGACCAGGACGGCGTGGTCGCTCACCACGAGCAGGACACAGCAAGCGACGACCGCCACGGCGAAGACCCGGACCGTCCATTCGCGCGTGAACCACCTGCGCGCGCCCAGCACCGCGCCAAGCCCCAGCGCGGAGGTGAGACCCGCCCAGTGCGGCCCGTACAGGAACGGCGGCACGAGCAGCGCCACCAGCCACAGCGGACCGAATTCGAGCATCCCCTGCATGAGCAGAGCACCGACGACGGTGAGCGCGATGATGGCCCGCAGGTGGCCGCCGCCGAGGACCGCCCGGACGGTTGCCTGGATCTGGCCGCGCAGAGAATCGCGCTCCTCCGCCCGGTGGAGCTGCGGCTCGCGCAACCAGAGGAGCATCACCGCGGAAAGCGCCAGCAGGGGCGCTGTCAGGAAGTAGGTCGCCCGCAGCGGGGCGAACTGGGCGATCAGGCCACCCGCCAGGGCACTGGCCACCAGCGCGGCGCTCTCGATCAGCCGCACCCGCCCCATGGTGCGCTCGAACGCCTCGCTGTCACCCGTCTCCTCGAGCACCGCGTCGTACACGATCGACTCCAGGGTCCCCGTCTGGAGCGCAAAGAAGACGCCCAGGAATGCCGCCGCGACGATGTAGGCGGTCACGCTCTGGCTGAAGCCGCCGATGATGACGCTGACGATCACCGCCAGGGTGGCGAGGATCAGGACCCCGCGGCGGCTCCATCGGTCGGCCAGCACGCCGGACGGTATCTCCAGGACCGGCACCACCACCGCGTACACGGCCGCCATGAGGCCGACCGATGCGGAGGTGAACCCGATCTGGGTCATGAAGAGCTTCTCGATCGGCACCCACAGCGCGAGCCCGCCGAAGAAGGTCGACAGGTAGAGCGGGGCCAGGCGCCGGCCGAGCGCGTCCCGAAACACCATTAGGTGCTGAAGACTATCCCCGCCCGGAAGCGCTCAGCCGTTTCGTGGGACCAGAAGCCCTCGTTCGTAGGCCGTGGCGACGGCCGCGGCGCGGTCGTTGACGCCGAGCTTGGCGTAGATGTGGAGCAGGTGCGTCTTGACGGTCGCCTCCGAGATGAAGAGGCGCGCGGCCGCGCCCGCATTCGTCTCGCCCCGGGCGATCAGGGTCAGCACCTCCAGCTCGCGGTCGCTGAGCGCCTCGTGCTCCGGCGAGCGCAGCTGGCTGACGAGCCGCGTGGCAACGGAGGGCGCCAGGACCGATTCGCCGCGGGCCGCGGCGTGGATGGCGCGGATCAGCTGGTCGCGGGGCGCGTCTTTCAGCAGATAGCCGGTGGCGCCGGCCTCGAGCGCCGGCACGACGTCCGAGTCGGTGTCGTAGGTGGTCAGGACCAGGACCTTGGCCTCGACGCCCTGCTCGGCCAGGGCCCTGATCGCCGCCGCGCCGCCCAGGCCGGGCATGCGCAGGTCCATCAGCACGACGTCGGGCTTGAGCTCGGCGACCTGCTGGAGCGCCTCGTTGCCGTCGGATGCGTCACCGACCACGTCGAGGTCCGGTTCACCGGCGAGCATGCCACGGATGCCGTCGCGGACGACCGGGTGGTCATCGACGATCAGCAGCCGGATCGGGCTCATGAGCCTGGGCCCGATGAGCCGGCCGCGATGGCCGGGACGCGGGCCGACAGTGCCGTGCCGCCTCCCGGCTCCGATTCGATCGCCAGGGACCCGGCCACGCGGGCTACGCGCTGACGCATGCCGCTCAGGCCGAAGCCGGAAGAGCCCGTGTCATCGGGCTCGGGGACGGTGAAGCCGATGCCATCGTCGCGGACGTCGAGGGTGACCACGTCGCCGATGAAGGACAGCGTCAGGCCGGCGCGGGTGGCGCCGGCATGACGGGCGACGTTGGCAAGCGCCTCCTGGGCGATGCGCAGCAGGGCTACCTCGATCTCCGGATGCAGGGCGATGACGTTGCCGGTGACCGTGACCTCGGCCGGGATGCCGTTCAGCTTCGACCAATCGCGGGTCACCGCTTCGAGCGCCTCGGGCAGGGTGCCGGCCTCCAGCGCCGAGGGCATCGACGCCTCGACCGAGCGGCGGGCCTCGGCCAGGCTGTCTCGCGCCAGCTGCTGCGCGTTCTCCAGGTGCCGATCACGGTCCGCCGGGCGGTCGTGGGCCTGGTCCGCCGCCTCCAGCTGGGTGACGATCCCGATCAGGCCCTGGGCGATGGTGTCGTGGATCTCGCGGGCCATCCGGGCCCGCTCGTCCAGGATGCCGGCCTCGCGAGCCTGGGTCAGCAGCTGGGCGTGGAGCCCGGCATTCTCGAGCAGCGCGGCCTCTAACCTGGCGAGGGCCTGACGGCGCTCCTCGTTCTGCTCGGAGATCTTCTCGCCGATCACCGAGCCGAATCCGATGACCACTGTCTGGATGGTGATGATCACCACGTAGAACGTCCACGCCTCGGGCGTCTGCGGGAAGCCGGCGATCAGCGTGTTGATCAGGAATGAGGTGGCGAAGACGCCCACGAAGGCGAGCGAGAGCGGCCTGAGGATCGAGGCGTAAAAGAAGCCGCTGATCATGAAGATGAAGAAGAGCGGCTGCCGCACCATGAGCGCCGTTGCGATGGCCAGGACCCCGATGAAGAAGATGCCCATCCGAAGCCGATGCGCCTGCCGCGGCTGCGGCAGGCGGGTGAACATCAGGTAGATCCAGGCCGCGGCCACCACCGCGATGGCGAGCGTGGTCACCTGCCAGAGCGGCACCTTGGGACCGGCCAGCAGGCCGATGATGGTGGCCGGCACCAGCAGCAGGTACCCGCACCATCCGACCATCGCGTCGCCGAACCGCTCCCAGGCGGGTTTCGCCGAGGCCGTTGCCGGGGCGTTCATGGCCGAACGCTACTCCATCGGTCCTTCATTCCCACCGGAAGACGCGTGCCGCCACCGTGCCCACGACGACCGTGATGCCGGCCAGCACGACCAGCGGCAGCAACTGCGGCGCCGTGCCCAGCCACGCATCCTGGAGACCCTGCACGCCCGGCGGGGTGTAGTTGCCGATCTCGATCAGGACCTCGGGCAGCAGGTAGCGGGGCAGGTAGACCCCGCCCAGGAACATCACGACCATGAAGCTCGGGATGGCGATCGCCGTCGCGACCCCGGACGACGGGGCGAGGGAGGCGATCAGCAGCCCGATCGCCAGCAGCGCCGCCATCCCGACCGCGAAGGCGCCCAGATAGGCAATTGGGTTCGCCGGGAGGCGGATCTGGAAGGCGAGGTGGCCCACGATCAGCAGCAGCACCATGCCGATCATCGCGGTCACCGTGTAGATGACCAGCTGAGCGATCAGCAGCCGGGCCGGGTGGGCCGGCGTGGTCGAGAAGCGCCGCAGGATGCCCTTCTCGCGGTAGGTCGCCAGGCGGATCGGCAGCGTCTGGATGGCCAGCGTGGCCGTGCTGATCACCACCAGCGACGGCGCGAACAGGTCCAGCCAGCGCTGGCCGCCCAGCGCCGGATCGGGCTGCGGCGGGAAGATCGCGCCGAAGATCAGCAGGATGGCCGATGGGAGGGCGATCGCCACCAGCCACGAGATCGGGTCGCGGAAGAGCAGCTTCGCCTCGGTGACGATGAGGGTGCGCATCTCGTTCATGACAGCTCCTTCACGGAATGGGCCGTCAGGGCGAGGTAGGCATCATCCAGGTTGGCCTGCTCGACCCGAAGGTCGTTGGCCACGACCTGGTGCTGCGCCAGGACCGATGTGACGGCGTGGATCAGGTTGCCGGTGCCGGTGACGACCACCACGGGCCCTGCCCGCTCCACGGTCGTCACCTCCGGCAGGTCGGTCAGCAGCCGATCCTCGATCGGCGCCGACGGGCGGAATCGCAGCTTCTGCTCGGGGTCGACCCGGGAGACGATGCCGGCTGGCGTGTCGATTGCCACGATCCGGCCGCTATTGATCACGGCGACCCTGTCGGCGAGGCGCTCGGCCTCCTCCATCAGGTGGGTGACCAGGATGACGGTCACGCCCCGGCCGCGGATCTCCTCGATGAGGCTCCACGTCTCGCGGCGCGCCTGCGGATCGAGGCCCGTGGTCAGCTCATCCAGGATGGCGACCTTCGGCTTGCCCACCAGGGCCAGCGCGATCGAGAGGCGCTGCTTCTGGCCACCGGACAGCTTCTTGTAGGGGGTATCGCGCTTGTCGGTCAGCCCCAGGTCGTCGATGAGGGTCTGCGGATTCTCCGGGTCCGCGTAGAACGACGCGAACAGCTCGAGCGCCTCGGTGACCGTCATGCGGTCCGGCAGCTCGCTCTCCTGAAGCTGGACGCCCACGACCGACCGCAGCTGATCGCGGTCGCGTAGGGGATCCAGCCCCAGGACGCGGATCGTGCCACCATCGGGCTTGCGCAGGCCGGCGATCGACTCGACGGTGGTGGTCTTGCCGGCGCCGTTGGGGCCCAGGATGCCGAAGATCTCGCCCTCCTCCACGGAGAACGACACGCCATCCACGGCCGCGCGGCTGCCGTAGCGCTTGGTGAGGTCGGTGACTTCGATGACGTTCATGCACCCGAGCATCGCGGACGGCCCCTGGTCGGCACATCGGCGGAGCAGCCAGATTCCGCGGCGCGCTCGGTTGAATCCGGCCTCAGCCGATCGGTTGATGGGATGGAACGGCCCGTGCAAGCCCCAGCCGGGCATGCTGCAGCCTCTTGGTCTCTAGGATGCCTCGCCTCCAGGTCCGTCCCTTCGACGACGGTGAGCAGCGCGAGATGGAGCTGGGCCGCGCGCAGGTGGTCCGGGTCGGTGAGACCACCATCGGGCTGGCCACCTGGGAGCCTGGCTGGCAGTGGTCCAGGCACCTGCGCCCGCTGCTCGGCACCGAGTGGTGTCCGCTGCATCACCTCGGGTATGCGCTCTCCGGTTCGCTCCGCGTGCGCATGGAGGATGGCGAGGCGATGGATATCCCGCCCGGGTCCGCCTACGAGATCCCGCCCGGCCACGATGCGTGGGTGATCGGCGACGAGCCATTCGTCACGATCGAATGGACGAGCGCGCGCGAAGTCGGCGTGCCAACCGGTCCGAGCGAGCGTGTGCTGGCGACTGTCCTGTTCACCGACATCGCGGACTCGACGGCGAAACTGGCGCAGCTGGGCGACGCCGCCTGGCGCGACCTCCTCCTGCAGCACAACTTGCGGCTGCGCGCTGACCTGAATGCGCATCACGGGCGCGAGGTCGCGACCACCGGCGACGGGTTCCTGGCCACCTTCGACGGCGCCACGCGGGCGGTGCGCTGCGGGTCGGCCATGGTGGCCTCCGCTCAGGCACTGGGCCTGAGCATTCGCGTCGGCATCCACACCGGCGAGGTGGAGTTCGTGGGCGGCAATGCCCGCGGCGTGGCGGTGCACGCGGCCGCTCGGATCATGGCTCTCGCTGGTGGTGGCGAGGTGCTCGTCTCGTCGACGACGCGCGACCTGCTGGAGGGGTCGGGCATTGACCTCGTTGCTGCCGGCAGCCATGCACTGAAGGGGCTGACCGGTCAACGCGAGGTCTATCGCGTCACCTGATCCAGCCCGTACGATGCGGCGGGATGGAACTGCTGGCCGTGGCCGGGCTGCTGGGCGTTCTGCTGGTGAAAGAGGCCGGCGTGCCGATCCCGGTGCCCGGCGACCTGCTTGTGGTCGGGGCGGGTGCGGCGCTGGCGGGTCAGCCGCCGCTGGCGGTGGCCGTGCTGGTCCTGATCCTGGCCGCTGGCCTGATTGGCGGCACCTTCCAGTTCCTGGTCATGCGCCGGGCACTGCGAGAAGCCCTGCTGCGGCTGCTGGACGGCGTCGGCATGGGCCGCGCCAGGCTCGACGCCCTCGCCGCGCGCCTGCGACGCACCGGCGCACGTGGCGTGGCGGTCGCGCGAATGACGCCGGGCGTTCGCGTGGGTGCGGTCGCGGCCAGCGGACTGGCGGATCTGCCGACCGGCCCGTTCGTGCGCGGCCTGCTGGTGGGCAACGCCGTGTTCGTGACCGCGCACTTTGCGCTCGGCTTCGCCCTGGGTGCCTCCGCCGGGCCGATCATCGGGGCCGTCAGCGGAGCCGTGGTGCCGGTCGCCGCAGTGGTGGTCGTCCTGGCCGCCATCGGAGCGGCAGGATGGTGGCTGCTGCGCCGGGTCCGGGGGCGGCGTTCACCGTGCGACAAGGAGTTTGGGGCATGGGCCGATGCGACCTGCCCCGCCTGCCTGGCGCTCGCCGTGGTGTCCGTGCCGGACGACGCTCGCATGGCATCTGCGCATGACTGACCGGCGGCTGCGAGCCGCAGTGATCGGGATGGGCTTCGTCGGTCCGTTCCATGTCGACGCGATCCGGCGAGCGGGCCACGCGGACGTGGTCGCCCTGGTCGGATCCAACCTGGAGCGCACGCGAGCCCGGGCCGATGCGCTTGGGGTGGCCGGCGCAACGACCGATCTCGATGAGGTGCTCCCGGACGTCGACGTGGTGCACGTCTGCACGCCGAACGACAGCCACGTGGCGTTTGCCGAGCGGGCGCTCAACGCGGGCAAGCACGTCGTCGTCGAGAAGCCACTCGCCCTGTCCGTGGACGACGCCCGCCGGGTGCAGCTGCTGGCGTCGGAGAAGGGCCTGCACGGCGCCGTCGCCTTCACCTACCGCGGCTACCCCATGGTCCAGGAGGCGCGCCAACTGGTGGCCGACGGCGAGGTGGGCAGCCTGCGCCTGGTCCACGGCGGCTACCTCCAGGACTGGCTGGCCAACGAGACCGACTACAACTGGCGGATCGAGGCGTGGGCCGGGCGGTCGCGGGCGGTGGCCGACATCGGGTCGCACTGGTTCGATACTGCCGAGTTCGTGAGCGGACAGCGCATTACCGCGGTCTGCGCCGACTTCGCCACCTTCATTCCGGTTCGGCAGCGCCCGGCGGTGGCAGCGGTGGCGTTCGCGGAGGCGTCCGGCGAGCGCGAGCCCGTCCAGATCGGCTCGGAGGACGCCGCGACCGTTCTCGTCCGGTTCGGCGATGGTGCCCGAGGAGCGCTGGTGCTGAGCCAGGTCAGCCCCGGGCGCAAGAACGCCTTCAACCTGGAGCTCGATGGCGCCACGGCCTCCATCGCCTGGGGGCAGGAGCAGCCGGAGCGCCTCTGGATCGGGACCCGCGACGAGGAGCGGACGGTCGTTCGGCAGCTGGCGGCGCCTCCCGCCGCCGGTGTTCCGTCCCTCCCGGCGGGCCACCCCGAGGGCTGGGCGGAAGCGCTGCGCGACCTGATGCGGGCGTTCTACGGCGCCATCCTCGCCGGCGATCCGCCTCCGGTCGGGGAGACGCCGTATCCGTCGCTCGCCGACGGCGTGCGCGCGGTCGAGCTGGTCGAGGCCGTCGTGACCAGCGCCGAGCAGAGCGGCTGGGTGACGGTCGGGCCTACCTAGGCTCCTGCCTCGGCTCGAGAACGACGACCGCAGTCTCCTTGTGCCGCCGCGCGGCCCAGCTCTCCATGTGCTCGCCGTTGAACTGATGCCATCGCTCCCAGAGCCGTGGCCGCTCCTCGGCGGTTGCGATCCGGGCGCGGACGGCCCGCGTCTGGCCGCCCTTCAGGTCCACGGTGGCGTCCGGATGCGCCTGCAGGTTGAGCCACCACTTTGGCTCCGGCGCGCCCCAGCCGTTCATGGCCATCGTGACCAGGTTCGGGCCGTCCTCGAAGTAGGCCAGGATGGCCAGCCGCTCGGCGCCGCTGCGCCGGCCGGTGCTGTGCAACCGCATCGTGCCCCAGTTCTTGTCGGTCGGCGGCCAGAGCCCGCGGCGCCCGCCGGTCACGTTGTAGAGCGCGCGATGGATGACCCAGGCACTGCGGATGAACCATCGTGGCGGCAGGTATGCCTGGCGTGGCTTGGTGTCGGTCGTCATCGGGCTACCTCG
>DATBME010000087.1:0-22125 GCA_036555005.1 Candidatus Limnocylindria bacterium | reverse complement strand
GGTACGTCCTCGATCAGGATGTGGCCTTCGCAGAGGAGGGCGACGAGGGCCATCCGGACCTCGACGTGCTTGCCGACGATCACGCGCTCGACGTTGGCGACGACGCGCTCTGCCGGCTCCTGGACGTTCTTCACCATCTGATGTTCGAGTTCCTTCGTGTGGTTCGAGCTCGGTGGGGCGTTGCGCCCTGCACCTCACAATACCCTTTCCTGTTACAGAGTGGTTCAGGGCGCCCCGGAGTTCAAAATGCAGGACGGGGCGAACGACGCCGTGGTTGCGCTCAGCTCGCGGCGCCGAGCAGCTTCAGCCACTCGGCCATGACCGCCCCGCCGATCGGCGCCGCGCGCCCCGAGCCTGACCCGCCGCCCTCCACGATGACGGCGACCGCGATCGCCGGCGTGGCCGAGTCCTGTGCCGGCGCGAAGCCGATGAACCACGAGTGCGGATCCAGGCCGGGCCCCAGCTCGGCGGTGCCGGTCTTGCCGGCCGTGCGCACGCCGGGCACGCCGAAGTTGCTGACCGCGCCCGCGCCGGCGTAGAGGCGACCCAGCGGCCCCTCGACGGCATCGACCATGGCGGAGCGCACCTCGGCCGCGGTGGTGGAGCTGACCACCCGCTGCCCATCAGACGGCGCCAGCGTCTCGAGCACCTGCTCGCTCGGCCCGCGCGCCGGCCGGCTGGCGTGCGCGCGCACGTCGCGCACCGCGGAGAGCGCAGGCATGACCCCGTCGTTGGCGATCGTCGCCGCGACCAGCGCCATCTGGACCGGCGTGACGCTGACCCGACCCTGCCCGAACGACGCCTGGGCCAGCTCGGCCCGGTCGCTGAAGGGCTCGCAGTCACCGTCCGCCGGGGTGGTGACGTAGGAGGCGGCCACCGGCAGCTCGCGATCCGCCTCGCCGATGGCCAGCCCCGAGCAGAAGCCGAAGGCGCGCGCCTGGTCCAGGTAGGCGTCGGCGCCGACCTCCAGCCCCACGTGGGCGAAGAAGATGTTGCTGGACACCTGCAGGGCCTCGGACAGGGCCCACAGCGCCGGCCGGACGCCGCCGAGGTCGTGCTCCAGGACGCGGAAGCCGTCGACCACGAATCCCTCGACCTCCTGCCGGGGCTGGTCGGGGAAGGTGGTCTGGGGCGTGATGGCGCCGCTCTCGAGGCCCGCGGAGGCGGTCACCACCTTCATGATCGAGCCCGGGGTGTAGTGGCCCTGGCGGTCGCGCGCCACGAGCGCATTGCCCGGCTGGTTCCGGACCTGGTTCATGGCGCGGCCGGCGCTCGACGGATCGCCCGAGATCGGCGTCGCGTCGAAGGTCGGCGTGGAGGTCATGGCCAGGATCGCGCCGGTGCGCGGGTCGATGGCCACCACCGCCCCGATGTCCGCGCCGAGCTGCCGCCCGGCGAAGTCCTGCAGCCGCCGGTCGACGGTCAGCGTCAGGTCACGCGGCTGCGGCTGACGCCCCAGCACGTCGTCCACGATGTCGTTCACCGGGTTCGGATCGGTCTGGCCGATCAGGATGTCGTCCCAGACGCGCTCCAGTCCCGTGGTGCCGAAGCGCAGGCTGGCATACCCGATGAGATGGGTGAACGCGGGGTCGGTGTAGGTCCGGCGGCTGATGCCGTCGACCACCTGGCTGGAGGCCAGCAACTGGCCCTGCGCGTCGAAGATCGAGCCGCGCGGCATGGTGCGCCGCGCCACGATCACCTCCGGGTTGTCCGGCCTGGCGGCCAGGGTCGGCGCGTCGACCACCTGCCACCAGCTGAGTGCCAACGAGACGAGCGCAAACGCCAGCACCAGGTAGACGGCCAGCCGACGGGCCTGGACCGCGATCACGGCGCCCGACCCTCCTCCTCCGCCGCCACCGCCGAGCGGTGGCTGATGGCCAGCAGCAGCCCGATGATGATGAAGCTGGCCAGCAGGCTGGAGCCGCCGTAGCTGACGAACGGGAAGGTGATGCCGGTCAGCGGGATCAGCTTGACGATGCCGGCGGTGATGATGAGGGTCTGGAGGCCCAGGCTGACCGTCAGCCCGACCGCCAGCATGGCGCTGAAGTCATCGCGCGCCAGGATCGCCACCCGCAGCCCGCGGAAGACGAGCGCCACGGTCAGCGCCAGCAGCCCGCAGGCGCCGATCACCCCTAGCTCCTCCGCGATCACGGCGAACACGAAGTCGGTCTCGACCCCGAAGAAGCGGCCGCCGGCGGTGGGCAGCAGCGACTGGCCCAGCCCCTCGCCGAACAGCCCGCCGCGGCCGAAGGCGTACAGCGCCTGCACGGTCTGGTAGCCGGCTCCGGTTGGATCGGCGAAGGGGTCGATCCAGGCCTCCACGCGCCGGGCCACGTGCTCGAACAGGCGTGAGGCGACGAACGCGCCGGCCAGGAACAGGGCGAGGCCGATCAGCACGTAGCTGCGCCGCCCGGTGGCGACGAACAGCATCGTCAGGAAGATCCCGAAGAACAGGAGCGCGGTGCCCAGGTCCTTGCCGAAGATCACCACCAGCATGACCAGGACGAAGATCGCCAGCATCGGCAGCAGGTAGGGCAGCGGCGGCACCCTGATCGGCCCGAGGCGCAGGCTCGCGTCCCGCAGCAGTGCGCGGTGCTCGGCCAGGTAGCCCGCGATGAACAGGACCAGGACGATCTTGATGAACTCGGTGGGCTGGAAGCCGATTGGCCCCAGGTAGATCCACAGCCGGGCCCCGTTGACCTCCGTGCCGAACAGGAAGGTGAAGAGCAGCAGCGCGATGCCGGCCAGCGCCCAGGTGTACTTGTAGTGGCGCAGGAAGCGGTCGTCGCGCAGGCCGATGGCCACGGTCAGCATCGCCAGCAGGCCGACGCCGAACCAGAGCAGCTGCGTCTCGGCCACGTTCATGTCCAGCCCGAAGGCGCTGGTGCTGCCCAGGTCCGGCGCCAGGCGGTTGAGCATCACGATCCCGATCCCGCCGATCGCCGCCACCAGCGGCAGCAGCAGCGGGTCGCCGCGGTTGCCGGTCGCCACCAGGACGAAATGGGCGCCCAGCATCATCACCACGTAGATGGCGGCCAGCAGCATCGGGCCGGGATCCGCTGACGCGGTCCGGTAGATGTTCGTGGCGGCGAAGCCGATCGGCAGCAGGATGAGCAGCGGCAGCAGCATCCGCAGCTCCACCCATCGCCAGGTGACGCGAGCGCGCCGGCGCGCGGCGACGTCAGCGCTCAAGCCGCATCCTCACCCGACCGATGGTCAGCTCGTCGCCGAACGAGAGCGCCACCGGCCGGTCGATGCGGTGGCCGTTCACGTAGGTGCCATTGGTGCTGCCCTGGTCCTCCACGAACCAGCTGCGACCCCGGAAGGTGAGCATCGCGTGGCTGGCGCTGACGAAGTCGTCGTCGATGAAGATGGTGCTGTTGACGTTGCGGCCGATGGAGTTGATCGGCCCCAGGGCAATGGCCCGACCGGCCGGTGGCTCGTCATCGGGCGATTCGAGCACCGCCAGGCGGCCGATGCCGGCCTGGCTGGCCAGCTGCGTCCGCTCGGCGCTGCGCAGGTCGCGCAGCAGCGACCGCACGAAGGCCAGCAGGATCAGGTACAGGATGCCCAGGAATGCGAGCTGGAGGATGAGGAGCAGGATCCGGAGGATCTCCCCGGTCATCCGCGCACCTGGAACTCGATCTCCGTCGACCCGATGCGGATCCTGTCACCGGGACCCAGCGCGATCTCGCTCACCTGGTGCCCATTCACGAACGATCCGTTGCGACTGCCCAGGTCGGCGAAGCCGTAGGCGCCGTGCTGCAGCTTCAGCTGGCAGTGATGCCGGCTGACCTGGCCGTCATCCACGATCACATCGTTGTCACTGGCGCGGCCGATGCTGATCAGCGCGCCGCCCAGCTCGAACTGGACAGGTGGGGCGCCGTCGGTGCGCACCAGCAGGTAGGCGCGCTGCGCCGAGTCGGGCGGCGGCGCCTCGGAACCGGGGCGATTGAAGACGACGGTGTCCGGCGAGGCCGGCAGCGCGCCCTCGTCGCGCATCCGCGCGCCCTCGTCGTCAAGGACGTTGGCGGCCACCCGGATCTCCCGCCGTGGCACCGATGGGTCGGACAGGATGCGGACGCGCGGCCGTGCGACCAGCGTGTAGCGCTCGTGCCGGGCACGGCTGAGCACCCGGTGTGCCAGGTCGTCCTCCAGCGATCCGCGGTACGAGGCGAAGCCCTCGAAGTCAGCTGGATGAAGGTGGAGGGCGTACTCGTTGGGCACGATCACACCGTCGTCGCGGTAGGACCGATTGGAATCCATGGCGCGCTCGATGCGCTTCTCGAGGGAGACCGGCTGCAGCGAGGCGCCCAGGCGCCCGGCCGGCGCCTCGAACAGCCGCTCAAAGAAGGCTTCGAGGCGCGAGAGGATGCCCATTCGCCCGATCCTAGCATGGGGTCGAGGGCGGTCCGGTACGGTCAGCCGAGCGTGATGGAAGGGTACCAACGCCGCTCCATCGGCCACCAATCCGGCCATAGGGTCGGCCAGGGAGCGTCGGTATACTTTCGCTCCCTGAGACGCATGACCCGTATGGGACCCTGCCTTTCCGCATGATGCCCGAAGCGCTGACCGAGTCGTTCTGCGAGCGGTGCGGCACTCGCTACGAGTTCGCCGCTCCGACGCAGCTGAACACCATGCGCAAGACGCGCGGGCTCATCTCCGGGCTCAAGAACTACATCATGAGCCAGGACGCCCTGGGCGACGCGGTCGGCGACGCCATGCGCAGCGAGGAAGAGGCCCTCGCCGCCCAGCAACTCGACGCCTTCCACGAGTCGTTCAACTTCTGCATCAACTGCCGGCAATACACCTGCCTGAATTGCTGGAACGACGACGCCGGGCGCTGCCGCACCTGCGTCCCGATCGCAGGCACCGATGATCTGCTGGAACGCTTCGAGGCCTCGTTCCAGGCCCAGCATCCCGAGATGGCAGCGTCTGCCGCCACGGCCGAGATGGATCAGGCCGATGTCAATCGCCGGCTGGGCCTGGAGGCCTGGCCCAGCGAGGACCTGGCGGAGGCGCCGGCCGGCGAAATCGAGCCGGTTCTGGCGGATTCGGAGCTCGAGCCTGCCTCGGAGCCGATGGTGGCCGAGACCGAGGCGGACGCTCCGCTGGAGCCGATCGCGGCTCAGGCCGATATGGCCGCCTTCCTCGACGCCCCGCAGGCTGAGGAGTATCCGCCGCTGCGAGTCCTGGCATGGGAAGAGGATGCGGAGATCGCACTCGAGCCCGAGCCGGAGCCGACTGTGGCCGAGGTGGCGCCGGAGCCCGAGCCCGAGCCGGTCGTGGCCGAGGTGGCGCCGGAACCCGAGCCCGAGCCGGTCGTGGCCGAGGAAGATCAGCTCCCGACCGAGGTCGACCCCGAGGTCCTCGCCGCAATGGTGGCGCGGGTCGACCCCGAACCGGTCGTCGCCGAGGTGGAGCCCGAGCCCGAGCCGGTGGTGGCCGAGGTGGCTCCGGAACCCGAGCCCGAGCCGGAGCCCGTCGTGGCCGAGGTGGCGCCGGAACCCGAGCCCGAGCCGGTGCCGCCGGCGCCTCGCCCGATTCGCCCGATCAGCGAGACCATCCTTACCGTCCCGCCCCTGGAAGTGCCCGCCCAGGAACCCGACGCGGATCGCGTGGCCGCCCAGGCCGACGAACCATCGCTTGCCGCTCGCAAGGCGCAGCTCGACATGCTGGGGATCGGCGACCCCGGCCAGGGCACGCTGGGTCCGGATCGCTCGAACGTCCTGCCGTACCGCTCCAGCGGCGCATCGGTCTCTGCCCGCGAGGCGGCGATGCGCACCGCCTCCGGCCTGCCCGCCCCGGGCGCGTTCTGGGAGGCATCGGCGCGAGAGGTGGCCGGCGCCATGAGCACCGTCGGCGTGCAGGCCTGCGGCGAGTGCGGACTGTCGCTCAGCGCATCGGCCCGCTTCTGCCGCCGCTGCGGAACCCGCCAGGCGCGGTCGGCCTAGGCACGCGAGAGGGCTAGGCGTTCTCCTTCTTCCCGGTGTCCTTGGCAGGTGCCGACGAACCCCCCGACGCGTCGCCGGTGGCATCGCCGGAGCTCGGCTTCGTCTCGCTCGCCGTGGCCGGCTCGGCCTTGGCCGAAGCGGACGTGGACGCCGTGGAGCCGCCGGAGCGTGAATCGGTCTTGTAGAAGCCGCTTCCCTTGAAGATGATGCCGGCCGGGAAGAGGACCCGGCGCAGCTCGCCGCCGCAGCGTTCACACTGCTCAGGACCCGACTCCGTCATGGAGTGGATCACCTCGATGGTGTGCCCGCACTGGCGGCACTGGTAGTCATACGTCGGCACGGCCGGCGCATGATGGCACAGGCGTCACCGCCCGGTGCCGGTGGAGATCAGGCGTTCGAGGTGCGGGAGACGAGCGACGCCAGCCACGAGCGACGCTGTGGCGCGGCGACCTTTGGCGCATCTCCCTGGACCACCAGCCGCGCGACGTTGTGCAGGTCGGTCGAGACCTTCTCACGCGGGAACTTGGTGACCAGCGGCAGCCCCTCGTTCGAGGCAATCACCGCCTTGGGGCCGTTCGACACGATGGTGGCGCTGACCGGCAGCTTGAGCACATCCTCGATGTCCGGCAGCCGGATGCCGTGGTTCGCGCGGTTCACCACCACTCGGATGATGTCGCCCAGGCCCACCTCGCGCGCCAGGCCCAGGAACTGGGCACTATTGCGGAGAGCGCCGACCTCCGGGGTCACGACCAGCAGGATCTCGCTGGCCAGCGTCAGCATGGCCATCGTGCGGTCGTCGTAGCCGGGATGGGTGTCGACCACCACGAACGAGTGATGGGCCTTGGCCCAGCGCAGGGCGGCCAGCAGCAGGTCCACGCCGACCGACTCGGAGTCGGCCGGATCGCTGCCCCAGGTCAGGACGTTGACGCCCGAGTCCTCGTGGGTGGTGACGCAGGCCTCGAAGGCCGCATCGGTCCAATCGTCGGGCGCCGAGTCGGCGAGGTCGGCCAGGCCCATCCGATACTTGACGGCCAGCACCGAGGTGACATTGCCGACGCCCACGTCGGCGTCGAAGAGGAGCACCTTGGCGTGGGTCTGCTCGCGCAGCGCCACGGCGGTGTTGACCGAGACGGTCGTCTTCCCGACCCCGCCCTTTGGCGCGAAGATGCTGATCACGCGTCCCTCGCCGATGATCGTGCCGTCCTCGGCCGTGGTCGTGGTCAACGCGGTCTCCTCGCCGGGCAGCGCCATGCCGGAGCGGATCAGGAGCGCCTGCAGCCGATAGACCAGCGCGTCGCTCGGGACCGGCTTGACCGCGTACTCGTCGCGGGTGGCGGACGTCGCGGTCGCGAAGTCGGGGATCTCTTCGCCGAAGAGGAGCAGCGTGGGGACCGGTGAATCACCATGGATGGCCTGGTACAGCTTGACCGTGGTCTCCGCCGGAAGGTCGCAGTCGATCACGGCCAGGTCGACCCGGCCGCCGCCGGCCAGGGTCGCCAGCGCAGCGGCACTATCGGTCAGTGTGTCGAAGCCGGCGCGCTCCAGGTGGGCGGCGAGAGACTGGCCGCCATCGGCCATGGCGAGGAGAACGGTAGGACGCTCCATCGGATCCCTTCGATGTGCTGAGGAACGGTTGAGGACCGCACCACTATTGGGCGCACCCACCCGCACGACAATGGGACCAGGGCCTATGGGCGACGGCCAAAGGTACTGGGGGTCAGCTCCTGCTCATGCGCATGCCGCACTTGGGGCAGTAGAACGCGCCGGCGCTCCCCGCCTCGAAGCCGCAGTGCGCGCAGACCAGCCCGGAATGCCCGCCGATGGACGGCGCACGCGCCGATTCGGCGGCCCCCAGGCTGTAGCCCGAGGCGATCACCTGCTGGTACAGCGAGCTGAGCAGCCGCTGGCCGATGCGGTCGGTGTCGCCACGCTGGCCCTTGCCGCCCCAGCCGACCACGGCCCGCACGATCAGCTCACCGGATAGCTCGTCCCAATGGCTGGCCAGGCCGCCGACGATGGCCGCGTAGTCGGGGTAGCCGCTGGTGTCGGTCTCGCCGTGGAGCAGGGCGCTGAAGAACGTGTCGACGGTCATGTCCAGCGCGTCGGTCGACTCCAGCACGTACAGGGCATGGCGGCCGATGGGACCGACCTCGCGTCGCGCCAGCACCCACTGCTGCATCTCGTTGAAGCGTTCCATGGTCGGCGCCGCATCGCTGAACTCCATGGGGAGCGGCTCGATCGTCTCGACCGGCGAGTTGGCCAGCGGCTCGACGATGCTCGGCAGCGCGGACCGCACGGCCGGGTCCGGCTGCATGCGCAGCCCGTCGCTCGACTTGGCCAGGTAGTTCAGCTTCAGCGAGTACTGCTGGGCTGAGACGTCCTCCTGGACAGGGCTCGGTGGCGGTGGCGGTGGCTCTTCGACCTTGCTCTTGCGCCTGAGGAACGACATGCGCAGGTTCCCTGGATGTGGGTCAGCGCGGCCGATTCTAGCAGCGGCATCCGTGCATCCCGCGATAGCCCGATCGGGTCACCTGGCGTATCAGGCGTCGTTTCCCGTCAGGCTCGCCAGTTGGATCCGCAGCTCTTCGACGCGCGCGCGCTCGCGCTCGACGACCGTCGGCGGCGCCCGCTCCACGAAGCGGGCATCGCCCAGCAGCGCCTCCAGGCGCCTGATTCCTTCCCGCAGGTAGGCCTCGCGACCGGAGCCATCGCGCTCGGTCGCTGCCTCCGCCCGCTCCAGCCAGGCCACTCCCAGGCCGCCGGTCGTTGCCGGCGCGCCGGACGGTGCGGTCTCCCCGGAACGCAGCGTGATGGGACGTACCCGTGCCATCGGCTCCAGGAAGCGCAGGGCCGTCTCCAGGCCGCGCGCGGTGGCGTCGTCGGCCGGGGCAACGGCCAGCGGGATCCACTCCCCGGCCGGCAGACCCGCCCCCGAGCGCAGGTTGCGCACGCTGCGCACCAGCTCGATCAGGTCGGCCACCTGCGCATCGGCGAGCGCATCGCGCTCGCCGGGTTGCGGCCAGTGCGCGCTGATGAGCAGCGGCTCTCCATCGGTCAGGGCAGGGTCGAGCGCGTGCAACCGTGTCCAGATCTCTTCGGTCGCGAACGGCACGATCGGGTGCAGCAGGCGCAGCGTGCCGGCCAAGGTGCGCGCCGCCGTCCACCAGACGCGAGCCCGCTCTCCGTCCGAGGCGCCATCACGCCGCAGCTCGAGCTTGGCCATCTCCAGGAACCAGTCGCAGTAGTCACTCCATGCGAAGTCGTGCAGGCCGCCGGCGTAGCCGGCCGGGTCAAGGTCATCCAGTTGGCGCGTCGCTCGGGCCGTAGCATCGGCCAGCCGTGAGGCGATCCAGCGCTCCGGCAGCCCCAGCTCGCCGGCGGGCGCGGCCAGCGGATCGGGTCGCGCCCCGATCACGAAGCGCGCCGCGTTCCACAGTTTGTTGGTGAAGTTGCGCGCCCCGGCAATCTTGGCCTCGGTCAGTCGCTGGTCGCTGCCCGGCGAGGTTGAGGCGGTCAGCGCGAAACGGAGTGCATCGGCGCCGAACTCCTCGACCACTTCCAGGGGGTCGACCACGTTGCCCTTGGTCTTGCTCATCTTCACGCCGCCCTCGCCGCGGACGATGCCGTGCAGGAAGACCGTGTGGAACGGCTCGCCATCGGTCAGGAACAGGCCCAGCATCATCATCCGGGCCACCCAGAAGAACAGGATGTCGTAGCCCGTCTCCATCACCGAGGTCGGGTAGAAGCGGCGGTAGTCGGGCGTGTCGTCCGGCCAGCCCAGGGTGCTGAACGGCCACAGCCCGCTGCTGAACCAGGTGTCGAAGATGTCGGTCTCCTGGGTCAGCTCGGTCGCGGGGCGGCCGCAGGTCGCGCAGGCATCGGGCCCTTCCTCGGCGTCTGAGACGGTGATGTGGCCGTCCGGGCAGTACCAGGCCGGGATCCGGTGCCCCCACCACAGCTGGCGGCCAACCGCCCAGTCGTGGATGTTCTCCATCCAGTGGGCGTACACCTTCTCGAAGTGGGGCGGGATGATCCGGGTGCGGCCGTTCCGGACGCTGGCCATGGCGCGCTCGGCCAGCGGCTCGGTGCGGACGAACCACTGGATCGAGAGACGCGGCTCGACCACCGTGCCGCAGCGCTCGCAGCGTCCGATCACCATCTGGTGGGGCTCTTCGCCCTCCAGGTCGCCCATCGCCGACAGCCGCTCCAGGATGCGCGGCCGCGCCTCGTAGCGGTCCAGGCCGGCGAACTCGCCGGCATCGTCGTTCAGCCGTGCGTCCTCGTCCAGGACGTTGACGATCGGCAGGCCGTGGCGCTGCCCGACTTCGTAGTCGTCGAAGTCGTGGGCAGGCGTGATCTTGACCGCCCCGGTGCCGAACGCGCGCTCCACGTGGTCGTCGGCGATGATCGGCAGCCTGCGGCCGAGGAACGGCAGGATCGCCTCGCGGCCGACCAGCGCACGGTAGCGCTCGTCATCGGGGTGCACCGCCACCGCGGTGTCGCCGAAGATCGTCTCCGGCCTGGTGGTGGCCACCGTGATCCAGGCATCGGGGTCGGGCGAGCCGTCGGGCCGGGCCAGGTGGTAGCGGATCCTCCACAGCGTGCCGGCCTCCTCGTGCTTGACGTTCTCGAGGTCGCTGATGGTGGTCCGGCAGCGCGGGCACCAGTTGACCAGCGCCTCGCCGCGATAGGCCAGGTCGGCGTCCCACAGCCGCTTGAAGGCCACCCGCACGGCCCGCGCGCTGCCGTCGTCCATCGTGAAGCGCTCTCGTGACCAGTCGGCGCTGGCGCCCAGGCGGCGCATCTGGTGGCCGATGACGCCGCGCGTCTCGTCCATGAACTGCCACATGCGCTCCAGGTAGCGCTCGCGACCCAGCGAGGCGCGCGTCTCTCCCTCCTCGCCGATGATCCTATCGAGCACGAACTGGGCCGCGATGCTGGCATGGTCCACGCCGGGCACCCACAGCGTGTCGTCGCCGCGCATGCGGTGATAGCGAATCAGCAGGTCCTCGAGCGTCACGAAGACGGCGTGGCCGTTGTGCAGCGCGCCGGTGACGTTAGGGGGCGGCATGGTGATGACGAAGCGCTCGGCGCCGGCCGGAGGCTCGGCGGCGGGAGCGAAGGCGCCGCTCTCCAGCCAGCGCTGGTAGATGCCAGGCTCGACGGCCGCGGCGTCATAGCGCGTCGGCAGGTCGCGTCGCGTCGTCGTGGTCATCGGTCCGGCTCCCTCGTGGGCAACAGCAAGCCCGTCCGTCGAAGGACGAACGGGCTGTCGTGGTACCACCTTCGTTCGGTGCACGGGCCTGGACCGATGCACCCTCGTGTCCCGCGTTATCGGGCGGACCCGTCCGGCTCGCGTGCGACCTTCTCCCTCTCGTTGCCGGGCGGGCTCTCAGCCCAATGGCCCACCCTCTCTCGAGGCCGATGGAGGGGTACTCCTCACGGTCAGCGCCGTATGTCGGAGTGTAGCACCGCGTGGGCGCCCGGCCCGGATCGGGTCAGCGTGCCCGGCTGAGGGTGACGACCAGGGTCCCGTCGGTGTCCTCGACCGTGGCGGATGGCCCCTCCACGCTCTGCACGGCCGCCGCCATGTCGAAGTCGGCGGCATGGCTGGCGCGGTATACGAACTCGCCGGTGGGACCCAGCGACAGGGTGACGCCGCGGATGCCCTCGACACGCTCGAGCGCCTGCTTGAAGCTGGTGATGGCACCGAAGCTGCCGAGCCCCTTGACGATCACCGCGGTCGACTGGTCGCCGCCGTTGGATGGCGCCGGCGCGGCGGCGGCCACGGGCTGTGTGTCGCCCGCGATGTGCTGGTCCAGCTGGGCCAGCCGCGCGGCCAGCCGGTTGTCGGCGCTCGCCTCGTCGGACTCGGTCGCGGCGGGCTCGCCGGCGGCCGGCTCGACAGTGACGTCAGTGGCGGCTCCGGCTGCGGCATCCGCGGCGGCTTCGCCGGCGGCGGCGGCGGGCGTGGCCGGATCCGTTTGGGCCGTCTCGGCCGTCATCCTCATCGCCGCCAACCTGGGATCGCCGGTCGGGGCAGCGCTGGCCGTCTCGGCCACCGGCTCGGGTGCGGTCGGTGCGCTCATCGGGCTGGACAGGTCCGGTGCCCTCGGCATGCGCTTGGCGGCGGCCACGAAGGCGGCCGGATCGCTGATCTCGCCCAGCTGCGTGAAGAACGCCGCCAGGTCGCGCTCGTGATCGGCCAGGCGCGCCCGGCTCGCCTCGACCTCGCGCTCGCTGGCGGCATGATGCTCGGTCAGCTGCTGGTCCAGCCTGGTGCGTCGGGCGTCGCGCCGGCTCTCGGCTTCGGACTTGATCCGCTCGGTCTCGTCGCGCTCCCAGTCCCCAATGCCCTGCAGGTCGACGTCGGCGGCGCGACGCAGGTCGGACTCCTTCTCGGCGGAGTCGGCGTTCAGTTGCTCGATGTGCGCGTCGACCGCGGTGCGAAAGTCCGCCAGGCTGGCGTCGCGCGACGCCTCGGCCACGCCGCGCATCGCGCCGACCAGGCTGACCAGGAACTCGCTGGACTCGCCGTCGGCGGTGGCCGCGCCGCCTGCCGGGGCGGCAGCGGAAGCATCGGGCTCGTCGGATGCAACTGGTGCGTTGGAGGCATCGGGTCCGCCGGACGCATCAACTGCGTCGCCGGCGCTCTGGGCTGCCGCGACGGCCTCCGTCGCCGGGGCCGGCATGGCGGTAGCCGGCGTCTCGCCCACCGGTGCGGCGTTTGTCGGCGCGTCGGCCGTCATGGTGTCGACAGCGGGTGCCGCGGCGTCGGTCGCGGCCTCGTCGTGCCGCGCCTCGTCCTCGCTCCTCTGGTCATTGGCGGTCCAGGAGAGTCGGAAACCTGACCGCCGTCGCTCCTCGCCCATGCCCTTGATGCTGCCTCCTGCGCGCCATTCGCTGGTCGCGCTGCGTGGGGCCATGCTAGCCCGGCCCATGCGCCCGGGCGCAGCGACCCGAAGTACCGCCTGCAGATGCCAGTAGTACCAGCCGGATCGGTTGCTACCATGCCGGCCATGTTCGTCGAGCAATGGGGCGACGTCGCGCTCCGAGTGACGCTGATCGTCCTGACCGGAGTCGCCGCCTACCTGGCGATCCGCCTGGCCGTGTCGGCCGCGGTACGGCACCTGATCGCGCGGCGCTCGCGCGATGCCGATCCTGGCAACCTGACCCAGGTTGAGCTCGCGCGTCGCGTGACGACGCTGGGCCAGCTGCTGGTCAAGATCGCCGCCACCGTGATCGTGATCGTGGCGACGCTGATGGTGCTGGAGGCCTTCAACGTCGACATCGGTCCTGCCATCGCCGCCCTGGGGATCGCCGGCCTGGCCGTCGGCTTCGGCGCTCAAGCCCTCATCAGGGACTGGCTGTCAGGGGTCTTCATCGTGGCCGAGAACCACTACAACGCCGGCGAGCACGTGCGCATCGCCGGCGTGGAGGGCGTGGTCGAGGACTTCAGCCTGCGGCGCACGATGCTGCGCGACGAGGATGGCACGGTGCACCACGTGCCGAACGGCCAGATCATCGTGGCCTCCAACCTGAGCCGCGGGCGACATGGCTCGCCGCCGGGATTCGACGCCGCCCCCTTGTCAGCCAGTGAGACGTCGGGAGACCAGGCGAAGACAGCTCCGCCGGAATCGGACTAGGCCGACTCCTCCTCGCGCTCGACCGCTCGCTCCGCGGCGCGCTCCTTGGCGCCACGACGACGCGGCTCGGCGTCCTCCGTCTCGGTGACCAGCATCGGCGGCTGGCCGTGCTCGATCGTCTCGGCCGTGATGACGACCTTCTTGACGTCGGTCCGCTCGGGGATGTCGTACATCACCTCGAGCAGCGCCTCCTCGACGATGGTGCGCAGCGCGCGCGCCCCGGTCTTGCGGCCGATGGCCAGCTTGGCCGTGGCGTCCAGCGCCTCCGGGGTGAAGACGAGCTCCACCTTGTCCAGCTGCAGGAACTTGGTGAACTGCTTGGTGACAGCGTTCTTCGGCTCGGTCAGGACCTTGACCAGGTCCTCCATGGCCAGCGCGGCCAGGCTCACCACCACCGGCAGCCGCCCGACGAACTCGGGGATCAGGCCGTACTTGAGCAGGTCCTCCGGCATCAGCTGCTCCATCAGCCGCCGCCGGTCGTCCTTGCTGCGCTGGGCCTCCGAGCCGAAGCCGATGCCGCGGCGGCCAACGCGCTCCTCGACAATCTTCTCGAGGCCCTCGAAGGCGCCACCGCAGATGAACAGGACGTTGGTGGTGTCGATCTGGATGAAGTCCTGGTGCGGATGCTTGCGGCCGCCCTGCGGCGGCACGTTGGCGACGGTGCCCTCCAGGATCTTGAGCAGCGCCTGCTGGACGCCCTCACCGGAGACGTCGCGCGTGATCGACGGGTTGTCCGTCTTGCGCGCGATCTTGTCGATCTCGTCGATGTAGATGATCCCGCGCTGCGCGCGCTGCACGTCGAAGTCGGCGGCCTGGATCAGGCGCAGCAGGATGTTCTCGACATCCTCGCCCACGTAGCCGGCCTCGGTGAGCGAGGTCGCATCGGCGATGCAGAAGGGCACGTCCAGCACCTTGGCCAAGGTCTGGGCCAGCAGCGTCTTGCCAGATCCAGTTGGGCCGACCAGCAGGACGTTCGACTTGCCGAGCTCGACGTCGTCCACGCTCTGCCCGGCATTGACCCGCTTGTAGTGGTTGTAGACCGCCACCGAGAGGACCTTCTTGGCCTGCTCCTGGCTGATGACGTACGCGTCCAGGCGCTCCTTGATCTTGCGCGGGCTGGGCAGCGGGGCGGCCGTGGCCTTGCCGGCGCGCGGCGCCTCCAGCATCTCCTCTTCGATGATCTCCTGGCAGAGGTTGATGCACTCGTCGCAGATGTAGACGCCCTGGCCCGCGATCAGCTTGCGGACCTGCTCCTGGCTCTTGCCGCAGAACGAGCAGCGGTACGGAACCTTGGTCTTGCTGGTCATCCGGCGCCGAGAATAGCACGCGCCGGCGAGCGGACCCGCATGGCTCGATGGTCGTGGGATGCTTGGCCGGCCATGCCTGAGCGCATCACGATCGGGTCCGTCGAGACCGCCTGGGGACCGATGCAGCTCGCCAGCACGTCCCGCGGCGTCCTCCACATCGAGCACGGCGACGATCCCGCCCTGCTGATGGCAGGTGTGCTGCGGCGTCTGCCGGACGCCGATCCGGACGGCGGCGAGCCGGACCATGCCGCGTGGCTGGCAGGCTGGGTCGCCGGCGAGCGACGAGAGCTGCCACCCGTCGACCTGCGCGGCCTGTCTCCGTTCGATGCCGCCGTCTACCGCGCCGTTCGAGAGGTCGGCTGGGGCGAGCGCGCGACCTATGGCGACGTCGCGGTCGCGGCGGGGCATCCCGGCGCTGCCCGGGCGGTGGGTGGCGCCATGGCCCGCTGTCCCCTCTTTCCGGCCGTGCCGTGCCACCGGGTGGTGCATGCCGCCGACGGCTGGAGCGGATGGGGCACCAGCACTGACGCCCGTAAGCGCGCGCTGCTGGACCGCGAGGCGCGTTGACGGTGGGGCGCAGGATCGGTTGATGGCGACCCTGGACGACGCCCGCCGCATCGCCGCCGCTCTGCCCGAGGCGACGCCCGATGCCGGTGGCTTCGCCTACCGCGTCGACGGCAAGCTGTTCACCTGGATCTGGATGGAGCGCGTCCAGCCCAAGCGTCCGCGCGTCCCGAATCCGAACGTCATCGCGGTCCGGGTGGCGGACGAAGCGGAGAAGCAGGCGATGCTGGCGCTGGGCTCGGAGGCGTTCTTCACCGAGCCGCACTACGACGGCTACCCCGCCGTGCTGGTCCGGCTGCCGGCCATCGACGTGGCGCTGCTGGAAACGGTGATCGGCGAAGCGTGGCGCGTCAGGGCGCCACGCCGCCTACGCGGCTAGCGGCCTCGCCCCCGGCCCGACGCGGGTTGTCGGCCACCGCGGCCAGCACGGCCTTCACCTCGAACGGGGTCAGGCCGCGATGCTTGGCCAGGATGAGCGCCACCATGCCGGTCACGTGGGGCGCGGCGAAGCTGTTGCCGGTGGCGACGGTGGTGCCGCCGTCCTTCCAGGCGATCGGCACCTCCACGCCCCACGCGCCGAACTCGACCGGCGGCGAGGGGTTGTAGTAGAGGCGCCAGGGATCGGCCTCGCCGTGGGCAGCCACCGAGACCACGGTCGAGAAGAGCGATGGATAGCTGGCCGCCGGCACGTTGTTTGCGGCGCTGACCAGCGGGATGCCGCGGAAGTAGGCCTTGTCGACCAGGTCGTGAAAGACCGGGAACAGCGCCTCGCTCTTCGACGACAGGCTCAGGTTCAAGACGTCGATCCCCTGCTCGATCGCCCACTCCAGGCCGGCGGCGAAGGCCGTGCCCTTGCCGCGCAGGTCGGCGCCGAGGACGCGGATCGAAACCAGCTCGACCTCCGGCGCCATGCCCAGGATGATGCCGCCGCAGGCGGTGGCATGGCCGTACAGGTCGACCGCCTCGTCGGGCACCACCTCGGGCTCGCCATCCACCAGCTGGACCGCCACACTCTGCGCCACCCGCCCGTTCAGACGCGGATGGGACGCCTCCAGGCCGCTGTCCACGATGCCGACCCGGACGCCCGCGCCGGTCGAACCACCCCACGCCCAGTCGCGGGAGATGCCGCGCAGGCGCATGCGGCGGGCGAGGCCCGCGACGTCGGTGAACGGCTCGGACCAGGCCGGCAGGTCGAGGCCGCTCACCGCCGCCTTGGCGCTCGCTCCGCGTGGCGCGCCACCACGTTCAGGATGTCGGCCACCAGCGTCAGGTCGCGCTCGCCCAGGGTGCGCAGCGCCTCGACGTGGTCGACCAGGTGCCAGAACGGCGTATCGGCGTGGTCGTCCAGCCCGCGGGTGGCATCGGACACGATGGCGTCGACCTGCTCCTCGGTCAGCGTGCCGTCGCCAACGTGCTCCAGGATGTGGGTCATCAGCCGTGCCGTGCCGCGCTGCACGCGGGTGGCGGTGATGGCCGCGGTGGCCTGGGCGGCGAACACGGCCAGCAGCTCCATGTCACGCAGCGAGAAGCTCTCCGAGCCGCGCTTGTCGAGAACCTGCAGCACCCCGATCGTTCCCTCCTCGTCGTAGAGGGGGACGGCCGCCACCGAACGTGGCACGTAGCCGGTCCGCTCGGCGGCCTCGCGGTCGAAGCGCGGGTCGGCGGCGACGTCGGAGAGCGACACCGCCTGGCCGGTCGAGAAGACGAAGCCGGCGATCCCCTCCGACGGCTTGACGGTCAGGCCGACGGCGCCGGCGCCGTGCTCGCCCGCGGCGACCCGGTACTCGAGCCGATCGGGATCACGCTCGAACAGCGCGATCGACGAGGCCTCGGCGTCGAACAGGCTGACCGTGGCGTCGACGATCGACTGCAGCAGTCGCTGCTCGACCGGGCCCTGGAGGCCGCGGGCAACAACAGACCGCCGCGCCACCGCCCTGAGGGCGGACAGCGCGGCGGTGAGGCCTGAATCGGCGGGCGGTTCAGGCGCGCGGGTCGTGCTTGTGACCCTCTACGTCGTCGCCATCGTCCAGCAGGTTGCGCTCGTGGCGATGGCCCTCGGTGTCGTCGTCCTCGGTGAGGTTCCGCTCGTGGCGATGACCCTCGGTGTCCTCGTCCTCGACGAGGTTCCGCTCGTGGCGATGTCCCTCGGTGTCCTGCGGGTCCTGATCCTGTCCCATTCCCCGGTTACCTCATCTCACATGTCGGTCGCCAACGCGGCGTCCGTTGGCGCCAACCCTACGGCCCCCGCCGCGAAAGGGATAGCCCCCTGTTGACGCGCAGCATATCGGCTGCGCGACACCGCGCCCTTACTTCTTCTTCGGCTCCGGCTCCCCGGCGACATCTGCCTGGTGGGCCTCCTCGGCGGTGGGCACGGTGCCGGCCGCGGCCTGGGCCATGCTGATCAGCGACTCGGTGGTGCCGGCGAAGACCTCGTCGATCACGCCATAGGCCTTCGCCTCCTCGGCGCTCATGAAGTAGTCCCGCTCGGAATCGCGGCGCACCTTCTCGTACTCCTGGCCACTGTGGTTGGCCAGGATGTGCATGAGCCGATCGGTCAGGTGAAGCATCTCCTTGACCTGGATCTCGACGTCCGGCGTGTTTCCCCGAAAGCCGCCTGAGCCCTGGTGGATCATGATCCGGCTGTTGGGCAGCGCGTAGCGCTTGCCGGCCGCGCCGGCGGCCAGTAGGACCGCGCCCATCGAGGCAGCCTGGCCGATGCAGATGGTGCTGACCGGCGCCTTCAGGTACTGGATCGTGTCGTAGATGGCCAGCCCGCTGGTGACCACTCCGCCGGGCGAGTTGATGTAGAGGCTGATGTCCTTGTCCGGGTCCTCCGACTCCAGGAACAGCAGCTGCGCGATGACCAGGTTCGCTATGTGGTCCTCGATCATGTCGCCCAGGAAGATGATTCGTTCCTTGAGCAGCCGCGAGTAGATGTCGAAGGCCCGCTCGCCGCGGGCGCTCGACTCGATGACCATCGGGACCAGCATGTTCGTCTACTCCTGGGTGGGCTCGGGGGCCGCCTCGTCGGAGGCCGATGCTGCCGGCTCGGCAGCGGGCGCATCGGTCCCGAGGGCGCGATCGATCAACGTGTCCACCAGTGTACGGTTGCGCAGCGTCATCCGCAGGTAGCTGCGGCCACGCCGCGAGGTCAGGTATTCGGCCAGCTTGGCGTCGTTCCCGTAGCGGGCCAGCTGCTCGTCGATCTCGGCCTGGACCTGCTCCGGGGAGGCGTCGATCCCCTCCTGCTCGGCGATCGCGGAGAGCACCAGCAGCACCTTCACGCGGCGCGAGGCGGGCTCGCGCAGCTCGGTCGCCAGCTCCTCGGGAGTCTGCTTGGCCAGGGCCAGGTACTGGTCCAGGCCGATGCGCTGGGCGGCCAGGCGGTTGCGCAGCTCGTCGCGCATGATCTCGATCTCGTTGGCGATCATGACCTCCGGCAGCTCGACCGTGGCGTTCGAGGACGCGAAGTCGATGATTCGGTCGGCGAACGCGTGCCGCGCCTCGTCCTTCGCGCGGCGCTCGAGCGCGTCGCGGATCTCGGTGCGCAGCTCATCGACCGTCTGCACCTCGCCCACGCTGCGGGCGAACTCGTCATCGACCTCGGGGAGCAGGCGCTCGCGCAGATCGAGGATGGTCACCTCGAAGTGCGCGACCTTGCCGCGCAGCTCCTCCACCCGGTAGTCGTCGGGGAAGGTGATGTCGAAGCCCTTGGCCTGGTCGATGGCCATGCCGACCAGGTTCGCCTCCCAGCCGGGGATCATGCGGTCCTCGCCGATCACCAGCGGCAGCCGGTCGGCGCTGCCGCCCTCGAACGGGTCGCCATCGATGGTGCCGATGAACTTGACCGCCGCGACGTCGCCCTCGGCAGCCGGGCGCTCGTCGATGGGCCGCAGGGTGGCCTGCTCCTGGCGCAGCTCGGTGATGACGCCCTCGACCTGCTCATCGGTTACCGCCGGCGTCTCGAGCGTGAACGGATAGCCGGTGTAGGCGCCGAGGGTGACCTCCGGGCGAACCGCCACGGTGGCGGTGAAGCGCACCGTCTGGCCCTCCGCCACGCCGGCCGGATCGATGTCGACCTCCGGCTGGTCGATGGGGATGATGGTGATCTGGTCCAGGGCGGCGTCGTAGGAGTCGCTGACCAGGTGGTCGATCGCCTCGGCAATCACCTGCCCCCGGCCCACGAACCGATCGATGACGTGACGCGGCGCCTTGCCGGGCCGGAAGCCGGGCACCTTGGTGCGCTCGGCGACGTGGCGATAGGCGGTCGCGAAGTGGCGGTCGACCTCGGGGGCCGGGACCTCGATCTCGAGCTGGACGCGCGAGCCGGACTGCGGGCTGGAAGAGACGGTGACCATGAGGCTCCTGGTGGGTGGTGGGCGAGGCGAGATTCGAACTCGCACGTCTTGCGACACCGGCTCCTAAGGCCGGCGCGTCTGCCGTTCCGCCACTCGCCCGCGGAATCGTGCGAAGCGACCGGAGCCTACTACGAAACGGCGATCGCCCGGCGGAGGCTTACTCGATCCGGCCCGCCGCGACGATCATGTTCTCCGCCTCCTGCCCCCCTCGCTTCACCTGGATCGGATCCTGGGCGTCGATCACGATGTTGCCGGCGACGATGGATCCCTCGCCTCGCGCGCGGATTCCGTAGCCGCTGCTGATCGCAACCATGTTGTTGAAGATCTCGGCGCCGTCCTCCTTCGCCTCGATGCCCACGTCGATCACATCGATGACGAGGTTGTTGAAGTAGCGGGTGGCGGCAGACTCGAGCGGCCGGCCCATCCGAATGCCCTCGACCGCGCCGATGACCGTGTTGCTGTAGAAGTCACCCACGCTCATCGCCACCTTGATCCCGCCCTGGTGCGCGGGCGTTCGGGAGATGCCGGCATTCCGGATGACGTTGTGGTGGACCGCCACGTCGCGGACGGCCACCTTGAGCTTGATCCCGTCGAAGCCCACGTTGGTCACGAGGTTGTGGTGGATCTTCACGCGCTCCACCTTGGCCAGGGTGTCGAATGGTTGACCGTGAGGCTCGCTGCCGATGTAGATCCCCTCGGCCAGCGTGTTGGTGACGAAGTTGTGGTGGATGTGGATGCCGGAGATGAGCTGGCCGGGCAGCGGATGGATCAGGATGCCCCGCGTCTTCACCTCCTGCGAGACGCGGACGACGCCCACGTGGTCGATCTCGATATCGTGGACATCCCCCTTGTCGGTCGCGATCTTGATGCCCTTCTTGGCCCCGTCGATGACGATCCCACAGCGCTGGGCGCCCGGGCCGAAGTCGGCGCCGCAGGCCTGGTCGGCGCCGGTGCCGGTAAGGCGGAGGAAGGAGCTGCCGGCGATGATGATCGCGCCGTCGCCGAACTCGGTCCCGGTGATGGTGACCGGACCGCCCTTGTTGCGGACGATGATCGGGGCCGCCGCCGTCCCGCGCAGGTTGAAGAGCTTGATGTTGCCGCGCCGTCCGCTGGGAAGGCAGACGACCGCGCCCGGCCCAATCTCGGAGTCCTTGGCGCCATCGACCTTGTCGACGTTCGGAGGAACGGTGACCGTGCAGGGGGCGGCACCAAGCGCCGTTTCATGGCGCGATCCGGCGAGGGTCCCGGCCAGGGCGAGGGCAATGGCCAGGAGGATTCGGGTGGCTGCTGGCTTGGGCATCTTGGACCTCAGGGGGCCCGACTATAGGGACGGCCTCGCAGCGCAGCAACCGAGCGAGGTTGGCGGCGTTGCGAAGAGGCAACGCCTCCTTAGGCCCGGGCCGACCGCAGGTGTATCCAGGCCGCGAAGCCGATGGTATGGTCCTCGTCCGTTTCGCCCAGCGCGCGCCACAACAAGGGTCCATTTGCGCCGTGATCATCAGCCCCAAGCACCGATCCCCAGTCATGAGCCCGTCAGTGGGACGGCTCAGCCGGCGGTACCTGCGGGCGGGCAGCTAGCGGCGGAACGCGAGCCACATGGATACGGGGACGCGCCAGCTCTTCGTGGTCGGCAGCCCCCGGACGGGCTCCACCCTGCTCCGGCACGTCCTCAACCGCTCCCCGCATATCTGCCTCGCGTCGGAGACGCACTTCCTCAAGTCCTCCCGCCGCCTCAGGCTCGGCGAGCGGCTCGCGGCCGTCCGCCAGGCTCCGGGTGAGCGCACCCGCGGCGACGTCGACGACCTCGTCCGGGACCTGTTCGGCACTGGGTTCTGGGTCTGGCTGCAACGGAACGTTGAGCCCGAGTCGTTCACCGAGCGGCTGCTGGCCACCGACCTGACCCAGCGCGCGCTCTTCGACCTCCTGCTCCAGCTCTACGTCGAGGTGCAGTGCCACGACCGCCCGGTGACGATCCGGGGCGAGAAGACGCCCGACCACCTGTATGGTGTCGCGACCCTCGCCAGCTGGTTCCCGGAAGCCCGCTTCATCCACACCTTCCGCGACCCGCGGGCCATCTATGCGTCGCGCATCGTCCGCTCGGAGGAGGGCCGGCGGGGCATGAAGGCGCGCCTCCCCGGCGTCCCGTCGCGCGTCTTCAGCCCGCTGCTGGCGCCCATCGAGGTGGTCGAGACGTCCCGCGTCTGGCTCGACGCTGCCCGCCTGCACCGACGCCACCAGCGGACCCTTGGCCAGCGGTACCTGCTCGTCCGGTTCGAGGACCTGGTCACCGAGCCGG
>DATBME010000025.1:0-44068 GCA_036555005.1 Candidatus Limnocylindria bacterium | reverse complement strand
GTCGATCGTGCGGCCAGCCGCCGGCTCCCATGTGGCATCTGCCAGGTGCAGGCGTCCGTCGAGCACGCCGACGGCTCCCTCGGCGCGGGGGCCGCCGCTGCCGTCGATGACCTCACCGCCCACCAGCAGGAGGTCGACCGCCTGTGGACGCGCGCCGGATGCGTGCATCGGCCGATGCTAAGCCGCTGGTAACCGCCCGGTAAGCCTCTGAGCGCAAGCATCGACCGGGCGATGGATGACCCGCGGGTTGGGCGTGTGTTCCGTGCCGTTAGGCAGCGCGCTCGCCTTCGTCAGCGCGATGTGGCCGTCCAGGCGGGCCTCAGCCAGCAGCTGGTGTCGATGGTGGAACGAGGCCGTCTCGGCCATGTCTCTGTGCGCGCCCTGCGCGCGGTCGGAGAGGCGCTGGGCGTGCGGATCTTGATCGCGCCCCGCTGGCGCGGAACCGACCTGGAGCGACTGCTGGACTCGGCGCACGCGTTGATCGTCGAGCGGGTTGCGGCCTACCTGCGAGCGCACGGTTGGTACGTGATCGTCGAATACACCTTCAACCACTACGGTGAGCGGGGATCGGTCGATCTCGTCGGATGGCACGCGAAGCGCCAGGCGCTCCTGTTGGTGGAGGCGAAGAGCGAGCTCGTGAACCTGCAGGAGCTGTGGGCGGTCATGGACCGCAAGCGACGCATCGTTCCGCAGCTCCTGCTGCGTGAACGCCGTTGGCGGGCAACGGGGATTGGTGAGTTCCTCGTCGTCGCCGAGCGGCACGCGAGTCGTTCGATCATCCGGCGACACGCCACGACCTTCGACGCACGCCTGCCTGCGCGCAGTGTGGCGGCCCGAGCGTGGATCCGAGCCCCCGTGGGCGATCTCGCGGCGTGCTGGTTCCTGTCGCCTACCAACGTGGGTGGTGGTAGTCGGAATTCTGGCGGGCGGCAGCGGGTGCGGCTGCCGCGATCAAGCTCGAATCCTCCGCCGGCGGCGTCACAACGCGGCCCCGAATCATGCGTAGCACTACCCGGATTGGTGAGCGTAGGGCAATTGCGCCTGGAGACCTGATATCACCACGGGGGTTGGTGCGCGGCAAGTGCACCCCGGCTCGCGGTCAGCGGGGAGCGGCAGGGGCCTCCGACCAGGCCTGGAGCTCGACGATATTGCCCTCGGGATCGGTCACGTAGCACCACGTCACCCGACGCCCGTCGCTGGTCTGCAGGGTGACCACCTCGCCCACGCCATGCCCGCCGGCGTCGAGCACGGTCTGGCGCGCCTGCGGCACGTCATCGACGGCGAAGGCGATGTGCCCGAAGCCCGGCCGGTTCACGACCGGCGGGAGGCCGTCGTGCTCCGGCTGGTACTGGTAGATCTCGAGCGTCGGCCCGGTCGGGCCGTGGCCGGGAAGGCGCAGGTGCACGCCGCGCAGCGCAGCACCGGCGACGGCCGTGCCGGCCTCCAGGTCCGGGCCGCTGTAGTCGCGCTCGGGCGGCACCGGCTCGCAGCCGAAGATCTCCTCGTAAAAGGAAGCCAGCAATCGCCAGTCGCGGGCGACGAGATTGGTGTGGCCGTATCGGGCGTTCAGAGGGCTCATGCGGGGACCTCGATGGCGGCGATCTCAGTCTGGAAGGCGGCGCGCATCCTCCGCTTCTCGTCATCGGACAGCCAGCTGGCCTCGATCCCGTCCAGTGCCACCGCCGTCATCTCGTCCCACGGCATGCCCTGCGCCTCGGCCACGGAGCGGTACTCGTGCCCCAGGTCGAGATCGGTCATGGCCGGATCGTCGGTGTTCAGGGTGGCCAGCAGCCCCATCTGGCGCATGCGGCGGAAGGGATGATCGGCCAGCGAGGGGTACTTGTTGGCGATCACGATGTTCGAGTTCGGGCAGACGTTCAGCGGCACCCGGCGCTCCGCCACGCGGACCGCCAGCTCCGGGTCGTCCATGATCGCCACGCCATGGTCGATGCGCTCCGCCCGCAGGGCGCCGAGCGCCACCGCGATGTTGCCTGGACCACCGTCCTCCCCGGCGTGGGCAGTGCGCCGGAAGCCGGCCCGGCTCGCCAGCTGGAATGCATCGGCGAAGGTGCGCAGGTCGACCCCGCGCTCGGTCGAGTCCATGCCGATGCCGATCAGCCGCTCGCCGATCCCGTCCCGTCGCAGGTCGACGGCCTCGCCCACCAGTTCCAGGGCCGCCACCGGCCCGAAGGCGCGGTCCACGTCGCAGATGAGCATGGCTCGCACGCCGGTCTCCGCCTCAGCGCGGGCGATGCCGCGGCTCAGCCCCTCAACGATGTCACGGAGGCGCTGGCCGGCCGCCAGGTGGCGCGCAGGGGTGAAGAACATCTCGCGGTAGCGCAGCCCGTGCGGCACGGCGTCGACCAGCGACTCGTAGGCGGCCCGCTCCCAGTCATCGATGTCCTGGAGCAGCGACTGGACCAGCCAGAAGATGTCCAGGAACGAGTCAAGCGAGTGATACCGATACAGCTCGGTCGGATCCTCGGTCGGCAGCGCCACGCCGTTCCGGCGGGCCAGCTCGACGACCGTGCCGGGTCGCACGGTCCCCTCCACGTGGCAGTGGAGCTCCACCTTCGGCAGCGCGTCGTAGGCGTCGCGATCGCTCATGGGCGTGAGGGCAGTATATGGACCGATGGAGCAGCAGCAGGCGGTCGCGGCGGTAGTCCTGGCGGCGGGTGAGTCGCGCCGCTTCGGCAGCGCCAAGCAGCTCGCCGAGCTGGACGGCAGGACGCTGCTGGAGCACGTCCTGGCGCTGGCCGATGCGGCTGGCCTGGCACCGATCGTGGCGGTGGTGCCGGTCTGGCTGACGCGCCCGGCGGCCATGGACGACGACCGGCTGCGCTGGATCCGCAACCCACATCCGGAACGGGGGATGAGCCACTCCCTGCAGCTCGGCTTCGAGGCGCTGGGCGGGGAGGTCACCGCCGCCGTGGTCCTGCTCGGCGACCAGCCGACCATCCCGCCCGCGGCCATCGCGGCGCTGCTGGCCGCTCGCGGCGAGAAGCCGATCGTGGCGACGATGAGCGGCGGACACCTGGCGCCGCCGGTCCTCATCGAACGCAGCCACTTCGACGTGGTGCGGCAGCCGAGCGGGGACATCGGCCTGCGAGAGGTGCTGAACGACCACCCCGAGTGGGTGGCGGCGGTCGCGATGGCGGAGCCGGTCGCCGATGTGGACACCGCCGACGACCTGCGCAGGCTGCAAGATGCCGACTGAGGCATGCTCCGGCTGCGGGTAGAATCGGCCACATGTTCGATTCGGGCGCTCTCAGGCTGTCCGCATGACGATCGAGCGCATCACCAGCGCGGAGGTCGCCGAGGACGAGCTGGCGCTGGAGGCGACCGTCCGGCCGCGCCGCCTGGACGAGTTCGCCGGCCAGGAGCGGATCAAGGAGAACCTGGCCATCCTGATCGACGCGGCCCGGCAGCGCTCCGAGCCGGTCGACCACGTGCTGCTCTACGGGCCCCCTGGCCTGGGCAAGACGACGCTGGCGAACATCGTGGCGGCGGAGATGGGCGCCCAGATCCGGACCACCTCGGGCCCGGCCATCGAGCGGGCGGGGGACCTGGCGGCGGTGCTCACCAGCCTGGCCGCCGGCGACGTGCTGTTCATCGACGAGATCCATCGCCTGAGCCACACGGTGGAGGAGATCCTGTACCCGGCCATGGAGGACTACGCGCTGGACGTGGTCCTCGGCAAGGGGCCCGGCGCGCGGACGGTGCGGCTGCAGATCGAGCACGTGACGGTGATCGGCGCCACGACCCGGGTCGGGAGCATCACCGGGCCGCTGCGCGATCGCTTCGGTGCGACCTACCGCCTCGACTACTACACCCAGGAGGACCTGGAGCGCATCCTGCGCCGCAGCGCGCTGATCCTGGACGTGGCGCTCGATGACGAGGCGGCGCGGATCGTGGCGGGCCGCTCGCGCGGCACGCCCCGCATCGCCAACCGCCTGCTGAAGCGGGTCCGCGACTTCGCCCAGGTGCGGGGCAGCGGCGACGGCCGGGTGACCGCCGAGCTGGCGACCGATGGGCTGGACCTGCTGGAGATCGACGAGCGCGGCCTGGACGCCATGGATCGGCAGCTGCTGCGCGCCATGGCCGAACACCACGCCGGCGGGCCGGTAGGCCTGGCCACCATGGCCGCCACCGTGAGCGAGCCGATCGAGACGATCGAGGACGTGGTGGAGCCGTACCTGATGCAGATCGGACTGCTGGCGCGCACCTCGCGGGGGCGGCAACTGACCGAGTCCGGCTGGCGCCACCTCGGCCTGACGGCTCCGGCTGGCGCGTCAGCCGCGCAACCGGGCCTGTTCGACTAGACCGATGTCTCCGGAGGTCGGACGCATCATCCTGGTCATCGGGATGGTACTGGTGGTCATCGGCGGCCTGGCCGTGATGGGCGTGAAGCTGCCGTTCGGCCACCTGCCGGGCGACATCGCCATCGAGGGCGAGCACGGCGCGATCTACATCCCGCTGGGCACCATGCTGGTCATCTCGCTGCTGCTGACCTTCATCTTCAACGTCCTGCTGCGCCGCTGAGCACCCGTTACCTGCGCTTTACCACGCGTGATGGTGCTAGGACGGCGGACCGGTTGCGTTGCTGTCGCTCACTACCCGTGGTGGTGGTAACGAAGGATCGGCTCTTTCCGGACGAGTGATGACCCGACGGCGGAGCGTGATTGACCTCGCCGACAAGACTCCGAACGGGGAATGCACCGGTTATCACTACTCCCGTTGGTGGGCGCAAAGGAGCCGCCGGGGGAGCGCCCGGTGAGCGCGCAGATGAGCGACGGCGTCGCGTCTGCGGAGCCGATGCGATTTCAGCCGTCGCGCGGGCGAGGGCCGGAGTAGCATCCGTCGCGGCCGTTCGCCCACGGACCGCCGCGGAGACGGCTTCGGAGGAGTGGAGGAGGCAGTCCTGTCGTGGAGAGCTGGTTCCACCTGAGCGAACGGGGGACGAACGTCGGCACCGAGGTCCGGGCCGGCGTTACGACTTTCCTGGTGATGGTCTACATCCTGGCGGTCAACCCAGGGATCATCGCCGGACCTCTCGGGCTCGAGCCCGCCGCGGTGGCCGCCGGGACCGCGTTGGTCGCCGGACTCATGACGCTGCTGATGGGGCTCGTCACCAACTATCCGTTTGCGCTGGCCGCCGGGCTCGGCATCAATGCCGTGGTCGCGTTCGGACTCGTGCTCGGGCTCGGCATGACGCCCGCGGCGGCGATGGGCGTGATCGTGATCGAGGGCCTCATCATCTCGCTGCTGGTGCTGGTCGGCCTGCGCGAGGCGATCATGAACGCGGTGCCACTCGGCCTCAAGCGGGCGATCGGCGTCGGCATCGGCCTGTTCATCCTGTTCATCGGCCTGTGGGACGCGGGCATGATCACCGGCGTCAGCCCCGGCGACATCGTGCCCCCACCGCCGCCGGTCAGCTTCGTGTTCCCGAACACGACCGGCCAATGGGTCTTCCTGATCGGCCTCGCCGTGACCGCCGCTCTGTGGGCGCTGAAGATCAAGGGCGCCCTGATCATCAGCATCGTGATCACCACGGCGATCGCCCTCGTCACCGGGGTGGCGAGCATTCCCAGCAACTTCTCGGTCACGCCGAACTTCAGCACCCTGGGCCTTGGCGTGCAGGACTTCGGCGGCATCTTCACGATCCAGGCCGGCGTGCTGGCCGCCGTGCTGGCGATCTTCACGATCATGCTCAGCGACTTCTTCGACACGATGGGCACTGTCACCGGCGTCGCCGCCGAAGCCGGGCTCACCAAAGAGGACGGCACGGTTCCCGGCGTGGGCAGGGTGCTGCTGGTCGACAGCCTGGCGGCGGCAGCGGGTGGGGTGGCGGGCGTCAGCTCGAACACCACCTACATCGAGAGCGCGGCGGGCGTGGGCGACGGCGGGCGAACCGGCCTGACCTCGGTCGTGGTCGGCGTGCTCTTCCTGTTGGCGATCTTCCTGTCGCCGCTGGCGGCCATCGTCCCGACCCAGGCGACGGCGCCCGCCCTGGTGCTGGTCGGCTTCCTGATGTTCACGCAGATCGGCGAGATCGATGCGCGCGACGTTTTCATCGGCCTGCCGGCCCTGCTGATCATCATCCTCATGCCACTGACCTTCACGATCACGATCGGCATCGGTGCGGGGATGGTGGCCTGGGTCTTCCTGCAGGTCGTGGCCGGCCGCTGGAACCAGGTCCACTGGCTGATGTGGCTGGTGGCGCTGGCCTTCCTGCTCTTCTTCGCCCAGAACTGGGTCAACGACATGATCGCTCCGCCGGCCTGATCCGGCGGCGACTGGACCGATGGCGCCCGGCCGGGCCACCCGGCCGGGCGCTACGCTTTCCGGGCTCATGTCGCGTGAACCGCATCCCGCACGGTTGCGCGTCGACGACTTCGACTACCGCCTGCCGGCCTCGGCCATCGCCCAGGTCCCCGTGGAGCCGCGCGACGCCGCTCGTCTGCTGATCCTGGACCGTGGCCGCTCGAGGCCGGGCCGGCCGCACCTGCGCCACTCGACCTTCGCCGAGCTTGGCGACGCCCTGCGGCCGGGTGACCTGCTGGTGGCCAACGACTCGCGCGTGATCCGGGCGCGGCTGCCGGCGCTGCGGCGCACGGGCGGCGCGGCCGAGGTCCTGATGCTGCGGCCGATGGACGACGGCAGCGGCCGCTGGGAGGCGCTGGTGCGCCCTTCGCGTCGGGTGGCGGTCGGCGATCCTCTGACGCTGCGCGGCGGCGACACGATCGAGGTGGGGGAGCGGCTGGGGAGCGGGACCCGGGCGGTTCGCTTCGCGCGCGATCCACTGGCAGTGATGGAAGCGGCAGGCGAGATGCCGCTGCCGCCCTACATCCGCGACCGGTCGAGCGCGCCGGAGCGCTACCAGACGGTCTATGCGCGGCCACTCGGCTCGGCGGCCGCGCCGACTGCCGGGCTGCACTTCACCGAGCGGCTGCTGGCCGACCTGGCGGATCGCGGGATCAGGCGCGCGGTGGTCACCCTGCACGTCGGGCTCGACACCTTCCGGCCGCTGGAGGGCGAGTACGTCGACGAGCACCGCATCCACCGCGAGTGGTACGCCATCCCGCGCGCCACGGCGCGCGCCATGCCCCCCGCCCGGCGGCGTGGCGGTCGCGTCGTGGCGGTCGGCACCACCACCCTGCGCGTGCTCGAGACCAGGGCCCACGGCGGAGCGGCCGAGGGCTGGAGCGACCTGTACATCACGCCGCCCTACGAGTTTCGCGCGGTCGACGCGCTGATCACCAACTTCCACCTGCCACGCAGCTCGCTGCTGCTGCTGGTGACGGCCTTCGTGCAGGCCGGCATGCGGCGGGCAACGCCATACGACGCGCTCGACACGCTGCTGGCCGCGTATCGCACGGCGCTGGAGGAGGGGTACCGCTTCTTCAGCTTCGGCGACGCGATGCTGATCGCCTGATCAGTCCTCGGGTCCGCGCAGGCCGAGACGGCGCTCGAGCTCCATGACCGTGTCCTCCGCCTGGAGCGGCGAGTTCCCCGTGGCGGCCGCGCGGGATGCAGGGGTCGCGACCGGAGCCGGCGAAGTGACGGCGGCGGCTGCGCCAGCGGCAGCGACCGGCGCCGGGGCTGGCGGCGGGGCGCTGTCGCCGTTCACCCGGATCGGCTCGCGGGTGACCTCGGCCTTGGCGGCGCGACCCAGGAAGGCGGGGACAGCGTCCTCGACGTCCGGCGCCGAGCCGGGCAGCGACGGGCTCGACGGCTCGGCCAACAGCGAGCAGGCGGCGGCAAACTCGGCCAGGGCGCGTCCCAGGTCGGGCGTGTCGGCCATCGTGTCAAGGGCGGGGCGGCTGATGCGCAGGCGCCATCGGCTCTGATGCTCGTGCGCCCACAGGCGGCTGGTCTCGCCGCGCAGGTCGACGCCGTGCACGGCATGCCACGGGTAGAGGCGGACGCTCAGCGAGAAGCGGGCGGTCGATCCTCGGGGTGCATACCAGGAATCGAGCAGGCCGACCGACGTGGCCACCAGCACCCGTCGCTCCTCGTCCTGCCCGGCGGCGGCCTGGGCGTAGACGGCCAGATCCTCGACGCCCAGCGTCGAGAGGTGGAGCGCCACCCACTCGCGCAGCTCGTCATTGAGGTATGGATTTCGAGGCCAGTCCGCCAGTCGCACCGCCGTCCTCCTCTCGCCAGTTCGTAGCCTATCCTCTCGCGGTGACCGCGGCCAAGACCCTTGTGGAAGAAAAACGGCCGATCACCTTCACATCGGTGCCTGCACGCATCGGTCGAGCACGGCTGGGCCGGCTGCAGACTCCGCATGGGGCGGTCGACACGCCGCAGTTCATGCCGGTCGGCACGCAGGCCAGCGTCAAGAGCCTGACGCCGACCGACCTGCGCACGGCCGGCACCCAGATCCTGCTGGCCAACACCTACCACCTGTCGCTGCGCCCCGGCCACGAGCGCATCGCGACGCTGGGCGGCCTCCATCGGTTCATGGGCTGGGATGGACCGATCCTGACCGATTCGGGCGGGTTCCAGGTGTTCAGCCTGGCCCACCTGGGTCGGGTCGACGATGACGGCGTGACCTTCGCCAGCCACCTGGATGGGTCGAGCCAACGACTGACGCCGGAGCGCGCCATCGAGATCCAGGAGGCGCTGGGCGGCGACATCGCGATGGCCTTCGACCAGCTGGTGGACGCGACCCTGCCGGCGGGTCGCGTGGCCGAGGCCATGATGCGCACGCACGCCTGGGCCGAGCGCTGCCTGGCCGCCCACTCGCGTCCCGACCAGGCGCTGTTCGGCATCGTGCAGGGCGGCGTCGACGCGGACCTGCGACGGGCGAGCGCGGCCACCATCGCCGGCCTGGCCTTCGACGGGATCGCCATCGGCGGCCTGTCGGTGGGGGAGTCGAAGGAGCAGATGGCGGCCACCCTCGACGTGGTGGGCGAGGCGCTCGACGACGACCCGCGCATTCGCTACCTGATGGGCGTCGGCGCGCCGCCGGACTTCTTCGCCGCCGTGGAGCGCGGGATCGACCTGTTCGACTGCGTGCTGCCGACCCGGGTGGCGCGCAACGGCCAGGTCTGGACCCGCGGCGGCAAGCTCAACCTGCGCAACGCCCGCTTCCTGGACGATCCCGGACCGATCGATCCGGAGTGCGCCTGCGAGGCCTGCCGCAACCACTCGCGCGCCTACCTGGCGCACCTGTTCCGGGCGGAGGAGCTGCTCGCGTATCGGCTCTCCTCGGTCCATAACGTCACCTATACTCTGGACCTGATGGAGCAGATCCGCGGCGCCCTTGCCGATGGGTCGTTCGCATCGCTGCGGGAGGTCGTCGCGGCGCAGTTTTCAAGCGCCGGCGCGGGTCGATAAGCCGCCGCTAAGGGACCGATAAGCCCCGATCGGCACGCTTGTCGACGACACCGCGGCCGGCTTCCGGATCGGAGGTCTGCTGAAGATGGCGAAGGGCCGAGATCGACCACGCCACCAGGAGAAGCGCAAGCCAAAGGCGAAGGCGTCGAAGGCGCCGCCGATAGCGGCGTATGAACCGCCGGCCACGGTCGAGGTGATCAAACCCAAGCGCAAGCCACGCCCCGAACCCGGCGACGAGGAGTTGAGCTGACCCGAGCGCCGGGGAGCACAGAGAAGGAGCCCACGAAACTGATGGATGCCCCGGCGGCCCAGGCCCAGGCCCAGTCGACCCCAGAGAAGAACGGCGAGCGCGCCCGGGCGGTCGACGCGGCCATCCTCCAGATCGAGAAGCAGTTCGGGCGGGGCGCGATCATGCGCCTCGGCGACCGCGGCGCCCAGGCGGTAGAGGTCATCCCCACCGGCTCCGTTGCGCTCGACCTGGCGCTCGGCGTGGGCGGCGTGCCGCGCGGCCGGATCACGGAGATCTTCGGCCCCGAGTCGAGCGGCAAGACCACGCTCTGCTACCACATCGTGGCCAACGCCCAGCGCGCCGGTGGCGTGGCCGCGTTCATCGACGCGGAGCACGCGCTGGATCCCACCTACGCCCGCAACGTGGGCGTCAACGTCGACGAGCTGCTGGTCAGCCAACCGGACACCGGTGAGCAGGCGCTCGAGATCGCCGAAACGCTGATCCGCAGCAATGGCGTCGACGTGGTGATCATCGACTCGGTGGCGGCCCTGGTGCCACGCGCCGAGATCGAGGGCGAGATGGGGGACAGCTTCGTCGGCCTGCAGGCACGCCTGATGAGCCAGGCGCTGCGCAAGCTGACCGGCGCCATCAATCGCAGCAAGACTGCCCTGGTCTTCACCAACCAGCTGCGCGAGAAGATCGGCGTCATGTTCGGCAATCCGGAGACGACGCCCGGCGGTCGCGCCCTGAAGTTCTACTCCAGCGTGCGACTGGACATCCGCCGCATCGAGACGCTCAAGACCGGCACCGATGCGGTCGGCTCGCGCACGCGCGTCAAGGTGGTCAAGAACAAGGTCGCCTCGCCGTTCCGGCTGGCCGAGTTCGACATCATGTACAACGAGGGCATCAGCCGCGAGGGCGGGCTGCTGGACGTCGGCATCGCCGCCGGCGTGCTGTCCAAGACCGGCGCCTGGTTCAACTACGGTGACACACGACTCGGCCAGGGCCGCGAGAACGCGCGCGACTTCCTGAAGGCCAACCCGGAGATCGCCGAGAAGATCGAGGAGGAGATCCGCGCCAAGGTGTCGTCGATCGACGTCGGCGTGGAGGGGATCAGCGAAGCCGAGTAGCGCCGTCGAGCCGGCCACGGCCGGGCTGGCGGCGCGCGCCATCGCCTGGGCGAGAGGGCAGCGGGGCAATCCGGACTACGTCCTGCGCGCGGGGGCCGTCGCCGCCCTGCCGCCGGCCGCCGGCTGGGATGCGCCACGCCTGATCGGCTGGGCCGGGCCTGAGCAGGTCCTGCGCGGGCACCGGCCTCGCGACTGGGACACGCGCTCATGACCGGCCGGCGCGGAACATCCACCCCGCGGGCCGCTCCGGACGACGAAGGGGCGATGGAGATCGCGGCGCGTTACCTCGGCGCCCGGCCGCGCACCCGCTGGGAGCTGGAGCGGCGCCTCCGCCGAGCGGGGGTCGAGGAGCCGACCGTGGAGCGCACGCTGGAGCGGCTGGCGACGCTGGGTTTCGTCGACGATCGGGCCTTTGCCCGCTGGTGGGCGGAACAGCGCGATCGCCACGCACCCCGCGGGCGGCGCATGGTGGAGGCCGAGCTGCGCCAGCACGGCGTGCCGCGCGAGATCATCGAGGAGCTGCGCGGATCCGAGATCGCCGAACCGGCGCTGGACCATCACGGGCTGCCCGCTACCGAGGACGACCGGGCGCTGGCGGCGCTGGACCGGCACCTGCGCGGCCGCCCGATCCCCGACGATCGCAGGGCGGTCGAGCGCATCGGCATGTACCTCGTCCGCCGCGGCTTCGACCCCGAGACGGCGCGACGTGCCATCCGCACCCGTCGCGAGCCGGCCTGAGCGGCCGCTGCCGGCAGGCGCTACCGTTGCCGGCAACGCAACGGGAGGGCCGGATCCATGGCCAGCAGCTCCGCCACGACCCCCGACGAGTACATCGCCGCCCTGCCGCCCGATCGGCGGCAGGCGATCTCGGCGGTGCGTGACGTGATTCGGCGCAACCTGCCGGACGGCTTCGAGGAGGGCATGGCGTCCGGCATGATCGCCTGGTATATCCCGCTCGAGCGCTTCCCGGACACCTACAACGGGCAGCCGCTGGGCCTGGCCGGGCTGGCCAGCCAGAAGCAGTACATGTCCCTCTACCTGAATACCGTCTACGGCGACCCGCAGCTGGCGGAGTGGTTCACGGCGCGCTACGCCGAGAGCGGCAAGCGGCTGAACATGGGCAAGAGCTGCCTGCGCTTCCGGAAGCTGGAGGACGTGCCGCTGGACGTGATCGGCGAGACGATCGCCAAGGTGCCGCTCGACGACTACCTGAAGCACTACGAGGCGGCTCGCGGCTCGGCGCGCCAGACCCGGCGGGCGGCGGGCGGCTGAACGGCATGCGGCTGGCGCTGATGACCGAGCCCCAGATGGGGCTCACCTACGACGAGATCCGGGCCGCCGCGACCACCGCCCAGGACGCCGGCCTGGAGGCCTTCTTCCGCTCCGACCACTACGCCAGCTTCCCGGGACCCGAGGACGGGCCGACCACCGACGCCTGGGCCACCCTGGCCGGCCTGGCGCGCGACACCGCCCGCATCCACATCGGCGCGCTGGTGTCGCCGATGACCTTCCGGCTGCCGGGGCCGTTCGCCAAGCTGGTGGCGACGGTCGACGAGATGAGCGGCGGCCGGGTGGAGGTCGGCATGGGCGCGGGCTGGAACGACCTCGAGCATGCGCAGCTGGGCATCCCGTTCCCCGACCTGGACGAGCGCTACACCATGCTCGAGGAGTCGGTGGCGATCGTGCACGGCCTGTGGACCGAGCCCGACGGTTGGGGCTTCGAAGGCTCGCACTGGCAGGTCCGCGAAACGCTGTTCCGCACCCGGCCGGAGCGCAACGGCCGGCGCCACCCGCCGATCATCCTGGGCGGCCGCGGCGGCCCGCGCCTGGCGAGGCTGGCGGCGCGGTACGCCGACGAGTTCAACCTGAACTCGGCCTCGCCGGCTCGCGCGCCGGAGGCCTATGCCCGCGTCGACGCCGCCTGCCAGGCGATCGGCCGCGACCCGGCCGAGATCACCCACAGCGCCATGACCGGCGTCCTGATCGCCGAGACGCGGGCCGAGCTGACCGACCGGGTGCGACTCCAGCTGGAGCTCACCGGCGCGTCGGCGGCGGAGGCCGAGGCATGGCTCGCCCAGCGGCAGGAGCGCTGGATCATGGGCACCCTGGACGAGGCGGGAGAGCGGCTGCGCGCCTTTGAAGCGGCGGGCGTGCAGCGCGTGATGCTGCAGGACTTCATCCCCCGCGACCTGGACATGATCCGCCTGATGAGCCGGCTCGGCGGTTAGCCCACGACCGCCGAACCTGGTCGCCGAACTCCCGCCGCCGACCCACGGCGCGGCTTGCGGTACACTCCGCGGATCGGTCAGCCACCGGTGGTGGTGGCCCCGAACCACCGTGAAACGTGACGCGCGCATCCGGCATCCGGACGCGAACTCTGCCCAACCGGGCTCCGCCTGAGGAGGAGCCGATGCCCAGCACCGAGCTCATGATCGTGGGGATCGCCGCGCTGGCGATCGGCATCGCCATCGGCTATGTCGCGCGCCGCTACCTGGCCGCCTCATCGGTCAAGCATGCCGAGGGCTATGCCGAGCGGATCGTCGCCGAGGCCCGGGCCAAGCAGAAGGAGATCGTGCTGGAGGGCAAGGACGATGCCCTCCAGGCGCAGCGTGCGGCCGAGGAAGAGGCGCGCCAGAAGCGCGCCGACCTGCAGCGCCAGGAGCGGCTGCTGCTGGACCGATCCGAAGGCCTGGACCACAAGCTGGAGGCGCTCGAGCGCCGCGAGGCCGGCTTCGAGGAGCGGCAGCGCGAGGTCGAGGAGGAGAAGGTCCGGCTGGCGGCCCTGCAGCAGCGCCAGATCACCGAGCTGGAACGGGTCGGCGGGCTGAGCGCCGGTGAGGCGCGACAGGCGCTGATCCGGCAGATCGTCGACGAGGCGCGGGCCGAGGCCCAGCACCAGGTGCGGGAGATCGAGCGCCACGCCGCCGACGAGGGCGACGAGCGGGCGCGCCGCATCCTGACCACGGTCATGCAGCGCATCGCCGCCGACCACACCTCGGAGACGACCGTCACCGTCGTCACGCTGCCGTCGGAGGAGATGAAGGGCCGCATCATCGGCCGCGAGGGCCGCAACATCCGCGCCCTGGAGCAGGCCACCGGGGTGGACCTGATCATCGACGACACGCCCGAAGCGGTGGTGCTGTCCGGCTTCGACCCGGTGCGGCGGGAGGTCGCCCGCATGGCGCTCACCAAGCTCATCAGCGACGGCCGCATCCATCCCGGGCGCATCGAGGAGACCGTGACCAAGTGCCGCGCCGAGATCGAGGTCGTCATGCGGCAGGCCGGCGAGCAGGCCGCCTATGACGCCGGCGTGCCGGGCCTGCACCCGGAGCTGGTCAAGCTGCTGGGCCGCCTCAAGTACCGCACCAGCTACGGCCAGAACGTGCTGAACCACGTCGTCGAGACGGCGCGGCTGGCCGGCCTGCTGGCCGCGGAGATCGGCGCCAACGTGCCCGAGTCCAAGAAGGGCGGCCTGCTGCACGACATCGGCAAGGCGGTCGACCACGAGGTGGAGGGGCCGCACGCCCTGATCGGCGGCGACATCGCCGGCCGCTATGGAGTCAGCACGGTGGTCTGCAACGCCATCGCCGCGCACCACCAGGAGGTCGAGCAGGAGTCGGTCGAGGCGACGGTGGTGCAGATCGCCGACGCGATCAGCGCCTCACGCCCCGGCGCGCGCGGGGAGAGCCTGGACAACTACATCAAGCGCCTGGACGATCTGCAGCAGATCGCCCTCTCTTTCCCGGGGGTCGAGCGCTGCTACGCCATCCAGGCCGGCCGCGAGATCCGGATCCTGGTCCGCCCCGAGGACATGGACGACCTGGCCAGCTCGCGCCTGGCTCGCGACGTGGTCAAGAAGATCGAGGACCAGCTGCAGTACCCCGGCCAGATCAAGGTGACGGTCATTCGCGAGACGCGGGCCGTGGACTACGCCCGGTGACCGATCGCGCCGCGCTGCTGCGGTGCATGGTCGTCGGGGACATCATCGGCAAGCCGGGACGCCAGGCGGTGGTGCACGCCCTGCCCGAGCTGCGCCGCGAGCTCGACCTGGACATGGTCATCGCCAACGGCGAGAACCTGGCCGCCGGGGCGGGGCTGACACCCAGCCTGTCGGAGGAGCTGCTGACCCACGGAGTGGACGTCATCACCAGTGGCAATCACATCTGGGACAAGCGCGAGGTGTACGACTACCTCGACTCGGGCCGGCCGGTGCTGCGCCCCATGAACTATCCCGATGACGCGCCGGGCCGGGGCTGGCTGATCCACGCCCTTGCCGACGGCGGCCAGGTGGCGGTCATGAACGCCATGGGCCGCGTCTTCATGAACCAGCTGGATTCTCCCTTCGTCGCGATGGATGCCCTCCTCGACGGTGCCGCCGAGCCGCTGCCGGCGGTGCGCATCCTGGACTTCCACTGCGAGATCACCTCGGAGAAGAACGCCATGGGCTGGTACCTGGACGGGCGGGTCACGGCCGTGGTCGGCACCCACACCCACGTTCCCACCGCCGACGCCCGGGTGCTGCCCCAGGGCACGGCCTACATCAGCGACATTGGTATGACCGGCCCGCGCGACTCGATCATCGGCTTCAGCCTGGAGACCGTGCTGCCGCGCTTCCTGACCCACCTGCCCACGCGCTTCAACGTGGCGGAGGGGCCGGTCAGCCTGAACGCGGTGGTAATCGAGGCCGACCGCGAGACCGGGCGCGCACGCTCGATCGAGCAGGTGCAACGCCTGATCGAGGTCTGACCGGGGCGGGACCGATGCCGTCGCCGGCCACGCGCCGCCCGCCCGTCCCGCCACCGCTGGCCGCGCTCGTCGGCCCGACCGCCTCCGGCAAGACCGAGCTGTCCCTGGCGCTGGCGCAGCGCCTGCCAGTGGAGGTCCTGGTCGCCGACTCCCGCCAGGTGTACCGCGGCATGGACGTCGGCACCGCCAAGCCCGATGTCGCCGACCGCGTGGGGGTGCCGCATCACCTGCTGGACGTGGTCGATCCGGATGCGTCGTTCACGGTGGCGGACTGGGTCGAACGCGCCCGGCAGCTGGTGCCGCAGATCTGGGATCGCGGACGGCTGCCGCTCGTCGTCGGGGGAACCGGCCTGTACGTCAGCGCCCTGGTCGACGGCCACGACCTGGCCTCGCAGCCTTGGTCGCCCGAGGTGCGGCGCGAGCTGGCCATGGAGCTGGAGACCGAGGGCCTGCCCGCGCTGGTCGCGCGGCTGGAGACGCTCGACCCGGCCGCGGCGGCGCGCACCGACCTGCACAACCCGCGCCGCGTGCTGCGGGCCTTGGAGCGCGCCATCGCCGGTGGGGGAGCGAGCGCGCCGCCAGCACGCGAGCCGTGGCCGGGCCGGGTGGCGCTGCTGGGCCTGAGCCGCCCGCGGCCGGTGCTGGACCACCGCATCGCCGAGCGCAGCGCCTGGATCTTCGACCACGGCCTGCTGGATGAGGCCCGCACGCTCGCCGCGCGTGGCTACGGTCCGGAGCTGCCGGCCCTGTCGGGCCACGGCTATCGGGAGGCGCTGGCCGTGCTGGCCGGCGAGCTCAGCCGGGAGGAGGCGGTGGCGCTCACCACCCGGCATACGCGCCAGTACGCCAAGCGCCAGCTGACCTGGTTCCGCCGCGATCGCCGGATCGTGTGGCTGGACGCCGGCGAGGGTCCGGCCGCCGCCCTCGCCGACAAGGCCAGCGACCTGGTCCGGCGCCTGACCGCCTGACGTCGCTCCGCTAGGTGACCGGCAGGCCGATCGACTGGCGCCAGGCGGACATGGCCGGCGTCCCGTCGTCGATCGGCTCGTCGTCGATGGCGAGCGGGTCGCGGCTGACGGTCGGCGCCTCCTGGCCGGGGAGCGATCCGGGCCGGCCGAGCAGGAAGCCCTGGCCGACGCTGATGCCCAGCTGGTCGAGCTGCTCCAGCTGCTCGGGGTGCTCGATCCCCTCGGCCACCACCATCGCGCCGGTGCGGCCGGCCAGCGAGACGACTGATTCGACCACGGCGCTGGAGGCGGGGCTGGAGGCGCTGCGCTGCACCAGCGTCAGGTCGACCTTGATGATGTCGAAGTTCAGCTCGGCCAGGAGGCGCAGGCCGGCGTTGCCGGAGCCCACGTCGTCGGCGGCGACCCGCATGCCGGCAGCGCGGCAGGTCTCCAGCTTGAGCCGGATCTTGTCGACGTCGTTGACCGGCTGCTGCTCGGTGAGCTCGATGACCAGCCGCTCCGGCGGGAAGCTGTGGCGGGCCAGGATGGCCAGCAGGGCGGCGGTGCTGAACTCGGGCGCCTCGAGCGTGGCCGGCGACAGGTTGATCGACAGGAAGGGCCCGCGCGCCAGCCCGGCGGCGCCGGCCACGATCGTCTCCACGCAGGCCAGCTCCAGCGCCAGCAGGTGCCCGCTGGTGGCCGCCGCCTCGAACAGGCTGCCCGGATCGGCGAAGGGGGCCGGCGAGATGGGCCGGATCAGGCCCTCCACGCCCAGTAGTGCGCCGGTCTTGAGCTCCATGATCGGCTGGTACACCGGCCGCAGCCAGGCGCGCGCCAGGACCTCGGCCACCGCGGCGCCCATCCCGCTCGGATCGGCGCTGGGCGTCACCGCGCGGTCGAAGATCAGGACCTCGGTGCGCCCCGCCCGCTTGGCCGCGTAGAGAGCCGCATCGGCCTGGCTGTAGAGCTCGGCCCGCCCGGTGGCCGGATCGGGCAGCGCCGAGATCCCGGCCGAGAAGGAGAGGCTGCCCGGATCGACGTGGCTGCGCAGGGCCGGCTGCAGCGTGGCGGCCAGCAGGCGGCGGATGACGATCTTGGCCCCCTCGGCATCGGTCTGCGGCAGCAGGATGGCGAACTCGTCGCCGCCGACGCGGAAGGATCGGTCCACCTTGCGCAGCCCGCGCTTGACCAGCGTGCCGAAGTGGGTCAGCGCCTGGTCGCCGAAGGCGTGGCCCTTGGTGTCGTTGATCGCCTTAAAGTCGTCCAGGTCGATCAGCACCAGCGACACCGGCGCGCCGTAGCGCTGCGCGGCGTCGACCTGGCGGTCGAGCTCCTCCTGGAAGGCGCGATGGTTGCCGAGGCCGGTCAGTGGATCGGCCAGCGCATCGGCCAGGGCGGCTTCATAGCGGACCGTCAGGTCGGCGCGGGACCTGGCCAGCGGCGACACGACCATGTGATAGAGTGCCACGCCCACCAGCCCGGTGGCGACCAGTGAGCTGACCAGGTAGCGCATGGCGGCCACCGGGATGACGCCGACCAGCAGTCGCTCGAGCACGATGCCGACCAGCGCGCTGGCGCCCAGCGCCAGTGCCAGGCGCAGCCCAAGGCCCGCCCGCGACTCGTGGGCGGTGGTTCCAGCCGTGTGTCCCGGCATGGCGTCGTGCACGCGTTTCTCCAGCGGCCCCCTGATGTGCGGTGAGGTATGGCACAGACGGGTCACCGTCGCTACCGCTCGAAAGTACCGCTCACGCTCGCTGCCAAGCACGAACCCGGGCTGGAGGTCCGGGATGGGGGATCGGCTAGCATGGACCGAACAGATGTCCGAACGCAGTCGCCTGATCGATCTCACGGAGCCCGTCGAGCGCGCCTTCCTGATCGGCCTCGACAACCCGCACGACGGCCAATGGCCGGTCGCCCGCAGCCTGGCCGAGCTGGGCGCACTGGCCGAGACGGCCGGGGCCACGGTGGTGGGCAGCGCCTTCCAGCGCCGGGTCGAGCCCGATCCGGTGTGGTACTTCGGCAAGGGCCGCGCGGCGGAGCTGGTCGACGAGAAGGCGGCCAGCAACTTCAACCTGCTGGTCGTCGACGACGAGCTGGCGCCGAACCAGCAGCGCAGCCTGGAGAAGCTGCTCGACTGCAAGGTGCTGGACCGCTCGGCCCTGATCATCGACATCTTCGCCCGCCACGCCCGCACGCGTGAGGGGCGGCTGCAGGTGGAGCTGGCCGCGCTGCAGTATCACCTGCCGCGGCTGACCCGGCTGTGGACGCACCTGTCGCGCACGGCCGGCGGCATCGGCACCCGCGGGCCCGGCGAGAGCCAGCTCGAGACCGACCGACGCCTGATCCGCGACAAGATCCGCAAGGTCCGCTCCGAGCTGGACGAGGTGAGGCGCCATCGCGCCACCAGCGGACGACAGCGCGATCGGGCGGAGGTCGCCACGGTGGCCCTGGTCGGCTACACCAACGCCGGCAAGAGCACGCTCCTCAACGCGCTGGCCGACGCGGACGTGTACGCCGCCGACATGCTGTTCGCCACCCTGGATCCCACCGCCCGGGCGGTGGGCCTGCCCAGCGGCCAGCGCATCGTGGTGAGCGACACGGTGGGCTTCATCAACAAGCTGCCGCACGACCTGGTGGAAGCCTTCCGCGCCACCCTGGAGGAGGTGATCCGCGCCGACCTGCTGCTGGAGGTGGTGGACGCCGCCGACCCGAACTTCATCGGCCAGCAGGCCGCCGTGCAGACCGTGCTCGACGAGCTGGGCGCAGGCGGCAAGCCACGGATCACCGTCTTCAACAAGATCGACCTGCTCGACGCCGACCTGCGCGCCGCCCCGATGCCCGCCAGCCGTGACACGGCCTTCGTCAGCGCCGCCAGCGGCGAAGGCCTGCCGGTGCTGCTCGAGCGCGTGGCCGATGCGCTGCGCATCCAGATGGTGGCCGTCGACACAGTGGTGCCCTATGCCCGCGGCGAGCTGGTCGCGCGCGCCAAGGCGTCGGGTCCCGTGGACGAGTCGTTCACCGAGTCGGGCATCCGGCTGGCCGGCCACCTGCCGCCGTCGATCGCCGCCGAGGTGCGCAACGCGGAGGTCCGTTCAGCACCGCCCGGCCGCAGCGCCTAGCGCGTGCCCGAGGTCACGGCCGAGGCGATCCGCGCCGCCGTCGACCGCGTGCCGGCGGCGTTCCGGGAGATGCCGCAGTTCGTCGCCGAGCCGCTCAGTGCGGCGCTCGGCCGGCCGGTGGCGGTGAAGGCCGAGTCCGCGAACCCGATCGGCTGCTTCAAGGGCCGTGGCACCTGGCTGGCGGTGGCGGAGCTGGTGGCCGCCGGCGAGGTGGGGGAGCGGACCGGACTGGTGGCGGCCTCGGCCGGCAACTTCGGCCAGGGCATCGCCTACGCGACGCGGGCGCAGGGTGTCCCGTTTGTGGTCTTCGCCGCCCGGACGGCCAACCCCGCCAAGGTGGCCGCCATGCGGCGCCTCGGCGCGGAGGTGCGCCTGGCGGGGGAGGACTTCGACGCCGCCCGGGAGGCCGCGGCCGCCCATGCCGTCACGTCCGGCTGGCGCCTGATCATCGACGGGCAGGATCCGTGGATCGCCATCGGGGCCGGCACCATGGCGGTCGAGCTGACCGCGGCGGTCGACGCCGGCGACCTGCCGCCGCTGGAGGCGCTGTACGTGCCGGTCGGCAATGGCGCGCTGATCGCCGGGGTGGGCACCTGGCTGAAGTCGGCAGCACCCGACATGCGGGTGATCGGCGTGCAGGCCGAAGGGGCGCCGGCCATGACCCTGTCGTGGCGGGAGGGTCGACCGATCGAGACGCCGACCGTCGAAACCGTAGCCGACGGCATCGCCGCGCGCGTGCCGGTGCCGGAGGCGTTGGCCATCATGCGGGACTGCGTCGACGACATGGTGCTGGTCGAGGAGGCCGCCATCGTCGATGCGCAGCGTGAGCTGGCCGCGGCCCTGCCGTTCACGGTCGAGCCGTCGGCCGCCGCGGCGTGGGCGGCCATGCGAAACGCCCCCGCCGGAGCGGGGGCGATCGGATTCATCCTGACCGGCGGCAACCTGCCGCCGAGTTTGGGCTAGGAGGGCGTCTTCGCCGTCGCGGTGGAGGTGGCGGACGCCTGGCCCTGCTCACCAAAGGTCGGCGCTGGCGGCCGCGCCGGCAGGCGACTGAGCGCCACGCGCCGGACCCGCCGGGACTCCGCCGTCTCGACCACGCGCTCGCGCACCTTCAGCCCGGCCATGAGGAAGAGCGCGGCCCCCATCATCATCAGCCCGTAGGCGCCGGCGAGGCGGGCAAACTCGTGCGGGTTGGCCAGCCCGATCACGGTCAGCAGGCCGCCAACAGCCAGGCCGGCCCAGGCTGCACCCCAGAACGCGGGATGTGTCTTCGTCATGCCGGCAGCCTACGGACCGATCTCCCGGCCAGCGACCAACCAACGGTCCCGGTTCAGGCCGCCGTTGGTCCCAGCGATCCGCAGTCAGGGAGCCGGCGTGGTCAAACGCCGTCGATCCGGTCCAGATATTCGCGCGCCACATCGGCTTCACGATCGCTGGTTCGTGCCTTGAACTGCCGGTCGCGCATCCAGCGGCCCTTCCATTGGCGCTGGAAGGCCCCATGTGCCAGCTTCGGCTGGCAGCACTCGTCGATGTACACGGTCGACAGCTCGCCGTCGACGGCAGTGATGGTGCCGGACCTGCCGGCGTACGGGCCGTCGTGGACGGTCACCAGGTCGCCAACCCGCGGCTTTCCGTCCAGCAGCGTCCGGAGACGCGTGAACATGGCCCGATTATCGCCGTTGCGGCGCGTTATGCGGTAACAGACTGATACGACCACGGAGCGGTGGTTCCGGCGAGCTCCTTGCCGCCGCATGCGGCTACAGACTGATCCGACCACGGAGCGCGGCCAGCGACCGGTTTCCGTGGTCGTATGAGTCTCGGGCGGCATAACCGGCGCAGACCTGGGTTTCCTGGTCGTTTCAGGTGGAGCCATCCCGTGACCGTACAGGGGCCGCCTGGGGCACCGTAGTACTTCCCCAAAGATATGTTATGTGACCTTGCCCATTAGCCGAGGTCGATGCGCGCTACCACCGGGAGATGGTCACTCCCGCGCCAGCTGTCACCGACATGGGCATCGACCACGCTGACGCCTGGGCCCACGAATATGGCGTCAAGTCGCAGCAGCGGACGCAACCACGACGTCGCCAGCGGACGCCAGGTCGGCAGCGGCGCGGCGGCGCACGCATCGGTCATGCGCGGCAAGTGTGGGTTGTGGGTGTTGAAGTCGCCCCCGACGAGAAGCCGATCGCCCCTGGTGATAGACCCAGCGGCCCAAGTCGCGAGCGCCTGCAGCTGCGAGTCACGACGGGCGCGGCTGCCGGGTAGGAGCGGGGCCATGAGGTGAACCGACGCGACGGCCAGCGTCAGGCCACTGAGCCTCAGGCGCGCCCAGCCAACTCGAGGGAGGTCCCAAACAGGATCGGCAGGGTCAAGGAGTGCCTGTTCCTCCAGCGCGAGGTGCGAGGCGATGACGATGCCCGGAGGCGTCCCCGCCGTGGGCCACCACAGGCGTGATTGGAAGCTCGGCGGCAGAACGTGGCCGAGCTGATCCCCATCCGCCTCCTGAAGCAGGAGAACGTCGGGCTGCCACTCGCCAAGTGCGTCGGAAAGGCGCAGGCGCCCCGGCGCCCGGCCCTGCATGTTCCAGGAGACGACGACGAGGGTGCTAATGGTTCACGCTCCCCTGCCCGTGGGCATCGGGGCCTCCGCCACGAGCTCCCTGGCCAATGGCGTCGCGAAGCGCGGCATGACATGGGTTGACTCCAGCCAGTTGGTCAGGCGCGCGGCCTCGGCCGAGACGGCGAGGGCCGCATCCGAGCCGATCTCCTCCAGGAGCCGTGTCACGACCTCTCCCGAAGGCAGGACGGCCCAGCCGCCCACGATTCGCCCGTCGCACCAGATCGTGGGACCGGCGTTGCCGGTCGTATCGAACAACGCGTCGCGGTGCACGCCCAAGTACCAGTCGCGCACCTTCCAGCCCATGGTCGTCGGGTCCAGCGCCGGCAGCAGCGCCACCCACGGGCCGGGATCGGATGTGGGCTCGAGGTCGTCAGTCAGGGCGAACGCCGGTCCCACGCCCTCGACCTCTGCCTCCACGGAGCCGGCCGCGTCCAGCGCGGCGCGCGTGTCGCGCAGCGTCCAGCCGGTCCACCACTGCAGGTCGGCCTCGGTGGCGGGACCGAATCGAGCCAGCCAGCGGCGGGCGAGCGCTGCCCTGGCCTCGGCCACCGGCAGCTCGGCCAGCGGCTCACCGAGCCAGCGCGTCATGGTCGTCCAGCGATACTGGTTGCTGAGCCAGGTGCCCCGCGGGCGGCCGCGGACGACGCGACCCTCGACCGCCAGCGTCAGCAGCATGCGGCTCGCCATGCTGACGTTGCCCTCGATACGCTGGCCGGGATTGAGGCGCGCACGTGCGGCGAGCATCGGCACCTCCCGGGCCAGCTCCTGGGCCGTGGCCTCGCCCACCCGGTCCAGGGCGGCGATCGTCTCCGCCTCTGCCTGCCGCAACCACGCCCGAGCATCCGGCACATCCAGCTGCGCCACCAGCGCCTCCGTGCGCCGACGCTCGACCCTGGCCACGCCGGTCGCGGCGGCGGCCTGAATGATGGGTGCGTCCTCGATCGGCACCACGAAGACGGTGCGCCGCATGGCCAGCAGCCGCAGCAGGGAGCGCCGTTCGTACAGCGCCTCGTCGACGGCCGTGATCGACGGCTGCCGCATGCGGGCCCAGGCCGCCAGGTACGCGCTGGACGAGTCGGTGCCGTGCAGGCACACCATCCCGCGGGCAGCCTCCTCTGCGGAGTCCGCGCGCGCAGCCGGCGCGAGGTGGTGGCGGACGGCCAGCCGGCGGCGGCGCTCCTCGATCGAGAAGCGTGGAGGCGTCAGCGGTCCGCCTGGACGCCGAGCGTGACCGCCGCGGCGATCACGGCCATCACCAGGGCGATCGCCTCGCCGGCGTCGAGCCCCACGTCGCCCTGGAAGGCGGACAGGGCCTGGCCCGGAAAGGTGCCCAGAACGGCCGGCACCAGGATCCAGCCCAGCACCAGCGCCGTGGGCGCTATCGCGCCCGGGAGCCGCATCGAGCGCGTCAGGACGGCCGTCAGCAGCCCAAGGAATGCCGACAGCAGCAGCACCAGGATGATCGCCGGCTGGTCTCGAGCGCCGGACGCTTCCACCAGACGAATCAGGCCCCGCTCCAGCACGGCTACAGCCAGGGCCAGGACGGCGGTCAGGAAGACGGTGCGCGCCGGGCTCACGCGCGCCACCTCATCGGTCCATGCCGGGCAGCGAGCGCTGGGCCTCCAGCACGCCGGACTCCAGCGCCGCCTTCAGCCCCACCGCGATGCGGTAGGACTTCCCCGCCCCCATCACCAGCACCGCGTCTCCATCCCGCAGGTGCTCCGCCACGTAGGTCGTCGTGGCGTCCACGTCACCGACGCTGATGGCCGGCACGCCGGAGATGCGCTCGATCCCATCGGCCAGCGCTTCCGCGGACGTGGCGCGTAGGGACTCATCGGTATCACGCGAGGCGAAGATCTCCGCGATCACCACCTCGTCGGCATCGGTGAACGCGCCGGTGAACTCGTCGAAGAGCAGGGCCGTGCGCGAGTACATGTGCGGCTCGAAGACCGTCCACAGACGTCGCTCCCCCACCAGCTGCCGCATGGCGCCGATGGTGGCGCGCACCTCGGTCGGATGGTGCGCGTAGTCGTCGTAGACGATCACGCCGGCAGTATCCGCGATCAGCTCCATCCGCCGTCCGGCCCCCACGAACGTGCGCAGCCCCTCTGCCAGCGCATCCATCGGCGCGCCGAGCTCGCGCGCGAGGATCAGCGCGGCGGTGGCGTTGAGCACGTTGTGCTCCCCGGCCAGCCTCATTTCGAACGGGTGTTCGAAGAGGTTGAAGCGCGCTCCCCCGGCGGTGGCCTGCACGGCGGTCGCCTGCACTTCGCCGCCCGGCCCGTAGCGGAGGATGCGCCCGTCCCAGTCGGAAAGGCGAGCCACCAGGTCCTGGGCGCCCCGATCGGCGGCGGTGGTCAGCAGCAGCCGTCCACCGAGCGCCGGGTGCGAGCTCATGCCCCGCACGAAGCGCTCCATGGAGGCCAGCACCGCCTCGCGATCGGCGAAGAAGTCGGGATGGTCCATCTCGGCGTTCGTCACGATCGCACCGGCCGGGTGGTAATTCAGGAAGTTATCGCCGAACTCGTCGGCCTCGACCAGGAACGGAGCCCCCTGCCCGGGCCGCACGGTGGCTCCCCATGGACCGATGAAGGCGCCGACCTCCACGGTCGGGTCCAGGCCGGCGCTGATCAGCAAATGCCCGAGCAGGGCGGTGGTCGTCGACTTGCCGTGGGTGCCGGTCACTGCCAGGCCGATGTGGTCCTCGGCCGCCATCAGCTCCCCCAGCACGGCCTGCCAGGTGGCGACCGGCAGCCCGCGCTCGTGCGCGGCGACCAGCTCCGGCAGGTCCGGCACCGCGCGCAGGGCAGGCGTGATGGCCACGCGGTCGACGCCCTCCAGGTGGGCCGGATCGTGGCCGGACCGGATGCGGATGCCGGCCGCCTCGAGCGGCGGCGTGTAGGGCGACGGCGTGTCGGCATCGCAGCCATCCACGCGAAGCCCGGCATGGTGCATCAGCAACGCGACGCCCGCCGCGCCGGACCCGGCAATGCCGATCACGTGGATGCGCTCGCCGGGCCTCACCACGGGCGCCGGCGCCTCAGTCGGTGACGGGAGAGGCGGCCATCACCTCCGCCAGCGCGAGCTCCAGGGCGTCGAGCGCCGCCGCCGCCTTGTTGCCGTCGCGGTCATGCGCATAGAGGCGATGCTCCGCGCGCGACGGGTGGCCACGCAGCGCCACGCCGATCCAGTGCGTGCCGACCGGCTTGCCCTCGCTGCCGCCCTCCGGACCGGCCACGCCCGTCACCGCGACGCCCAGCTCGGTGCCGAAGCGGTGGCTCACGCCCTCGGCCATGGCGGTCGCCACCTCGGCCGAAACGGCGCCGTGCTCCGCGAACAGCGCGGACGGCACGCCCAGCTCGACCTCCTTGGCCTGGTTCGAGTAGCTGATCACGCCGCCCGGGAAGTAGTCGGACGAACCGGGAATCATGGTGATCGCATGGCCGATCAGCCCGCCGGTCGACGACTCGGCCACCGCCACCCGCCAGCCGGCGCCGCGCAGCGCATGGCCCAGGGCCCGCCCCGCGGCTTCCAGCTGCTCCTCGGACGGACCGCCAGTCATCGGTAGTTCTCGAACTGCAGGGCCACCGGGTAGTCGAGCGCGCGCAGGTGCCCGATCACGGCCTGCAGCTCGTCCTTGCTCTTGCCCGAGACGCGCACCGCATCGCCCTGGATGGCCGGCTTCACCTTGGGGAAGCGGTCGCGCACGATCTTGCTGAGCTCCTTGGCCTGCTCGCTGGTCAGGCCGCGCCTGAGGCCGATGTGCTGCCGCACCGTGCCGCCACCCGCCGGCTCCAGCTTGCCCCAGTCGAAGATCTTGAGCGACAGGTTGCGGCGCACCGCCTTCGACTGGATCAGGTCCTTCACCGCGTTGGCGCGGTACTCGTCATCGGCCTGCAGCACGATCTCGGTGCTGGTCAGCTCAAGGCTGACGCGAGCGCCCTTGAAGTCATAGCGGGTGGCGACCTCGCGTCGCACCTGGTCCAGCGCATTGACCAGCTCCTGCTGGTTGAAGTCGCTCACCACGTCGAACGTGGAATCGGCCATCTCGATCGCTCCGGAAGTTGTCCTGCGTGTTGCGTCCTATCTTGCCCGTCAGCGGCGGGTGATGTTCCACTCCACGACCGCGCCCGAGTCCCCCATCGCGCCCAGCTCGATGCCGTTCACCACCAGCTGCACCGCTCCGGCGTTGCCGACGCGGATGCGCAGTGACTCATCGGCCTCCAGCCTGACGCGCGTGCCCGGCTCCGCGTTGCTCCCGGAGACGCCCCGCTTGGGCTCCCCGTCCTGGTCGATCTCCAGGTAGGAGCGCCCGGTGGTGCGCAGCAGCCCGCTCAGGCCGTCACCCACGCCCACCGTCACGCGCCGCGTCACCGGGTCCTGGCCCTCGGTGGTGAGCCTCAGCTCCCAGGTGCCGGGCGCCAGCAGCAGCCTGCCGCTGAAGGTGCCCTGATCGTCGGCGGTGAGGTTCACCGCATCCGGCGCGGATGGGCGGCGGTTCGGCACCGGCACGGTGTCGCCGGCCAGCGACTCGATGCGGATCGTGGGCGCGGCAGGCTCCTCCAGGGCGGCATCCAGCCCGACCCGGCTGCCCGCCGGGGCCGTTCCGGCCACGCCCACCGGACCGACCACGGTCGCGCCTTCCTCCGGCGCGGTGAAGGCCACCGCCTCGGGACCGGCCGATGGCGAGGCAGACTCGTCGCCCACCACGATCGTGCGCGTCACAGGATCGCTCTCGCGGTTGGTGAGCGGGTCCAGCGCCACCAGTGTGATCACGTTCGAACCCGGGACCAGGCCCACCACGATGGTGAAGTTGCCGTCGGCGTCGGCGGTGACGGTCGGGTTCTCCCGCAGCCCGTCCACCGTGATTCGCGAGTTTGGCTCCGTGGTGCCGATGATGGTGTACTCCAGCTGGTCGTAGGCCGGCACGTCGCCGGCAGGGGTGGTGATGTCCAGGTCCGGGGTGCCGGCGAAGGTCACGAACTCGGCGACCAGGTAGATGATGAAGATCGCCACCCCAACGGTCAGCAGCGCGCCCATGATCGCCCCCGGCGTGACCACCAGCGGCCGGCTGCGGCGGGTGCTGATCGGCCGCGGCGGGGTCGGGACGGCTGGCTTCTCGGTGGTCGGCTGCGCGCTCTCCAGCCGGTACAGGTCGATCAGGTACTCGGCGTCCAGCCCGAGGTAGGCGCCGTAGTTGCGCAGGAAGCCCTTGGTGTAGACCGGCCCGGGAAGCTCCGCGTAGTCGCCGTCCTCCAGCGCCTGCAGATAGCGCGCCCGGATCTTGGTGTCCCGCTCGACCCGAGCCAGATCAACGCCGCGCGCCTCACGCGCGGAGTGCAGCACCTCGCCCAGCTTGTTCAGGTCGCCGTCGGTCACCCATCGTCCTCGTCCGGGCCGATCTCTCCGCCCCAACCGTCGCTGGTGACCAGCACCTCGCGGAAGCGGCTGCCGTCAGCCGGTCCCACGATGCCCCGATCCTCCATCTGGTCCAGGATGCGCGCCGCGCGGGCATAGCCGATGCGCAGCCGCCGCTGCAGCAGCGAGGCCGATGCCTTATCGGAGCGCCGGACGATGTCGATCGCCTGGTTCAGGAGCGCATCGGCGTCGTCACCCTCGTCATCGCCGGGACGCCCGCCGCCCTTGCCGTCGCGCTTGGGCGCGGTGATCTCGGGCCGGTACTGCGGGCCGCCCTGCCCGCGCCAGTGGCGCGCCACGTCGTCGATCTCACCGTCGGTGACCAGCACCCCTTGCAGGCGAACCGCCCGGGGCGCGTCGATCGGCTGGTAGAGCATGTCGCCGCGGCCCAGCAGATCCTCGGCGCCGGTGGTGTCCAGGATGGTGCGGCTGTCGACGCCCGACGTCATGGCAAAGGCAATGCGGCTCGGGATGTTGGCCTTGATCAGGCCGGTGATGACCTGGACCGATGGTCGCTGGGTGGCGACCACCAGGTGGATTCCGGTCGCGCGCGCCAGTTGCGCGATGCGGGTGATGGTCGTCTCGACCTCGTAAGCACTGACCATCATCAGGTCGGCCAGCTCGTCGATCACGATGACGACGTACGGCATCCGCGGCTCGCCCGGGCGCAGCGCGTCGTTGAAGCCGGCGATGTTGCGCACGCCACGCTGCGCGAACTCGTGGTAGCGCGCCTCCATGGCACCCACCGTCCATTTCAGCGCGTTCACGGCCTTGTCGGCGTCGACGATGACCTCGGTCAGCAGGTGCGGGATGCCCTTGTACTGCGCCATCTCGACCCGCTTCGGATCGATCAGGATCAGCTTCACCTCGGTGGGCGTGGCGCGCATCAGCAGCGAGCAGATGATGGCGTTGACGCAGACGCTCTTCCCCGATCCGGTCGCGCCCGCGATCAGCACGTGCGGCATCTTGGCCAGGTCGGCGCTGAACGGCTGCCCGGCCACGTCCTGGCCCAGCGCGAAGGCCAGCTTGCTGGCGGCCCCCACCGCGTCGAAGGTGCGTGAGCCGAGCACTTCCTTGAGGGTCACCAGGTCGAACGCGCTGTTCGGGATCTCGATGCCGACGTACGGCTCGCCGGGGATCGGCGCCTCGATCCGGATGGAACGGGCCGCGAGGCCCAGCGCCAGGTTGTCGGCCAGGCCCTCGATGCGCGACAGCTTGATCCCCGGCTCCACGTCCAGCGCGTACTGGGTGACGACCGGGCCCTCCTGGATGCGCGCCACCTTGACCCCGATCCCGAAGTGAGCGAGCGTCTCCTGGATCCGCTTGCCCTTGGCGGTCAGGTCCATCTGGGCGGCGCTGCTGGCCGGCGCGTCCGACAGCAGCCCGAGCTCAGGCAGCTCCCAGGTGCGGGTGTTGGACTCCAGAGCGGCGTCGACGGTCACCGCCTCACCAACGGCGGCCAGGTGCTGCTCCTCCTCCGATTCCAGCGCCTCGACGCTGACGGCGGCGACACCGGTGGCAGCGGCCGTGCCGACGGCCGTCGCCGCCACGGCTTCGGTGACCGGCGTGACCTCGATGCCGGCTGGCTGCACGCGTGGCCCTCCGTCCGTGACCGGCGCCGGGCCATCCGTGCGCTGCCGACGCACGATGAGCGGCGGCGCCTCCTCGTCGTCCCCCACGCCCAGGGCGGTCCGGACGCGATCCATGAGCCCGACCTTGGCCGCGGTCTCGACCGGCGCAACGGGGATCGGTTCGGTGCGCGAGCGGCGGGCGGCCTGCCGGGCCTCCGCCGCCGCCAGCTCCTCACGGTCCTCGCGGCGCTGCAGCCAGGCGGCGACCACGTCGCCGACCGTCATGTTGAAGTAGAGCAACATGCCGACCACGAACAGCAGGATGAGCACGATCCAGGCGCCCACCTCGCCGATGGCGTTGACCAGCAGCCAGGTCACGCCGTAGCCAATGACGCCGCCACCCTCGCCATCCTCGACCGCCTGGGCGCCACCACCGACCGCCAGGTGGAACATGCCGAGCAGTGCCAGCGCCACCACCGCCGCCCCGCTGGCCGCCATCAGGCGCTCGGTGGGCATCGACTTCATCCACAGCATCAGTGCGAAGCCGGCCAGCAGCGCCGGTGCGAAGGCGATCCCCCACCCCAACAGCTGGCTCAGCGCATCGCGCCAGGGGCGTACGACCGCGCCCGATTCGGGCGCGAACAGGGCGATGACGCTGATGATCGCCAGGATCACGAGGCCCAGTGCCAGCAGCTCGCGGATGGCGCGGCCGCTCAGCCCGAGTCCGCTCGTGCGCCGGCGGCGGCGAGTGGTGGTGCGGCGTCGCGTGCTCCGTCGCGTGGCCACCGGGCGCTCAGACCTCCATCACGATCGGCAGGATCATGGGCCGGCGCTTGGTGCGCTCGAAGAAGAAGCGAGCCAGCGTGTCGCGGATCTTGGCTTTCAGGAAGCCCGATTCGGCCGCGTGGTCGGCGTCCTGCGGCGCCTGCTTCAGCTCGGCAGCCAGGTGGTCGCGGGCCTCCGCCATGATCGGGTCGTCGGGATCGGGCAGGAAGCCGCGGCCGACGAGGTCGGGGCCGGAGACCGGCGCGCCGCTGGAGCGGTCGACGGTCAGCGCCACCATCACCACGCCGTCGGATGCCAGCATGCGGCGGTCGCGCAGGACCACGCCGTCGATGCCGTCGATCGAAGCGATGCCGTCGACCAGCACGTCACCGGCCGGCACACTGCCCGCCAGCCGCGCGCGCGACCCGTCGAACTCGACCACCTGGCCGTTCTCCAGCACGAAGATATTGTCGATCGGCACGCCGGCGCCCTCGGCCAGCAGGCCGTGCTGCACCAGCATGCGGTACTCGCCATGGACCGGGATGAAGTGGCGCGGCTTGACCAGGCCCAGCATCAGCTTGAGCTCCTCGCGCGACCCGTGTCCGGAGACGTGGCAGTGCTTGAGCGGCTCGTAGTGCACCATCGCGCCCTCCTTGAACAGGTTGTCGATGGTGCGTGCCACCGCCTCCTCGTTGCCGGGGATCGGCGAGGCGGACACGATCACCGTGTCGCCCGGCTCGATGGTGATGTTGCGATGGTCGCGGTTGCTCATGCGGGTCAGCCCGGACATCGGCTCACCCTGGGAGCCGGTGGTCATCACCACCAGCTCCTCGTTGGCGAGGCGCTGCAGCTGGTCCTTGCGGGCCAGCGTGTCGCCTCGCGGATCGAGGTAGCCGAGCTCGACGGCGATCGCGGTGTTCTGCTCCATGCTGCGTCCCAGTGCCACCATCTTGCGGCCATGGGCGGCGGCCGCGTCGAGCACCTGCTGCACACGCCCGATGTTGCTGGCGAAGGTGGCCACGATCACCCGCCCGCCGGCCTCGCCCACCAGCTGATGCAGCGACTCCCCCACCGTCGCCTCGGACTGCGTGTAGCCGTCCTTCTCGGCGCGGGTCGAGTCGCTGAGCAGGAAGTCCACCCCACGGTTGCCGATCTCGGCGATCAGCCCCAGGTCGGCGCGCGTCCCATCCGGCGGCGTGTGGTCGAACTTGAAGTCGCCGGTGTGCACCACCGTGCCCGATTCGGTGCGGATGGCGAAGCCCATCCCGTCCGGGATCGAGTGGTTGACCCGGAACGGCAGCAGATTGAACGGGCCGATCTGGCACTCCACGCCTGCCTCCAGCGCCTCGAGCGGCGTCTGATCCAGCAGGCGATGCTCCTTCAGCTTGCCGCGCACCAGGCCGCTGGTCAGGCGGCTGGCGTAGACCGGCACGCCCGGCAGCTTGGGCAGCACGTACGGCAATGCGCCGGTGTGGTCCTCGTGGCCATGGGTCAGCGCAACCGCCGTGACGCGGTCGCGGTTGGCCTCCAGGTAGCTGACGTCCGGGATGACCAGGTCGATGCCCAGCATCTCCGGCTCGGGAAAGGCCAGCCCGCAGTCGACGACCAGGATCCGCCCGGCCGCCTCGATCAGCGTGATGTTCTTGCCGACCTCGCCCACCCCGCCCAACGGGATGATGCGCAGGGGTTCGGTCATCGTGGCTCACCAAAGAGCGTCATCTGGTCGTCCGGGGTCGGGACCAGCTCGGGATCCGGCTCCGGCTCGGGGCTCACCTCCTGCACCGATGCTACCCGCTCCTCCTCCAGCGCCTGGCGCGCGGCCAGCAGCGCAGCCGGCAGCGCGCGGACATCGGCGAAGAGGGTCTCACGCAGCGAGGCCTGATGCAGCGCCGCAGCAGGATGGTACATGGGGAACACGAAGCGGCCGCCCGAGCGGCGCAGCTGCCCGTGCACGCTGGAGATGCGCGCGCCGGGCAGGTACCGCTGCAGCGAATGGCGGCCCAGGGTCACGATCACGGCCGGGTCCAGGGCCGCCTCCTGGCGGTCGAGGTAGTCCGAGCAGGCCGCGATCTCGGCCGGCTCCGGGTCGCGGTTTCCCGGCGGACGGCACTTCACCACGTTGGCGATGAACACGTCCTCACGCGCCCAGCCGAGGCTGCCCAGCAGCTCGTTCAGCAGCTGGCCGGCGGGACCGACGAAGGGTCGGCCGGTCGCGTCCTCGCGGGCGCCGGGACCCTCCCCCACCAGCAGGACGTCCGAGATCGGGTTGCCCTCGCCGGGGACCGCCTGGGTGCGGCCGCGGTGCAGCGGGCAACGGGTGCAGGCTCGGACTTCGCTCGCCACCGCCGTCAACGCCGTCTCAGCGCCCATCGGCCCCATCCTAGGCGAGCCGACGTGACCTGTTGCTGCCGTGGCAACCAACGGAGAGGAAGGCCGCCATTCGTGGTTTGAAGTTGCCGGGCAGCGAGCCGACCGGCCACGAAGCGGCCGCCACAGGGCCAGGTCAGGCCGCTGCTTGTCCGTTGGTTGCTGCCAGAGAGATGCGGGAGGCCAACCGGCGCTCAACGCCGGAATGGCACCCCGCAACACGTTCAGGAGTCCGAGTGGTCCGACCCGCCTCCATTGCCCGCGCCGGCGGCGGCGCCGGCCTTGGCCATGTGGCGCTCCATCGCCGCGCGGCGGCTCAGGTTGACACGACCCATGCGGTCGATCTCGGTCACCACCACCATCAGCTCGTCGCCGATGCTGACCACGTCCTCGACGCGCGGCACCCGGTAGTCGGCCAGCTGGCTGATATGGACCAGCCCCTCCTTGCCGGGCAGGATCTCGACGAAGGCCCCGAAGTTCATGATCCGGGTCACCTTGCCCAGGTACTCCTTGCCAACCTCGACATCCTTGGTCAGCCCCTCGATCCAGCGGATCGCCTTCTGGGCCGCGTCGCCGTCGGTGGCGGCGATCTGGATGGTGCCGTCGTCCTCGACGTTGATCTGGGTGCCGGTCTCTGCCGTGATCTGGCGGATCACCTTGCCACCGGCGCCGATCACGTCGCGGATCTTCTCCACCGGGATCTTCAGGGTCGTGATGCGCGGCGCGTACGGGCTCAGCTCGCTGCGGCTGGCGCTGATCACCTCGGTCATCCGCTCGAGAATGAAGAGGCGGGCCTGGCGGGCCTGCTCCAGCGCGTCACGCAGGATCTCGCTGGTGATCCCGGCGACCTTGATGTCCATCTGCAGCGCCGTCACGCCCTCGGCCGTGCCGGTCACCTTGAAGTCCATGTCGCCGTAGGCGTCTTCCTTGCCCGTGATATCGGTCAGGACCGCGTAGCGGCCGGTCTCCGGATCGGTGATCAGGCCCATGGCCGCGCCGGCCACCGGCGCCTTGATCGGCACGCCGGCGTCCATCAGGGCCAGCGTGCTGCCGCAGGTGCTGGCCATGCTGGTTGAGCCGTTGCTGCTGACCACCTCGGAGACGACGCGGATCGCGTACGGGAACTCCTCCAGGTCGGGCAGAACGGGCACCAGCGCGCGCTCGGCGAGCGCGCCGTGGCCGATCTCGCGCCGGCCGGGGCCACGCATGGGACGCGCCTCGCCGACCGAGTAGGGCGGCATGTTGTAGTGGTGGAGGTAGCGCTTCTCCGTCTCGGGCGAGATGGTATCGAGCCGCTGCACGTCGCTGCCCGGCCCCAGCGTGGCGATGCTCAGCGCCTGGGTCTGGCCACGGGTGAAGATGCCGGAGCCGTGGGTGCGCGGCAGGACGCCGACCTCCACGCTGATCGGCCGGATGGTGTTCGTGTCGCGCCCGTCGATGCGGACGTTCTCCGAGAGCACCAGCTGGCGGACGGTCGACTTGGTCAGCACGTCCATCAGGGCGGAGCCGATGCCATGGCGACGGCGGATGTCCTCCAGCCGTTCGCCCTGCTCGGCCCGGTTGTAGCTCTCCCGCGCCCGTCGCACCTCATCGGCGATGTCGGTGCGAATGGCGTCCAGCCGCCCGGCCAGGCCGTCGGTCAGGTTCGCGAACAGCTCGGCCGTGGCCTCCGCGTCGGGCATCGCCCGGTGGGCGACCACGTGGTCGCGCCCAAAGACGAAGCGCACCAGGTCGGCCAGCTTGTAGCTGCCCGCATCGGGATAGAGCTGGTAGGCCAGCTCGAGCGTGTCGAACACGGCGCTCGGCTGCCAGCCGGTGTCGTTGGGGAGATGCCGCAGCACGAACGGGAGGTCGAAGCCCACGTTGTGCGCCACCAGCGGCACGTCGCCGGTCCACTCGGCGAAGCGGGTCAGCACCTCGGCCGCGGTCGGCGCACCGGCCACGTCCTGGTCGCTGATGCCGTGGATCTGGTGTCCGATGATCGAGCGTCCCGGGTTGACCAGGGACTCGAAGCGATCGACCACCTCGCCGTTGCGCACCTTCAGGGCGGCGATGTCGACGATGTAGCCGTTCTCCGGCTTCATGGCCGTGGTCTCCAGGTCGAGGACCACGAACTCGGACTGGCCATCGGCCAGTGCCTTGCCCAGCTTGACCACCGAGTCGGCCTTGGGTCCGAGGAACGGCAGCTTCTTGGGCTTGCCGGCGGTGGCGACCAGCTTCTCCTGCAGGTCGATGCTGTGCTGCAGCTCCGCCTGGCCGTAGGCGATGGCGTCGGCCATGACCGACTCGGGCAGGATCTTGGCGCCGGCCTCGACCATCATGACGGCGTCGCGGGTTCCCGCCACGACCAGGTCGAGCTCGCTCTCCTCGAGCTGGCTGGTGGTCGGGTTGGTGACGAACTCACCGTTGATGCGACCGACGCGCACGGCGCCGACCGGGCCCATGAACGGGATGCTGCTGACCGCCAGCGCCGCCGAGGCGCCGTTGACGGCCAGGATGTCCGGGTCGTTCTCCTGGTCCGCGCTCAGCACGGTCAGGACGATCTGGACCTCCTGCTTGTAGCCCTTCGGAAAGAGCGGGCGGATCGGCCGGTCGGTGAGACGCATGGCCAGGATGGCCGCCTCCGACGGACGCGACTCGCGCTTGATGAAGCCGCCCGGGATCTTGCCGGCGGCGTACATCCGCTCCTCGTAGTCCACGGTCATGGGGAAGAAGTCGATCCCCTCGCGCGGCTCCGCCGACACGGCGGTCGCCAGCAGCACGGAGTCGCCGTAGCGGACGAGCACCGCGCCATCGGCCTGCTCGGCGAGCTTGCCAGCCTCCAGGGAGAAGGTCTGGCCACCGATCGGGGCCTCTACTTTGATTGCCACTGAGTCCTCCAGTTGATTGATGTTCGTGCGTGAGCCCGGCGCCCCATCCCGCGCTGGTGCCTCGGTGTCGAGGATGGCGGGCGGCGGCACGGGCTCACCGTTGTGAGTTGGATTCGGGGTTCAGGCGCCGGATACGCGAAACCCAGGGCCTTGGCGGCGCCTGGGTGGTGGCGTGGTCCCTAGCGGCGGAGCCCCAACCGGCCGATCACGGCGCGGTAGCGGTCGACGTCATTGCGCACCAGGTACGCGAGCAGCCGCCGGCGCTGCCCGACCAGCTTGAGCAGGCCGCGGCGCGAGTGGTTGTCGTTCTGGTACGTGCGCAGATGCTCGGTGAGTGATTGGATCCGCTCGGTCAGGAGCGCAATCTGCACCTCGGGAGAGCCGGAATCGCCCTCGTGGGTGGCAAAGTCTTCGATAATCGCGCTCTTCGCATCCTTGGCGAGCGGCACAGAGTCCTCCACATTCCTTTCCGTATCGCGGCGGATCGTACCAGATCTGGCCGGTTTCCGTTCAGCCCAGGCCCAGGCGGGCACGGGCCTCCGCCTCGTCCCGATGCATCTGGTCCACCAGCTCCGCGGCCGAGTCGAAGCGGCGCTCGTCGCGGAGCCGATGCATCAGCTCCAGCTCCAGCACGGCGCCGTACAGGTCACCGTCGTAGTCCAGCAGGTGGACCTCCACCAGCAGCTGGCCCGCGTCGTGGAAGGTGGGCCGTGTCCCGATGCTGACCAGACCCGGATGGCCGGGACCCACGCCACGCTCGGCTACGCTCACGCGGCCGGTGTAGACGCCGCGCGGCGGCAGCGCCGGAGCGTATGCGAAGCGCAGGTTGGCGGTGGGATAGCCCAGCTCCCGCCCACGGCGGTCGCCCTCCACCACCACGCCCTGCAGGAATGCAGGGCGGCCCAGCGCGGCGACCGCGTCCAGGTCACCCGCCTCCACCGCACGCCGCAGGCGGCTCGAGGAGACGGACTCACCATCGAGCAGCACCGGCTCCACGACGCGGACCTCGAAGCCGGTCTCGCGGCCGTGCTCGCGCATGCGCGCGACGGTGCCGCCGCGGCCCTGCCCGAACGCGCTTTCGGGGGTCATTACCAACGCGCGCAGCGTGATGGCCGGGGCCAGATCCGCCAGGAACTCCTCCGCGCTGCGTTCCCGGAGAGCGGTGTCGAAGCGAATCGGCACGGCATGGGCTACGCCCAGCGCGCGAATCGCGCGCAGCACCACGGCCAGAGGCGTCAGACGCGGGACCGTGCGTCCGGGATGGATGACCTCCTCCGGATGCGGATCGAAGACGAGCGCCACCGATGCCGTGCCAAGGTCGGCCGCGGTCGCGGCCGTCGCCGCCAGCAACGCCTCGTGGCCCCGGTGGACGCCGTCGAAGACGCCCATGCACACCGCCGCCGGCCCGATCGCGGGCAGGCTGCGCAGGTCCAACGCGCCGGGCTCCAGCGCGGTCATGCCGTGCCCGTCGGCGCGAGGACCTTCTCCGGCTGCAACTGCCCGGCCAGCACCGATCCGACGCCCAGCAGCTGGTCGCTGCGATCCAGCACCACCCGTCGTCCGTCGGCCGCATCGGCGTCCGTCTCGCCAACCAGGGCGATGCGCGAGCCGTTGCGGAAGCGGACCGCATCGGCCTCGGTCAGGCGCACCCGCGGCAGCGGCAGCAGGTCGGCCACCGGCAGCACGGCGTCGGCCAGGCGCCCGCCGTCGCGCAACCGTTCCAGCTGCTCGGGCGTCAGCGCGTCCTCCACCCGCAGCCCGGCCGCTTCGGTCCGGCGCAGGGCCAGCAAGTATCCACCGCAGCCGAGCGCCTGCCCGAGATCGCGCGCGATCGAACGGACGTACGTGCCGGCCCCGGTGCGCAGGTCGACCGCCACGTCGACCGTGCCCTCGCCGCGGGTGATCGCGCGCAGCTCGATCCCGTGGACGGTCACGCGGCGGGCCGCCAGCACCAGCGGCTCACCGGCGCGCGCGGCCCGGTGCGCGGTGCGCCCGCCGGACTTCCGTGCTGAGAACGCCGGCGGCAGCTGGTCGAAGCTGCCCACGAATGTGCCGAGCGCCGCCCGAATGGCGTCGTCGTCGGGAAGGGATCGCTCGCCGGGGATGATCGGCCCTTCGCCATCGTCGGTCGCCGAGGTGGCACCCAGCCGGATGACCGCGTCGTAGCGCTTTGACCCGCCGGTCAGCTCCTCGCTGAAGCGCGTGGCGCCGCCCACCAGGATGGGCAGCACGCCGGAGGCGAGTGGATCCAGGGTCCCCGCGTGACCGATGCGCCGGCTGGCTGTCAGGCGCCGCAGCAGGCCCACCATGTCATGCGAGGTCGGCCCCACCGGCTTGTCGAGGTTAACGACTCCCAGCATCGGTCCGGGCCAGCTCCCGCTCGCACTCGGCCAGCACCTGCTCGCGGGCCTCGGCCAGCGGCGCCACCACCGTGCAGCCGGCTGCCCGCGCGTGGCCGCCACCGCCGAAGGCGGAGGTGATCGCCACCGCGTCGGCCCGGTCGCTGGTGCGCACGCTGACCCGGGTCGTCTTCTCGTCGGCCTCCTTGAACAGGACCGTGATGTCGGCCGCCTTGGTCGAGGCCAGCAGGTCCACGAACCCCTCGCCGGCGGAAGGCTCCTCCCCCACCTCGGTCAGCATGGCGGTGGTCATGGAGGCGTGGACGATGCGCTGATCGCAGCGCTGGCCGATGCCGGCCAGCATCAGGCCCCACAGCGCCAGCGTGCTGTACGGCTTGTCCACGTACAGGGTGCGGTTGATCTTCGACAGCGGCGCGCCCGCCTCCACCAGCTCGGCCGCCACGCGCAGGGTGCGTGGCGTCGCGTTCGGGTGCGCGAAGGTGTGCGTGTCCTGCGCGATGCCGGTCATCAGGACGGTCGCCAGCTCCTCGTCGATCGTGACGCCCAGCTCCGGCAGCATGAGCGCCACCATCTCGCAGGTGGCGGCCGCCGTTGGGTCGACCCAGGCCGCAGTGCCGAAGCCGGTGTTCGAGACATGGTGGTCGACGTTGGCGACCCGAGCCCTGGCCAGCCAGTCCGCGTGCTCGGTGGCGATGGTGCCGGTGCGTGACAGGTCGCCCGCATCGACGACAACGGCCACGTCCGGCTCCAGCGCCGGCGCCCGTCGCACCTGGTCGATGCGCGGCACGAACGACAGCAACGGGGGCGGCGGATCGGCGCTCACCACCTCGGAGGGCTTGCCCAGCCGCTCGGCGGCGATGGCGATGGCGATCGCCGCGCCCAGCGTGTCGGCGTCCGGGTTCTCGTGGCAGATCGCCGTGACCCGCTGCGCCTCGCGCAGCAGTGCGACGACCTCGTTCACGAGCCGTCCTTGGACGCTGACTCGGCCTCGATGTCGTGCAGGATGCGCAGCACCCGGTCGCCGGACGCGATCGAGTCATCGGCCCGAATGGTGAGCTGTGGCACGTGCCGCAGGCGCAGCCGCTCGCCGAGCTGGCGTCGCAGCCACGGGGCGGCGCTGCGTAGCGCGTCGATCGAGGCGGCCTGCTCCGCATCGGTCCCGTACACGCTGACCCACACCCGGGCATGGCCCAGGTCGCGGCTCGTCTCCACGCGGGTGATGGTCGCGAAACCAACGCGCGGGTCCTTCAGGTCGCGCTGCAGCAGCTGCATGAGCTCCTGCTGGATCTGGCTGTCCAGCCGCTGCGTACGTTGGCTCATCGCTGTATTACGCGGACTCCGCCACCATCTGGAAGCACTCGATCACATCACCCTCCGCGATCTCGTCGATCGACAGGCCGATGCCGCATTCGAAGCCGGAGGCCACCTCGCGGACGTCATCCTTGAAGCGCTTGAGGGAGGTGATCCGCCCCTCGGCCACCTGCGTCCCGCCCCGGAACAGGCGAACTTCGCCTCCCCGCACGATCCGCCCGTCGGTCACGTACGAGCCGGCCACGTTGCCGGCCTTGCCGGCCTTGATGATCATCCGCACCTCGGCGTGGCCCTCGACCTGCTCGATCAGCTTGGGGGCGAGCATGCCCTGCAGGGCGGCGCCCACGTCATCGGTCAGCTTGTAGATGACGTCGTACAGGCGCACGTCCACGCCGGAGGCGTCGATGGCGCGCTGCGCCCCCGGATCGGGCTTGGTGTTGAAGCCGATGACCACCGCATCCGAGGCCGATGCCAGCAGCACATCCGATTCGTTGATGTCGCCCGCGCCCTCGCGCAGGATGTTGATCCGCACCTCGCTGGTGTTCAGGCGCTCCAGCGCGTGGCGGATGGCGCCCAGCGAGCCCTGGACGTCCGTCTTGAGCACCACGCGCAGCTCCTTGACCTCGGCCGACTGGATCTGGGCCGAGATGTCCTCGAGCGAGAAGGCCGTCTTGCCGTCGCTGCCGATCGTGCCGCGAGCGGTGGCCTCGGCCATCTCGCGCGCCGCCTTTTCGTCGTCGACCACCCGCAGGATGTCGCCTGCCTCGGGCAGCTCGTTGAGGCCGATGATCTCTGCAGCGGTGGCAGGCTCGGCCGACTTGATGCGCTTGCCGGCGGCGTTCTGCAGGGCGCGCACCCGGCCGTGGGTGCGGCCCACCGCCACGATGTCGCCGACCCGCAGCGTGCCGGTCTGGACCAGCACGGTGGCCACGTTGCCGCGGCCCTTCTCGACCTTCGACTCGACGATGGTGCCCACCGCCGGCCGGTTCGGGTTGGCCTTGAGGTCCTGCAGGTCCGCGACCAGCAGGATCATCTCCATCAGGTCGTCCAGGCCGGTCTGCTGCTTGGCCGACACCGGCACCGCGATCACGTCACCGCCGTACTCCTCGATCAGCACGTTCATGTCGGCCAGCTCCTGCTTCACCCGGTCGGGGTTGGCATCCGGCTTGTCGATCTTGTTGATCGCCACGATCATCGGCACCCGGGCCGCCCGCACGTGGTCGATCGCCTCCCTGGTCTGCGGCATGACGCCGTCGTCGGCAGCCACCACGATGATGGCGATATCGGTGACCTGGGCACCGCGGGCGCGCATGGCGGTGAAGGCCTCGTGGCCGGGCGTGTCCAGGAAGACGATGCGCTTGTCGTTGTGCACGACCTCGCTGGCGCCGATGTGCTGCGTGATGCCACCCCGCTCTCCGGCCGCGACGGTGGTGCTGCGCACCGCGTCGAGCAGGCTGGTCTTGCCATGGTCGACGTGGCCCATGATCGTTACGATCGGAGCACGGGTCGCCAGGTCGGCCGCGTCGTCCTCGGTGAAGAGGACCGGCTTGCCGCCAGCCTCGCCCTCCCCGCCGGGAGCCACGATCTCGGTCGGACCGGCGGCCTCGGCGGCGGCGCGCTCGGCCGCCCCGCGCTCAACCGTCTCTATGCCCAGCTCACCTGCCACCAGCGAGGCGGTATCGAAGTCGATCGACTGGTTGATGGTCGCGAAGATCCCGTTGCGGATCAGCTCCTTGATCACGTCGGCGGTGCTGACCGTCAGCGCCTCGGCCAGGTCCTTGACCGCGATCGACGACGGCAGCTCGACCGGTCCTTCCGGACGGACCGGCGTCGGCGCATCGGCCACGGCGGCGCCGCCACCGCCGTTGCGACGGCGTGGCGGGCGCGGGCCCCTGCGGGGCTGGTATCTACGGGGTGGCATTCGGTACCTCGAGCTGGAGCGTTCCGGGCTCCACCGGTGCGGCGAGCGCGCGGCCGACGGCATCGGCCAGGCGGCGCGGATCGCGGCAGTCAGGATCGTCGCAGATGTAGGTGCCCCGGCCGGCGGCCTTGCCGCTCAGGTCGATGGCGACCGAGCCGTCGGAGCCACGCACCACGCGCGTCATCGACCGCTTGGGCTTGACCTGCCGGCACACCGCGCAGGTGCGCATCGGCACGTGGTCAGGTCTTCGCTTCGGCATCGGCCGGCACCTCCTCGGGAGTCGCATCGATGTCGAGCGCCTCTGTGCCGTGGGCGTCGGCCTCGTGGGCATCGGCGTCATCGGTTCCGTCATGGGCCGCCGCGGCGGTGGCGACGCCGGCATCCGAGCGGATGTCGATCCGCCAGCCGGTTAGCTTGGCCGCCAGGCGGGCGTTCTGCCCCTCCTTGCCGATCGCCAGGCTCAGCTGGCGCTCCGGCACGATGACATTCGCGATCTTGTGCTCCTCGTCGATGCGCACGCTCAGCACCTCGGCCGGCGACAGCGCCTCGGCGACGTACTGCCCGGCGTCCTCGTGCCAGAGCACGATGTCCACCTTCTCGCCGTTCAGCTCGGCCACGATGGCCTGGATGCGCGCGCCGCGCTGGCCGACCGCCGAGCCCTTGGCGTCGACGCCGGGCTGCCGGCTCTCGACCGACACCTTGGAGCGGCTGCCGGCCTCGCGGGCGATGCCGCGGATGACGACCGTGCCGTTGTAGATCTCGGGGATCTCCATCTCCATCAGGCGGCGCAGGAAGCCCCTATGCGTGCGGCTCACCACCAGCACCGGCCCGCGCGTCGTCCGGCGCACCTCCAGGACGTAGACCTTGAGGTGCTGCCCGATGCGGTAGTGCTCCCCGGGGAGCTGCTCCGTGACGGCCAGCACCGCCTCCACGCCCTTGCCCATGTCGAGCACCACGGCCTGGTCGGTGGTGCGATGCACCACGCCGGTCATGATCTCGCCCTCGCGGCTGGCGTACTGGCCGTACACCACGTCGCGCTCCGCCTCGCGCAGGCGCTGGCGATAGACCTGGCCGGCGGTCTGCGCCGCGATCCGGCCCAGCTGGGCCTGGGTCACGTTCTCCGGGACGCGGACCTTGCCGCCCACGCCCGTCGCCGCATCGACCTTCTGCGCCTCGGCCACGACCATCTGGAGCTCCGGATCCTCGATCTCGGCCTCGCCGGCCACGACCTCGTACTCGCGGAAGACGCTGATCTCGCCGCTCTCCGGATCCACGTGGACGACCACGTTCTCGGGGGCGTCCGCGTTGCGCCGATAGGCGGACTCGATCGCCTGCTCCAGCGTCTGGATGAGGATCTCCTGCGGCACGCCCTTCTCGGCGTTCAACTGGAGCAAGGCTCCGATGAAGTCTCGATTCACGTCCGCACCTCGCGCCCGTCCGGGCAGAAACAAAAACGTGGGAGGCGAACCGACCCACGTTGCACACAGTCAGTATCGAATTGGCTCGCAACGCCGGCGAAACCGCCCGAAGTATAGCAGTCCGCACCACGTTCCCGCCACCGACCGCCCTCGGCTGGTCGCGGTCCCTGGCGGCTCAGGGAGCGCCCAGATTCACGCCTTGTGAACCCAGACGCTTCGAGCGGCCTTGAGCGCGTCAATGCGCGCCTGATGTGAGTTACGACGCTTCGCCGGACTCCCGTCGCGCCGCCATCAGGTATCCCCCAAAGGCGACGGTCCACAGCATGGCCGGGAACGCGATCATGCGCTCGGCGCCGCCATGGCCGATGGGTCCAAAGATGGCCGGGTTTCCCGCGTCACCGATGACCATCACCACGACGAAGATCAGTCCCACCACGCCCGCGAGGATCGACACGATCCGCATCGGTCCGGCGATGACAGCGGCGACAGCGATGGCCTCCACGTTGAAGAACACGAAGGCCAGCAGCGCGAACAGCGAGTGCAGGCCGCCACTGCTGAGCGGGAAGACGCCCGCGCCCAGGGCTCCGAGGCCGCCAAGCACGAAGATCGAGAGAATCCACGCCCTGCCGTGCCATCGGTAGAACAGGTAGCCGCCCACGATGTTCAGCAGCCCGACCATGATCAGCGTCGCGTTGAACAGCACCGCTGTCTCCCGAATGACGCCCAGATCACTGATGGCGCCTCCGGCGTAGTCGTAGTTCGGCGCCATCGAGGCACCGAGCATGCTCACCGTCAGGAATCCTGCTCCCAGGATGAGAAGCAGCAGGCCCGATAGCCGAACGCCATCGACGGCCGTCGCCGCGGATGCGTCGCGCGGCTCCGCCGCCAGCGTGGCCGTTGATAGCTTGGATGACATGGTGTGTTCCTCCTCAGACGGGCGCGATTCGCTGTTCGTCAGCCGCACGCAGCGTCCCGTCGGGCCCGGCGATCACGTAGGCGACCATGGCGATGAGCCCAAAGCTGAACAGGCCAAGCACCAGCAGCAGGATGAACCAGGTCTTGTCCTCGAGCTGCGCGGTGTTCAGCAGTGCGCCGATCCATGAGACCAGCCCAGCGATGCCGCCAGCCACGACAGCGAGGATGGCCATTCCGGCCACCACGACCATGGCGAATGCCCAGCCGTTGCCCTGGATGCCCACGACGTCGGGACCCTCCATCACGAAGGCGTCGCTCGCGAACGCGAGCCAGACGGCGCCAAATGCCAGGAGGATTCCCGCCGTCACGGTGACGATGCTGCCCACAAACAGCCTGACGACCATTGGTTTCGACATTGCTCGGTTCTCCCCATATTCGATGTCATCGACGGCTGCGCCATCCTCGTCGGAGCGCCGCCGCTCACGTCTGTCGTACGCCCGCGAGGGATGTCCCGTGAAGTGCCAGTTCGCCCGAGTCGCCAGGTCAACCGGCCCGTCGTCCGGCTTTGACGCGCCGTAGACTGGTGCCGGCGCAGCTGCGGCGTCACGAGAGAGTTCCATGCGCTACGGAGGAAGCTGTGGACGCAGCATTGCGGCGCTTGTTCCCGGCAGGGCTTGCCACCATCCTTTTCCTCGTCACGGCGTGTGCCGGATCCGGCAGCGCATCCTCGACGCCCGCATCAGCGTCGGACTGGCCGTCACCGAGCAATGCGCCCAGCGAAGCGGCCGTTCACATGACGAGCGAACCCGCCGACGAGGCTCCGGCGGGAGCGGTCGTCCTCGCCGCCGGACCGGGCTCGAAGTTCACGCCGACCGAGGTCGAGGCAACGGCGGATGAGGCGCTGACGTTCTTCATCGACATGACCGCCGCCGCCGGCTACTTCCACAACTTCAACATCGGGCCGGCGCTCCCGCCGGCTCCCGCGTTGGCCACCACGACAGACATCTTCGCGCCCGA
>DATBME010000020.1:0-21290 GCA_036555005.1 Candidatus Limnocylindria bacterium | reverse complement strand
ATGTGCGACGGCGAGTCGGCGATTCGCACGCCGGCTGCCTCGAGCGCGGCGCGCTTGGACTCGGCCGTGCCCGCGCCGCCGGAGATGATCGCGCCGGCGTGGCCCATGCGCCGGCCTGGGGGAGCGGTGCGGCCGGCGATGAAGGCCGCCATCGGCTTGCGGACCTCGCGCTGCACGAAGTCCGCCGCCCGCTCCTCCTCCTCGCCGCCGATCTCGCCGATCATCACGATCGCCTGCGTGTCCGGATCGCGGTTGAACATGTCCAGCACGTCGATGAAGCTGGTGCCGACGACCGGGTCGCCGCCGATGCCGACGCACGTCGACTGGCCCATGCCCGCATCGGTCATGGCCTGCACGACCTCGTAGGTCAGGGTGCCGGACCGGCTCACCAGACCCACCGAGCCGGGCCGGTGGATGGCGCCGGGGATGATCCCCACCTTGGCCTGCCCCACGGTGGTGGCGCCCGGGCAGTTCGGGCCGATCAGCCGCACGCCCCGCGCCTGGAGCGCGTGGTAGACGCGCAGCATGTCCAGCGCCGGCACGCCCTCGGTGATGCAGACGACCAGCTCCACGCCCGCATCGGCGGCCTCGAGCATGGCGTCGGGCGCGAACGCGGCGGGGACGAAGATGCAAGAGGTGTTGGCGCCGGTCTGGCGCACCGCATCGGCCATGGTGTCGAACACCGGCACGCGCCCGTCCAGCGCCATCTGGCCGCCCTTTCCGGGGGTCACGCCTGCCACCAGCGGCGTGCCGTACTCGAGCATGGCACGAGAATGGAATTCACCCTCCCGGCCGGTGATGCCCTGGACTACCAGGCGTGTCTCGCTGCCGACCAGGATGCTCATGCCGGGCTCGCCCCGGCGGCCGCCGCCACCGCCTTGGCCGCCGCGTCGTCCAGCGACTCGGCGGTGATCAGCCTGGCCTCGGCCAGGATCGGCTTCGCCTCCTCGGCGTTGGTGCCCACGATCCGGACCACCATCGGCACCTCGCGCTCCAGCAGGCTGCGGGCCTCGACGATGCCCCGCGCGACCTCGTCGCCCCGGGTGATGCCGCCGAAGATGTTGACCAGGATGGCCTTCACGTTCGGGTCGTCCAGGATGATCCGGAACGCGGCCGCCACGCGGTCCGCCTTGGCCCCGCCACCGATGTCCAGGAAGTTGGCCGGCTCACCGCCCGCCAGCTTGACCAGGTCCATGGTGGTCATCGCCAAGCCCGCCCCGTTGACCATGCAGCCGATGCTGCCGTCGAGCTTGATGAAGTTGATGCCAGCCTCACGCGCCGCGATCTCGGATGGCTCCTCCTCGTTCAGGTCGCGCATCGCCTCCAGGTCCGGATGGCGGAACAGGGCCGAGTCGTCCAGCACGATCTTGGCGTCCAGCGCCACTAGCTCTCCGGCGTCGGTGATCACCAGCGGGTTGATCTCGGCCAGGTCGGCATCGGCTCCCATGAAGGCGTCGTACAGCCCGCGCAGCACCGATGCGAAGGTCGGTCGCAGCTCTGCCGCCAGTCCCAGGAAGAAGGCCGTGCGCCGCACGTTGTGGTCCTGCAGGCCCAGCAGCGGGTCGATCGGCAGGCGCAGGATGGCGTCGGGGTTGGTCCGGGCCGTCTCCTCGATCTCAACCCCGCCCTCGGCGCTGGCGATGATGGTGACCGCCTTGGCGCCACGGTCCAGGATCAGGCCCAGGTAGAACTCACTGGCGATATCGGCCGCGGGCGCCACCAGCACGGTCTGGACTCGAACGCCCTTGATGTCCAGGCCGATGATCCCGCGCGCGCGCTGCTCCGCCTCGTCCGGCGTGGCGGCCAGCTTCACGCCGCCTGCCTTGCCGCGGCCGCCGACCAGCACCTGGGCCTTGACCACCACCGGTCCGCCGATCCGTTCCGCCGCGGCGCGCGCTCCATCGGGCGTCGTGGCCACCTCGCCGGTCAGCAACGGCACGCCGTGTCGGGCCAGGATCTCCTTGGACCGATACTCCTGGAGCTTCAAGCGGGAGCGACCTCCTCTCGAACGGCAGGCGCAGACAGGCCGGGAACGGCGGCGGGGTCATCCCGATTGTACCGAGCCGCGCTCGCGTCTCGTCGAATGGCAGCCTCGCAGGCACTATCCGTGCCCGATGCCCAGCGATTCGGCAGATGCCCGTGAGGTTGGGCTTAGCCGCCCTGTAACAAGGGTGGTGACAGCCTCCGGCCCCAGGGCCACGCTCAGCCGCTCGCCCCAAACGGCGAGTGATGTGCCGCGTGGGTGCCCAAGGTCAACGTGGGTGGCATCTGACGACTCTGCGCCGGCGCGCGTGGGGCATCCGTCGCCCGCCCTACACTGGCGCCGCACCGCCGGCGCTTTGACCGGCGCGAACGAGGAACCACCCCCCGTGACCTACGCCGTCACGCTGATCCCGGGTGACGGGATCGGTCCGGAGCTGGCCGATGCCACCGTCCATGTCCTGGAAGCCACCGGGCTTGGCTTCGACTGGGACCAGCAGTCGGCCGGCGAGGCGACCATCGCCAGCGAGGGAACGCCACTGCCCGATCGGGTGATCGACAGCATCCGGCGCACCGGCGTGGCCATCAAGGGACCGATCACGACGCCGGTCGGCTCGGGCTTTCGCAGCGTGAACGTCGGCCTGCGCCAGGCGCTGGAGCTGTACGCCAACGTGCGGCCGGCGCGGACGATGCAAGGTGTCGAGACGCGCTACGAGGCGGTCGACCTGATCATCGTGCGCGAGAACACGGAGGACCTGTACGCCGGCATCGAGCACCGCATCGGCTCCGATGCGGCCGAGAGCATCAAGATCATCACCCGCGCGGCCAGCCAGCGGATCGCGCGCTACGCCTTCGAGTACGCGGTGCGCAACGGACGGCGGAAGGTCACCGCCGTCCACAAGGCGAACATCATGAAGCTCTCCGACGGCCTCTTCCTGGAGAGCTGCCAGCAGGTCGCCGCCGAGTACGAGGGGCGGGTGGCCTTCGAGGACCGGATCGTCGACAACATGTGCATGCAGCTGGTCCAGAAGCCCGAGCTGTACGACGTCCTGGTCCTGCCGAACCTGTACGGCGACATCGTCAGCGACCTGGCGGCGGGCCTCGTCGGCGGGCTGGGCGTGGCGCCGGGGGCCAACATCGGCGACCGCGCGGCCGTCTTCGAGCCGGTCCATGGATCGGCCCCCAAGTACGCCGGCCAGAACAAGGCCAATCCGACGGCGCTGATCCTGTCGAGCGCGCTCATGCTCCGTCACCTGGGGGAGACGGAGGCCGCCGACCGGGTGGAGTCCGCGGTGCGGGACGTCATCGCGCAGGGCGCCACCGTCACCTACGACCTGGGCGGCAGCACCGGCACGCGCGAGTTCGGCGAGGCAGTGGCCAAGCGCGTGGCCGACGGGTGAGGCGTCCCATCCACGACGGCCGTGGCGTGTGGCTAGAATCAGGCGGAGGCCGAGCCGCCGTCCGCGGCCGCCGCAGATCGGCCTCCCGCCGTCGTGAGCTCGACACAGGAGGGGCCGCTCCAGCATGACCGCCACCCCCAGCCGGCTCGTCAACCCGCGCGGCACCGCGCGCCAGGGCCTGGCGCGCACCAGCCGGCGCGATCCGTGGTGGGTAGTGCCGGGGATCATCGCGGTCGGCTTCGGGACGTTCATCGCCTACTCGCTCTTCTCGGCGCTGGTCTGGTACCCCCTCTTCGGCGTCGAGTACGAGGTGGACGGCTATCTCTCGCCCTTCTTCTCGCCGCTCATCTTCGAGAACGTGCTGCCGGTCTGGATCTCGCCGGCGATCTTCATCCTGTGGATCCCGCTCGGCTTCCGGACGACCTGCTACTACTATCGAAAGGCGTACTACCGCTCCTACTTCGCCGATCCTCCGGCCTGCGCAGTCGGTGAGCCCACCATCCACCGCGGCTACGCGATGGAAAGGGCCTTCCCCTTCATCCTGCAGAACGTCCATCGCTGGTTCCTGTACCTGGCCTTCATCCCGCTCTTCTTCCTGTGGTACGACGCGCTCATCTCGTTCGTGAACACCGGGCAGCTGCGGATCGGGCTGGGCACGTTCATCCTGCTGGTCAACGCCGCGCTGCTGAGCGGCTACTCGCTCTCCTGCCACTCGCTGCGGCACCTGGCCGGCGGGCAGCTCGACTGCTTCTCGTGCGGCGTGGCCGCCCGGGTCCGTTACCGGTCCTGGCAGCGGCTGACCGGCCTCAACGAACGGCACATGCTGTGGGCCTGGGTCAGCCTGGTGTCGGTGGCGCTGGCCGACCTGTACGTGCGCGCCATCGCCGCCGGCTGGATCGTGGACCCGGCGATCTACTTGTGAGCCCGGCGGCCACCCACGAGGAGTACGCCCACGACGTCCTGGTGATCGGGGCGGGCGGCGCCGGTCTGCGTGCCGCGATCGAGGCGGCCGAGGCGGGCGCATCGGTGGGGCTGATCTGCAAGTCGCTGCTTGGCAAGGCGCACACCGTCATGGCCGAGGGCGGCGTGGCCGCCGCGCTGGCCAACGTGGCGCAGGACGACTCGTGGCAGACCCACTTCCGCGACACCATGGTCGGCGGCAAGATGCTCAACCACTGGCGCATGGCCCAGCTCCACGCCCAGGAGGCGCCGGAGCGGGTTCGCGAGCTGGAGCGCTGGGGCGCCGTCTTCGACCGGACCCGGGACGGGCGCATCCTGCAACGTCCGTTCGGCGGCCACTCCCACCCCCGGCTGGCCCACGTCGGCGATCGCACCGGACTGGAGATGATCCGCACCCTGCAGGACCGCACGGTGCAGTCGGGGGTGACGGTCTACATGGAGTGCACCACCACCCACCTGCTCCTCGATGACGGCCGGGTGACCGGCGCCTTCGGCTACTGGCGCCAGACCGGCGACCCGATCGCCTTCGCCGCCAAGGCGGTGGTGCTGGCCACCGGCGGTATCGGGCGTATCTACCAGATCACCTCCAACTCGTGGGAGTACTCCGGCGACGGCCATGCCCTGGCCTACCAGGCCGGCGCCGAGCTGATCGACATGGAGTTCGTCCAGTTCCATCCGACCGGCATGGTCTGGCCGCCCGGGGTGCGCGGCCTGCTGGTCACCGAGGCGGTGCGCGGCGAGGGCGGCATCCTGCGCAACAGGGAATTGGAGCGCTTCATGTGGCGCTACCTGCCGGAGGACCGCCGCCACGAGTATGCCGAGACCGATGACGAGGCCAGTCGCTGGGTCGAGGCGCTCAGCGAGGGCCGCACCACCGATGCGCGCCAGCCGCCGGAGCTCTCCACCCGCGACAACGTGGCGCGCGCCATCTACACCGAGGTGCGCGAGGGGCGCGGCTCCGGCCACGGCGGCGTCTTCCTGGACATCAGCTACCTGCCGCCCGACCACGTGCGGCGCAAGCTGCCATCCATGTACGAGCAGTTCAAGGAGCTGGCCGACGTCGACATCACCGCCGGACCGATGGAGGTCGGCCCGACCTGCCACTACGTGATGGGCGGCGTGCGCGTCGACCCGGAGACGGCGGCCAGCAGCGTGCCCGGCCTCTACGCGGCCGGCGAGGTGGCCGGCGGCATGCACGGCGCCAATCGGCTGGGCGGCAACTCGCTCTCCGACCTGCTCGTCTTCGGCCGCCGCGCCGGGGCGGCGGCCGCGGCCTTTGCCGGCGAGCAGGGCAAGGCGCCGAAGCTCGACGGGCGGCAACTACGGAAGACGAAGGGGGAGCTGCAGGCGCCGTTCGACCGCGCCGGCGGCGAGGACCCGTATCGGCTCCACCAGGACCTGCAGGCCATGATGCAGGAGCTGGTCGGCATCTTCCGCACCGCCGCCGACCTGGAGGAGGCGATCGAGCAGATCGGCGCCCTGCGCCAGCGTTGGGCGAAGGTGCGGACCGCGGGCGCGCCCGCCTACAACCCCGGCTGGAACCTGGTCTTCGAGCTGCGCAACATGCTGATCTGCTCGGAGGCGGTGGCCCGCAGCGCGGCGCGGCGCACGGAGAGCCGGGGCGCCCACGCCCGGTTGGACCATCCCGGCCTCGATGCCGAGTGGGGCAGGCAAAACAACACGGTGTCGCAGGAGGGCGACCAGATGCGGGTGGAGGCCCGCCCGCTGCCCGAGATGCCCGATGATCTGCGCAGCCTGATCACGACCTGAGGAGCCGTCGCATGCCGTTCGCCCGCACCCTCGCCTTCCGGCACTTCGACGTCTTCCGCGGCGGCCCGGAGGACGAGGGCGCCTTCATCCAGTTCTCGGTGCCGGTGGAGGAGGGGATGGTCGTGCTGGACGCCCTGCACTGGATCCAGGCCAACGAGGCTCCCGACCTGGCGGTGCGCTGGAACTGCAAGGCGGCCAAGTGCGGGTCCTGCAGTGCCGAGGTGAACGGCATGCCGTCGCTCACCTGCAAGACGCGCCTCAGCGACCTGCCCTCTGACCGGCCGATCAAGGTGGAGCCGATGCGGACCTTCCCGCTCATCAAGGACCTGGTCACCGACGTGTCATGGAACTACGAGGTGAACAGCCGCATCCAGCCCTTCACACCGCCGGCCGACGCGCCGGAGGAGGCATGGCGCTGGCAGCAGCAGGACATCGAGCGGGTGCAGGAGTTCCGCAAGTGCATCGAGTGCTTCCTGTGCCAGGACGTCTGCCACGTGCTGCGCAACCACGAGACCAAGAACCCGTTCCTCGGGCCGCGCTACCTGGTGCGGGTCGCGGGCCTGGAGCTCCATCCGATGGATACGGCCGACCGGCGGCGCTACCTGAAGGACGAGGGCAACATCGGCTACTGCAACATCACCAAGTGCTGCACCGAGGTCTGTCCGGAGCACATCAAGATCACCGACAACGCCATCATCCCGTTGAAGGAGCGCGTCGTCGACGCGCACTACGACCCGCTGCAGGCGGCCTGGCGCGCGATCACGGGCACGGGCCGGCGGGCGCCCGAGGCAGCGAAGCCCGCCACGCCGCGCGCCGGATCGGCGAAGGTGGGGGAGGGAGCGGGGGACGGCGACGGTTGACGGCCTGCGCCTCCTGATCCATACCGACGGAGCGGCGCGCGGCAACCCGGGCCCCGCCGGAGCCGGCGCCGCTCTGCGCAACGCGGCGGACGGATCGCTGGTATCCGAGCTGGCGGTCTTCCTTGGCGATCGGACCAACAACTACGCCGAGTGGACCGCGGTCGCCCTGGCGCTGGAGGAGGCCAAGCTGCTCGGCGCCTCGCGGGTCGACCTGCGCATGGACTCGGAGCTGGTGGCGCGCCAGATCGCCGGCATCTACCGGGTCAAGCATCCGGACCTCAAGCCGATCCACGCCCGGGTGATGGAGCTGCTGGCCGGCTTCGACGGCTACACGGTCGGCCACGTCCCGCGCGAGCTGAACAAGGAGGCCGATCGGCTCTCGAACGTCGCGATCGATCAGCGGGGCAGCTGAGCGCGCTGAACCGAACGCGCGTTCGGGTGTGGGCGCCGAACTCGGGTAGAATCGGGTCCCTGGAGGCGGCCGGACGGCCGCGGGCGCATCGGTCGAAAGGCCGCGTCCGAGGAAAGTCCGAGCTCCACAGAGCAGGCTCGCGGGTAACGCCCGTCCGCCGTGAGGCGAGGACCAGCGCCACAGTGACGATGCCCGCTTCGGCGGGAGTGAAACGCGGCAAGCTCGAGCCGGAGCAAGACCGAATAGGAGGGCGTCGAGGCTGCTCGCTCAGCCCTCGGGTAGGTCGCTCAGATGGATGGCCGTCGCCGGGCCGGCGCAAGTCGGTCCGGGCACAGAACTCGGCTTACAGGCCGCCCTCCAGGGACTTGTCACGTGTGACGCGGACGGGCCCCGTCTTGGCCGGCTAGCGCAACGGCCTGTGACGGGGTCCGTCCACGCCTGACCCAACGAGTGGGCCCGAAGAACGGCCAGATGAGGGGGCGGTGGAGTGGGTTCGATTCGGCCAGCCTGCCTCATTCCAAGCCACTCGCCCGCGGTTCGGCCGGCAGGACACGGTCGATTTCGGCCTCGTACTGGTCGCGATCGAAGGTGAACCGCAAAGAGGAGAAGTCGCGGGTCGGTGCCTGCTCGCTCTCAAGCTGATCCCACGTGATCGTTCTTCCGTCGACGGCGACCCGCGCCGTGACTGGCCAGCAGCCCGGCACCGGCCGCGCCATGACCGCTCAGTCCTCGTCGGCGCGCCAGACGGTGGTTGCGGTGCAGGCGTCGCAGATGGGGCGCGCCTCGTCCATGGTGCCCAGCGGCAGCGGGTGCTCGCGCCCGCCGAGCAGGCAGTCGACCTGGACGGTGGGGAGCTTGATGCCGGGCACGATCGACACGTGGCGCACGCTGCAGCGCCGGATCCGCCCCTGGCGGGGGATCGGTGCGCGCTCGCTGCTGTCGATCTCCTCGATTGCCACCCCTGGCTCCAGTCCCGGCCCCCGGCCGCCGGTCGCAGCCGTGCCGGCGTCCAGCCTAGGAGCACCCGATCGGCGCCCTCAATGGCGCGTTCGTACCCCCATGGGACCAGCGGCCATGGCGCCGGGTGCACGCTAGACTCACGTCGCATTTGGCGGGCGCCACGCGTCCGTGAACGGCAGGAGAACGACGAGGGTCTGTGTTCGGACGACGCAAGCGCGAACAGGAGAATGCCGCTCGCGAGGCGGAACGGCGCGCCCTGTTCGAAGAGCTGGCAAAGCGCCCGGAGACGATCTGCCCGTTCCTGGGAATGGCCGGGAGCCGGACCGACTACCAGGAGAGCGTCAGCGACGAGCATCGCTGCTACGCGTTCGGTGACCCCGCCGAGCTATCGGCCGAGCAGCAGCAGAAAGTCTGCCTGCAGCCGGGGTATGGCAACTGCCCGCGCTACCTGCGCGGCGTGCTCGTCATCCCCACCGAGGAGCTGGAGGCGCTTCGCCATCCGGCGCCGTTGCCTCCCTATCCGGCGCCCGCGGCGGCAGCCGCTGCCGGCCGGCCGGAGAAGAAGCGGCGCGCATGGGGCGGGATCATCGTCACGGCCGTGCTGGTGCTGCTGATCGTGGGAGTGGCGGGCGGCGGCGCCTACTGGTACCTCCGCAACCAGGTGCCGCCGTCCCTGGTCACCGGGACGCTGCCGACGGGGACCGATCTGAGCGCCGAGCTGATCAGCCTGTCGGCGCCAAATGACGGCTCGCAGCGACTCGTGGCCGCGGCAGCCATCGGCGAGCCGGCCGAGGTCCCGCAGACCACGATCGTCTACGTCATCGACCTGTCGTGGACGACGCTGACCGGACTCGGCTGCGGCGGCGACCGGAACCGCGACGGGCTGTCGGACACGACGCTCGACTGCGAGATCGCGGCGGCGACGTCGCTGAACACGCAGGCGATCGAGAACGGCGCGGTGAGCGAGGTGGGGGTGGTCGGGTTCGCGGGCGGGGCGACCACGGCCGACCTGGCCGACGACGCCGGCACGCAGGTCCTGGCCGCGCCGGACGCCGATGATGACGGCGACGGCACGCCGAACGTGGTCGAGGCCCTGGAGTCCGCCTACAGCGGCGGGCGACGGTCGCCGGTGGGCTTCCGCATGTTCACGCCGGTCGAGACCAATACGGTGACGACCACCTTCAGCGCCGGCGTCGTCGCCGCCTGCGAGGTGATGAGCCAGACCGAGAATGAGAACCGGCTGGTCGTCTTCCTGTCGGATGGCAGGAACCGGTCCGGGGAGCCGGTCTCGAGCGTCCTGCCCTGCGACGCCACCGCCGTCTTCCAGACCTTCGCCGTCGGAGCCGAAGCCAGGTGCGAGCAGGCCACGGACCTCGGCGGCCTGCAGGAGATGGCCGAGCTGACCGAGGGCCTGTGCACGACGGTGATCGACCTGGCGTTGCTGCCGGAGATCCTGCAGGCGGTGGTGCTGCCGCAGATCGTGCGCATCCAGCTGACCGTCGACGGCGGCGACCCGATCGACATCAGCCTGGGAGCAGACCCGCGCCTGCCCGAAGCATCCGAGCCGGGTGGCGGCGAAGCAGCAGTCGAGATCGCCTATCCGATCCTTGCCCTGGAGTCCGGGGAGCACCGTCTGTGCATGACCGTCTTCGCCTCCGACGCCGGTGGCGCGGGTGAGGTCGAGAGCTGCTCGACGGTGGACGCCGGCGGGGGACGCCTCACCTCCAACTGACGCCCGCGGCCCGAATGAGCCGCGCCGGGTCTGCGTGCCGCGGTCCCAGGACCATCGTCCCTCCCTGCCATGCGCAAAACCCCTTGACGGGGGAGGACTGCCCTGTATGATGGCGCCCTGTGGTCCAAAGTGGGGCCAAATGGGGAGCAGTGGTAGATCACGAGCGCAATGGATCGGGCGTCATTCCTCACCGGCGAGTTCCGGCATGCCCTGGACGACCGCGGCCGCGTAGCGGTCCCGGCGCGGTTCCGCGGGCGGCTGGCGGCCGGTGCCACGCTGGCCCGCTGGCTGGATCGCTGCCTGGGCCTGTTCCCGCAGGACGAGTGGGAGGACCTGGCGGGGAAGCTGCGGGCCCTGCCGCTGACCAACCCGCGGGCGCGCGAGTTCGCGCGCTTCATGTCATCGGGCGCGGTCGAGGTGGAGCTCGACCGACAGGGGCGCGTCCTCCTGCCGCAGTACCTGCGCGAGTACGCCGGCATCGCCGAGGGCGAGGTGGTGGTGGTGGGGGCGCTGAACCGATTGGAGATCTGGTCCCCGGCTGCCTGGCAGCCGTATCGGGCCAAGATCGAGGACGAGCCGGAGGCGCTCGCCGAGCACCTCGCCGACCTCGGTATCTAGCGGGCGAGCACGCCATGACGCACGTGCCGCCCCGCCATTCATGCGTCTCCGGGCCGATCGGCCCGTCACCCGACTTAGGAGGTGCAGCGGCGAATGGGAGAAGGGCACCTGCCGGTCCTGGTCGACGAGGTTCTCGCCTCTCTCGACCCGCGGACGGGCAGCTCCATCGCCGATTGCACGGTCGGGGGCGGAGGGCACGCCGCTCGGCTGCTGGAGGCCACGTCTCCCGATGGTCGCCTGCTCGGCCTGGATGCCGACCGGGCGGCCATCGAGGAGGCGCACCGTGTGCTGGCGCCATATGGCGCACGGGTGGTGCTGCGCCAGGCCAACTTCGAGTCGATCTACGACGTGGCTCGCGAGGAGTCGTTCATCCCGCTGGACGGGGTCCTTTTCGACCTCGGCCTGAGCAGCTATCAGCTGGCCGATCGAGCTCGGGGCTTCAGCTTCACGGCCGATGCGCCGCCGGATATGCGGTTCGATGAAGAGACCGGCATCTCGGCCGTGGAGCTCATCGACCGGACGTCGCAGCGAGAGCTCGCCGGAATCCTCGCGACGTTTGGTGAGGAGCGCCGTGCGGGTCGCATCGCGAAGGCGATCCTGGCGGCGCGCGCGGAGGGGCGGTTGGTGACCACCGCCGACCTCGCCACGGTCGTCGCCAGCGCCGCGCCCGCCAGCGGAGCCGATGCAGGCCGCATTCATCCGGCGACGCGCACCTTCCAGGCGCTGCGCATCGCCGTCAACCGTGAGCTGGAGGTCCTGCCGCCGGCCCTGTCCGGGGCGCTGGCCGCCCTGCGTCCCGGAGGCCGGCTGGCAGTCATCAGCTACCACTCCGGCGAGGACCGGATCGTCAAGCGCTTCATGGCGCGCGAGAGCCGCGACTGCGTGGAGGATCCGCTGCCGCCGGTCTGCACCTGCGGCCATCGGGCGCAGCTGCGGGTCATTCATCGACGGGGGATCACGGCCGGGCCGGACGAGGTCGGCCGCAATCGCCGCGCGCGCAGCGCACGCCTGCGCGTGGCCGAGAAGCTCGTCCCGGCCAGCGGAAACGGACGCGACGGAGGGTCACCAGCATGAGTCGAGGCAAGCCACGTCATCAGTCCAGCCGGCGCCGCATGTACTCGCCCCGGCAGCGCGAGCTTCGCGAGCGGCGCGAACGCGAGGCCGAGCGCGAGGAGTCCGGGCACGCGGAGACGATGACCGCCTTCGAGATCGAGGAGAGCCTCGACTTCGAGTCGCCCACCTCGTGGGGCATTCGCCTCAGCGGACGCTCGGCGGCCTGACCCGAACATGGCCATCGTCGGCGCCCGTCCCGCTCGCCGGTTCGGCCTCTTCGGCCGCACCCGGCCGCGCCCGCGCACCATCGCGCAGCCTCGCCGCCGAGCGGGAGCCGGGCGGCGTGCGCAGCGGGTGGGCGGCGTGCCCGGCATGCTGATCGGGATCGCCGCGGCCGCGGGGCTGGCGCTCTTCCACCTCAGCCAGTCGAGCCACGTGGCGGCCACCGGCTACGAGATCGCCGACCTGCACGCGGCGCTCGCCGAGCTGCGCGCCGAGCAGCAGCAGCTGCTCTTCCAGATCGGTGAAGCCCGATCCCCGGCCGTCATCCAGCACCGCGCCAAGACCACGCTGCAGCTCGAGACGCTGTCCCCGGATGTCGTCACCTTCGCCCAGCCATCGACCAAGCAACACAAGTGAACCGATGGCTCCGCCCCGCCCGGGCGGAGCCGGGAGAAGCCATTGCTCGCCAGGACCGACAGCCGTGCCCGCGCCCTGATCCTGCTCCTGGTGGCGGCCATCGTCGCCACCGGGATCGGCACGCGGCTGGCCTGGTGGCAGATCGTCGAGCGCGACCCCCTGACCGCCATCGCGCTGCACCAGCTGGCCCGGCACGAGCAGATCCCGGCCGAGCGCGGCGAGATCACCGATGCCAGCGGCGTGCTCCTGGCCACCTCGGTCGAGCTGCAGTCGATCTTCGCCACGCCACCATCGGTCGAGGACCCCGAGAGCGCGGCCGCCCTGCTGGCCCCGGCGCTGAGCATGGATGTGGACGACCTGCGCGCGCGGCTGACCAGCGAGGACCCGTGGGTCTGGCTGCAGCGCCGGGTCGACCCGACGGTCAGCGAGCGGGTCAGGAACATGGACCTGCCGGGCATCGGCATGCTGCCCGAGACGAAGCGCGTCTACCCGGTCCAGGGCATCTCGCCGCGAACGACCCTGGCGGCGCAGGTCATCGGCTTCGTCAACGTGGACGGGGTGGGGCAGTACGGCATCGAGTCCGCCGAGGATGACTTGCTGGCCGGGCTGTCCGGATCGGTCGCCGCCCAGGAGGACGTGATCGGCCGCCAGATCGCCGATTCGGTCGACGAGCTGCGGCAGCCGGTGGACGGCTCCGACGTGCAGCTGACCATCGACGCCGGCCTGCAGCACCTGCTGGAGGTCGCGCTGTGGAGCACCTATCGGCGCAACAGCGCCGAAGGCGTGACCGGTGTGGTGATGGACGTCACCAGCGGCGCGGTGCTGGCGCTGGCCACCTTCCCGTCGTACGACGCCAACCGGTACGGCACGCTGGACCCGGAGGTCTTCAGCAACCCGGCCGTGGCGCGCCAGTACGAGCCGGGATCGGTGATGAAGGCCTTCACTGTGTCCGCCGCCCTGGACGCCGGCGCCATCACCCTGACCGACCGGTTCAAGGACAACAACAATCTGCGCATCGGAGACGTCCGTATCCAGAATGCGGACCGTTACACGTCACCCTACGGCCACGGCCGGATCACGGCCGGGGACGTCCTGAAGCTGTCGAACAACGTCGGAGCGGCCAAGATCGGGCTGGCCCTCGGCCGCGAGCGCCTGTACCAGGCCTTCCGCCGCTTCGGCTTCGGCGTGCCGACCGGGATCGAGATCTCGGGCGAGGCGTCGGGCGTGGTGTGGAACCCGGATGGCCCGAACGGCTCGGGTGACCTGACCGCGGCGCAGAACGCGTTCGGCCAGGGGCTGTCGGTGACCGCCATGCAGCTGGTGGCGGGGTACGCCGCCATCGGCAACGGCGGGGAGCTGGTCACGCCCCACGTGGTCGCCGGCTGGACGACGCCGGACGGGACCTACCACCAGGCCCAGCCGCCGACCCCGCGGCGCATCATGCGCGAGGAGACGGCCGACACCGTGCTGCGGCTGCTCACCGACGCCGTGGACGAGGGCATCGCGCAGCCGGCCTCCATCCCCGGCTACTCGGTGGCCGGCAAGACCGGTACCGCCCAGATCGCCGGACCGATCACCACGCGTGTCCAAACCGGCACCGATGAGCGCGGTAAGCCGATCTACGAGCGGTCCACGCACTTCGGCTACGTCAACGGCTGGATCGACTCCAGCTTCATCTCGCTGATGCCGGCCTCGGACCCCAAGATCTGCACGCTGCTGCTGATCCACCGGCCGGCGACCTGGGGCCTGTACCAGATGGCGCAGCGGCCGGACGACCTGTTCCGCGAGCTGGCGCCCGACATCCTCAGCTATCTGGCCATCCCGCCGGACCGGCCCGCCCAGCCGGTGGCCAGCCGATGAGGCTGCTAGAGTGGGCCGAACCCGTCGCAGGAAGCCGAGTGCCACCATCGATTGGTCTCGATGACCTCGTGGCCGCCACCGGCGGCCGCCTCCTCCGACCGACGACCGTCACCTCCTTCACCACCGCCGCCGTCGACTCGCGGCACGCCACCCCCGGCAGCCTGTTCGTGGCGCTGCGCGGCGAGCGCACCGACGGCCATGATTTCGTGGCCGAGGCGGCCGCCAACGGCGCCGTCGTCGCGCTGGTCGAGCGAGCGGTGCCCCTCCCCGACGCTACGGAGATGGCGCTGGTGCAGGTGCCGGACACCCTCGCCGCGCTGCAGGAGCTGGCCACGTGGTGGCGCGGCCGTTCGTCGGTGCGTGTGACGGGGATCACCGGCTCGACCGGCAAGACGATAGCCAAGGAGATCGTCGCCGACATGCTGGCGCGGACGTCGAGGGTGCTGCGCAACGAGGGGAACCTCAACTCGGAAACGGGCCTGCCTATGACGCTGCTGCGCCTGGAGCCGGGGCACGAGCTGGCCGTGCTCGAGATGAGCATGTACACCGAGGGCGAGATCGCCCGCCTGGCCGAGATCGCCCGACCGGAGGTGGGCGTGGTGCTGGCGGTCCATCCCACGCACCTGCAGCGCGCGGGCAGCATCGAGGCCATCACGCGCGCCAAGTCGGAGCTGCCGGCGGCGCTGCCGAGCGACGGCCTGGCCGTGCTGAACGCCGACGACCAGCGGGTGGCGGCCATGGCGTCCGTCACGGCGGCCGAGGTGCGCACCTACGGGCTGCGTCCCGAGGCCACCGTCCGAGCCAACGAGATCGAGTCGCTGGGACTCGACGGCACCGCCTTCACCCTGCACTCGCCGTGGGGCACCCGCCGCCTGCGCAGCGCCATGCCCGGCCGCCACCTGGTGCCGCACGCCCTGGCCGCGGCGGCCGTGGCCGAGCGCTTCGCGGTGCCGCTCGATGAGGTCGAGGCCGCTCTGGCGGCCGGCAGTCATGCCGAGCACCGCATGGCGGTCATGTCGGCTGCATCGGGCGCCACCCTGATCGACGACACCTACAACGCCTCGCCGGTGTCGGTGGTCGCCGCACTCGACTTCATGGGCGAAACCCCGCTCGCAGCCGGACGGCGCCGCTATGCGGTGCTGGGGGAAATGCTGGAGCTGGGCCCGGACGAGGAGCGACTGCACAGGGAGATCGGGGCGAAGGCGGCCGCCATCGTCGACGGGCTGCTGGCGGTGGGCGAACGCGGCCGGTGGATCGCCGAGGCTGCCCGTACGGCGGGCCTCGGGCGTGTGGACACCGCGGCTGACGTCGCTGAGGCGGCGGCCGCCTTCGATCGGGCCATCCCGGCCGGCGCCGGTGACCTGGTGCTGGTCAAGGGGTCGCGCGGGGTGGAGCTGGATCGCCTGGTCGACGCGCTGGGCGGCCGAACGTGATCAGCATCGTGGTCGCCCTGCTGCTGGCCTTCACCGGCGTCCTGCTGCTCGGCCCGCTGTACATCGGCCTGCTGCAGCGGCTGGGCTTCGGCAAGCGCATCCGGACCGATGGCCCGGAGGGCCACCAGGTCAAGGCCGGCACCCCGACCATGGGCGGCATGTTGATGGTGCTGGTGGTCATGTTCCTGGCCATGGCCATGCGCATCGAGGACAGCGTCACGCTGACGCCGATGCTGGCGCTGGTGGGCGTCGGCATCCTGGGCGCGATCGACGACTACGTGAACGCGCGCAGCGGCGTGGGCATGCGCGGCCGCTGGAAGCTGATGTGGCAGACCGTGGTGGCGCTGCTCGCCGCGTTCTACGTCCAGCGCCACTTCAACATCACCGTCCTGAACATCCCGTTCCTGGGCGAGGTGGTGGTCGGCGCCCTCTTCTTCGCGCTGTTCATGGCGTTCGTGATCGTGGGCGTCAGCAACGCGGTGAACCTGACCGATGGTCTGGACGGTCTGGCGGCCGGCGTCCTCATCTTCAGCTTCGTGGCCTACCTGCTGATCGCGCTGTTCGACCCGCCCGGCCGGCTCGGGCCGCAGCCCAACCTGGCGATCTTCTGCGCGTTGATCGTCGGCGCCCTGATGGGCTTCCTGTGGTTCAACGTCCACCCGGCGCAGATCTTCATGGGCGACTCCGGGTCGCTGGGCCTGGGCGCCACGCTGGCCGTGGTCGCCACCCTCAGCCGGCAGCTGCCGCTGCTGGTGATCATCGGGATCGTCTTCTTCGCGGTCATCATGAGCGTGGTCCTGCAGGTCATCAGCTTCCGCCTGCGAGGCCGCCGCATCTTCCGGATGGCGCCGCTCCAGCACCACTTCGAGCTGGTCGGCTGGGCGGAGGAGAAGATCACGGTCCGCTTCTGGATCGTCAGCGCGCTGGCCGCGCTGCTCGGCTTCAGCGTCTTCCTGGCCACTACTACCGGGCTCTCCTAGGACCGATGCAGACCATGACCGCCCCCATCACCTCCACCGCCGACCTGCGCGGGCGCCGTGTGCTGGTACTCGGGCTGGCGCGATCCGGCGTGGCGGCCAGCCGCATGCTGGTCGACGCCGGCGCCGAGGTCACGGTGTACGACCGCCGGACGGCCGACGAGCTGGCCGAGGCGCTGGCCGCGCTCGAGGGACGGTCGCCGGCCCTGGCCTTCGGGGTCGAGGCCGCGGCGGTGGAGCGGCTGCTGGCCGCGACCGAGCTGGTGGTGACGAGCCCGTCCATCTCGGCGCGGTTCCCGACCACCGAGCCGTGGCTGCGCGAGGCGTTGAGCGCGGCCGAGGCGCGCGGCGTGACGGTGCTGGGCGAGGTCGACCTGTTCCTCTCCCTGACCCGGGCCAGGGTGCTGGCCGTGACCGGCACCAAGGGGAAGACGACGACGACGGCGCTGATCGGCGCCATGCTCGCGGCGGCGGACGTCCGGCACGCCGTGGGCGGCAACATCGGGACACCGCTGATCGAGCGCGTCGACCTGCTCGGACCGGACGACTGGGCCGTGCTCGAGCTGTCCGAGCTGCAGCTGCCCACCATCCCGCGCGGGGCGGAGATCGCGGTCTACACCAATATCGGCGCCGACCACCTGGACCGCCACGGCTCGGTCGAGGCCTACCAGGCCGTCAAGGCGCGCCTCGCCGAGCTGAGCCGCGACGGGATCGTGATCCTGAATGCGGACGACCCGGGTTGCCGCGCGCTGGGCGAGCGCCTCGCGGCCGACGTGCGCTGGTACGGGCTGGCCGACGGGCCGCTGACCGACGGGCCGCTGGCCGCCGCGGTTCGCGACGAGCAGGTGGTGGTGGGCGGCGAGGCCATGCTGCCGGCCGCTGAGGTGCCGCTGCCGGGGCGCCACATGCTGGGCAACGTCCTGGCCGCCGCGCTGGCGGCGCGCCTGGCCGGCGCTTCGCCGGGCGCCATCGCCGCTGCGGTGCGCGGCTTCGCCGGCGTGCCGCACCGGCTGGAGACCGTGGCCGAGCGGGGCGGAGTGCGGTGGGTCAACGACTCGCAGGCCACCATCCCGCTGGCCGCGATGGCCGGGCTGGACGCGTTCGCGCCCGCCCCGGTGGTGCTGATCGCCGGCGGGCGCGGCAAAGGCCTGGATTACGGTGAGCTGGCGGAGGCCATCGCCCGGCGCGCCCGGGCCGTGGTCCTGATCGGCGAGTCGGCCGAGGCGCTGGATGGCCTGGTGGCCGGACGGGTGGAGACCCGCCGCGCGTCGACCATGGTCGAGGCGGTGCGCCTGGCCGCCGGGCTGGCGCGGCCCGGCGACGTGGTGCTGCTCTCCCCGGCGGCAGCCAGCTTCGACATGTTCGCCGACTATGCCGCCCGCGGCGACGCGTTCCGGGACGCGGTCGCGGCGTTGGACGGTGGCGAGGCGTGAGCGCGGCCGTCGCCGTCACGCGCCGGGGCGCTGCCTCCCGTGCCGCAGGCTCGCGCACCTCCGGCGTGCGCCGCGAACGCCACCACGTCAGCTATCCGCTGCTGACCGCCGTGCTGGCGCTGGTCGCCATCGGCGTGGTGATGGTCTACTCGGCGTCCAGCGTCCAGTCGTACCTGCGCATCGGCGAACCATCGGCCGTCGGCGTGCAGCAGGCGACCTGGGCCGCGTTCGGGCTGGGCGCCATGTTCCTGGCCAGCCGCACCGACTTCCGGCTGCTGCGCTACCTGGCCATTCCCTTCTACGTCGTCACCCTGGCGCTGCTGGTGGCAGTGCTCATCCCCGGCATCGGTGACGAGGTCAACGGCTCGCGGCGCTGGATCGAGATTGCCGGCTTCGGCTTCCAGCCCGCCGAGCTCGCCAAGCTGGCCATCTGCATCTACCTCGCCCACTGGCTCGACCGGCGGGGGAGGCAGGCCCGCAGCTTCTGGAACGGATTCCTGCCGTTCGGGCTGCTGGTCGCGCCCGGCTTCCTGCTGATCGCCCTGGAACCGGACCTGGGCACCGCCGGCGTATACGCGGTGACGGCGCTGAGCATCTTCTTCATGGCGGGCGCCAACCTCGTGTACCTGGGCGCCATTGCGGCCGCGGTGGTTGGCAGCGTGGTGGTCATGATCAGCAGCACGCCGTACCAGCTGGAACGGGTGCGGACCTTCCTCGACCCGTTCCGGGACCCGCTGGACGCCGGCTACAACACCATCCAGGGCCTGCTCGCGCTGGCGCTGGGCGGGGTGATCGGCCAGGGGCTGGGCGACAGCCGCATGAAGTACCTCTACCTGCCGGCGCCGTCCACCGACTTCATCTTCGCCATCATCGGCGAGGAGTGGGGCCTGCTCGGCACGCTGACCGTGCTGTCCCTGTTCGTGATGCTCGCCTACCACGGCTATCGCATCGCCATCAACGCGCCGGACACCTTCTCCGGCCTGCTGGCCGCCGGCATCACCACCTGGCTGGTGGTCCAGGCCTGCGTCAACATGATGGTCGTCACTGCCCTGCTGCCGGTCACCGGCATCCCGTTGCCCTTCATCAGCTACGGCGGGACGGCGCTCACCCTGAATCTCGTGGCGGTCGGCATCCTGCTGTCGATCTCGCGCGAGACCACCCAGACAGGATCCTTGCTCGATGCGGTATTTGGTGTCGGGCGGCGGGACCGGCGGGCACGTGTACCCCGCGCTGGCCGTCGCACGGGCCCTGCGCGACGCGCAGCCCGGGCTTGAGCTGGCCTACGTCGGCGGCGTCCGTGGCCTGGAGCGACGGATCGTGACGACGCAGGCGGAGCTGCCGTTGCCCTACCACGAGCTGACGGTGCGCTCGCTGCGCAGCGGCGGCATGAACGCGCACCTGGTCATGGATCCGGTTCGCCTGGCCGCATCGGTGCCCCAGGCCTGGGCGCTGCTCGGCCGGCTGCGGCCGCGCGCCGTCTTCACCAGCGGCGGCTACCTGGGCATCCCGCTGGTCATGGCCGCGCGCAGCCGCGGCATCCCGTCGCTCGTGTGGGAGGGCAACGTGGTGGCCGGCCGGGCGACCGCCGCGGTCGGCCGCCTGGCGACCCGGGTCGCCGTCTCGTTCCCGCCGACGCTGGCCAGCTTCCCGGGCCGGGCCTTCGTGTCGGGCACGCCCATCCGCTTGTTTGAGGGGGCCGATCGGCTGGCGGCGCGCCGCGCATTCGGAGTGGGCGCCGACGACCGGCTGCTGCTCGTGTTCGGCGGGTCGCAGGCGGTGGCCCGCATCACCGATGCCCTGGCCGCTGCGCTGGAGCGGCTGCTGGCCGACTGGCGGGTGCTGCACATTGCCGGCGAGGCCGGCATGGCGGCAGCCGAGCAGACCCGCGCGACCCTCGGCGGCCGGCTGGCGGAGCGCTACCAGCCGGTGGCGTACCTGACCGACCTCATGACCGATGCGCTGGTGGCCAGCGACCTGGTGTTGGGCCGCGCCGGCTCGTCGACCTGCGCGGAGCTGACCGCGGTGGGCGTGGCCTCGATCCTGGTCCCGTACCCGTATGCCGGGGCGCACCAGCGGGCCAACGCCGCGTGGCTGGCCGATCGCGGAGCAGCGGTCATGGTGGGCGACGAGGAGCTCGACGGGGAGCGACTGCTGGCCGAAGCGACCCGACTGCGCGACGACGACATCCGCGGGCGGATGGCCGCCGCCGCGGCGACCATGGGCCTGCCGCACGCCGCCGACACGATCGCTGCCGAGCTGCTGGCCATGGGCGAGGGCCGGCCACTGCCCTCGCTGGCCGGGGGCGCTGCCTGATGGGCGCCGCCGCCGGCGCCGCCTCGGGGCTGGCGCAGCTGGACGCCCTGGCCGTGGAGCGCGGCCTGGCGCTGCGGACTGATGCCCCGCTCGCCCCGTTGACCACCCTGCGCGTCGGCGGCACGGCCGACCGCCTGGCCGAGGCGCGCGACCGCGAGGGCCTGCTGGCGCTGCTGCGCGCCGCCCGCGAGGCGGCGGTGCCGTGCTTCGTGCTGGGCAACGGCAGCGACCTGGTGGTGGCCGACGCCGGCATCCGGGGACTGGTGATCCGCAACCGCGCTCGCGAGGTGTCGATCGCCGGTCACCTGCTGACGGCCGACGCGGGCAGCCCGATGGCGATGCTCGTCAAACGCTGCACCGCTGAGGCGCTGAGCGGCCTGGAGTTCGGGATCAGCATTCCCGGGACGCTGGGCGGCGCGGTGTGGGCCAACGCCGGCGCTCACGACGGCGAGATGCGGCACGTGGTCGAGTGGGTCGACGCCTGGCAGCCCGCGGACGATGCGGTGACGCGCCTGGCGGCGGCCGACTGCGCCTTCGCCTACCGGGAGTCGCGCTTCAAGCACTCCGGCGAGGTCGTCCTCGGCGCCACGCTGCGCCTGGAACGCGGCGACCCGGACGTCATCAGGGGGCTCGTCGATGAGAACCAGGCCCAGCGCCGCGCCACCCAGCCGCTGGCCGACCAGAATGCCGGCAGCGTCTTCCGCAACCCGCCGGGCGACCATGCCGGGCGGCTGATCGACGCCGCCGGGCTGAAGGGCCACCGCATTGGCAGCGCAAGGGTCAGCGAGCGCCACGCCAACTTCATCGTCACCGATCGCGGCGGCTCGGCCGCCGACGTGCGCGCCCTGGGCGACGCGGTGCGCGCCACGGTCGAGGAGCGCTTCGACGTC
>DATBME010000092.1:0-9652 GCA_036555005.1 Candidatus Limnocylindria bacterium | reverse complement strand
TTCGCCATCTGGCACGAGACGAACCTGGTCGGCGCCATCGCTGCCTGGAAGCTGAGGCACGACCGCCGGGCCGTGTCGTTCAGCACGCGCGGCTTTCGCGGGATCGTCATGAACACGATGCTGCGCTCGTTCGGCGCCAGGGTGGTGACGCTGCCCGATGAGGGCATGGGAACGCGCACGGAGGCCGCGGCCATGGCCCGCGAGCTGGCCGCGCTCGGCCGGTCGGGCCACACGCTGGTGGTGAGCTGCGACGGCCCCTTCGGCCCGTATCGCGTGGCCAAGCCCGGGGTGGTGATGGTGGCGCGCGAGTCGGGGCTGCCGATCCAGCCATGGGCCGTCGCGTCACGACCGCCGTTCAGGCTCAGCCGCCGGTGGGACCGGATGATCGTGCCGCTGCCGTTCGGCCGGCTGCGGGTGTTCCAAGGGTCGGTGCTCGAGGTGGCCGAACGGGACCGGGTCAAGCCGCGGCTGGCGGAGCTCCAGGCGGAGCTCGATCGTATCCAAGAGCTGGCCGACGACAGGATTGCCTAGGGAGTGCAAACCCTCCCGGACTGTCGACGCCACCATAGCTTCCGTGGCAACGTAGCGCGGTGGATGGCGGCACTTCGACCGCGCAGGGTGCAGCAGGCGGCTTCGTCGGCCGGGATCGCGAGCTCACTGAGCTCATGGCTGACCTCGATGCCGTGGACGCTGGAAGTGGACGCCTGGTCCTGATCGGCGGCGAGCCTGGTGTCGGAAAGAGCCGGCTGGCAGACGAGCTGACATCCCATGCGCGGCATCGCGGTTACGAAGTCTTGTGGGGACGAGGCTGGGAGGACGCCGGAGCTCCGCCGTACTGGCCGTGGGTCCAGGTTCTGAGGCAGCATGTCCGGGCGGCCGATCCCGCGGATATTCGCCGTCAGCTGGGAACCGGGATCGCCGACGTCGCCCAGATGCTGCCGGACCTTCGGGAGCTCTTCCCGGACCTTCCACCACCGCCCGCGGCGGAGTCCGAGTCCGCGCGGTTCCAGCTGTTCGATTCAACAACCAAGTTCATCCGCAATGCCGCGCTGGCACGACCTCTTCTGATCGTCCTCGACGACTTGCAGTCCGCCGACACGCCGTCGCTGATGATGATTCGCTTCCTGGCCACTCAGCTGGTCATGATCCGGGCGCTGGTAGTCGGGACCTACCGGGACGTGGAGGTCGCCCCTGACCACTCGCTCGCCTCCACCCTGCCCGAGCTGGCGAGGGAGCCCATCACCCGCCTTATGCCCCTCGGCGGACTCCAGCCATCGGCCGTGGCAGAATTCATCGGCTCCGCGGCTGGTGTTGCGCCGGCTCCCCACCTGGTATCTGCGGTCTGGCGCGAGACGAAGGGCAATCCGCTGTTCGTGGGGGAGGCCGTCCGGCTGCTGTCGGTGGAAGGCGGATTCGACGATGCCGCCGACCTCTCGTCACTCAGGGTTGCCGTCCCGGCCGGCATTCGCGCGGTGATCTCTCGGCGGATTGGTCACCTGCCCGAGGAGACGATTCGCGCGATGACGATCGGCGCAGCGCTCGGTCCAGAGTTCAGCCTGGACGTCCTGCGTCGCGTTGCTGAGATTGACGTGGACCATCTCCTCGATCTGCTCGATCCGGCCGTCGATGCCGGCCTGCTCATGTCCGTGATGGGCGGCGTCGTCCGCTACCGGTTCTCCCATGACCTCGTGCGCGAAACCCTGTACGACGGGATCGCCCTTGGGCGGCGCGTTCGGTTGCATCGGCGAATTGCCGATGTGCTCGAGCAAATGGCCGGTCGAACGGCGGAGCCCTTCCTGGCCGAGCTGGCATTCCACTTCTTTCAAGCCGCACAGGGATCCGATCGCGCGACTGACGTAGAGCACTCGCCGGGCGACAAGGCGATTGACTACGCGCGGAGCGCGGCCGAGCAGGCATCTCGCTCCCTGGCGTACGAAGAAGCGGCGCGCCTCTTTCGAATGGCTCTGGCAGTTCTCGATGGGGCCGATACGCCGGACCCGGAATCGCGCACGGAAATCCTGCTGCGCCTAGGTGACGTGGAGGCGCGGGCGGGCGAGATGGAAACCTCACGCGCGACGTTTCAGGAGGCAGCCCGGATCGCCCGCGAGGTCGACGATGCACGACGGCTGGCACGCGCGGCACTCGGCTACAGCGGCCGCCTGCCATGGCTGAGGCCGGGTCGCGATGCCTCAATTATTCAACTCCTGCAGGACGCCCTTGTCATGCTCGGGGGTGCAGATGACCGTCTCCGCGTCAGGCTGCTCATCCGGCTGGCCTGCTCCTGGCGTAGTTCACCGGAGAAGCGGGAGCAGTGTGCTGCGCTCAGCAAACAAGCGGTTGATCTGGCACGGCTGCTGGGCGATGCAGGGACATTGAGCTATGCCCTGGCCGGCCGCTTCTGGGCGACGTGGTGGCCGGAGAATCCCACCGAGCGGTTGGCGATTGCGGAGGAAATGGTGACGGTCGCCGAGTCGGCTGGAGATGCCGAGCGCCTCATCGACGCCTACCTGATGGTTTACCTCGCCTCCGCGGAGATCCCGCGCATGGCCGACGCCGAGGAAGCTGAGGAGGAGGTGCGACGGCTAGCCAACGAGCTACGCCAGCCCTCTCAGCTGTGGCTCGGGGTAGGTCCGCGCGCCCTCATGGCCCTGATGAAGGGGGATTACCCGCTTGCCGAGGAACTGACCACGCGCGAGCTGGAGTGGTCCCACCCCCTCACGCCGATCGGAGACGAGGCTTCGGCTGCGAGGTTTCACCACTATCTATTGCGGCGCGAGCAGGACCGGAGTGCTGAATCGGAGGCGGGCATTCGCGTCGCGGTAGAGGAGTTCCCGTGGTATCCGTTGCATCGCGCCGCCCTCGTGAACCTGCTGCTGGATCTCGGTCGCGCCGACGAAGCGCGCATCGCGTTCGACGATCTGGCGCGTGATGAGTTCAGTGCCATCTACCGCGACAATGAGTGGCTGCTCGGAATGGCGCTCGCTGCCGAAGCGTGCGCTCGTCTGAGTGATGTGAAGTCGGCGGAGGTTCTTTATCGACAGCTGCTGCAATTCGCAGGGCGGCACGCGGTCGGCCAGGTCGAGGGCAGTCTGGGGGCGGCAGATCGCTACCTGGGTCTCCTGGCGTCAATCATTGGCGACGTGGCCGCGGCAGAGCGGCACCTCGGGGATGCCATCGACATCAACAGGCAGATGGGGGCGCGGCCATGGGCTGCGCACGCCCAGTACGACCTCGGCCGGGTCCTCCTCCAGCATGGAGCCGACGGTCACCCCGAACGGGCGGCGACACTGCTGAAGGAAGCCCTCCACACGGCTCGCACGCTGGGCATGACGGCTCTCGAGCGGCAAGTCTCGGCGGCCCTCGAAGAGGTCCCAGCGGTTGAGGGCGACGTGCCGCGAGAAGCCTCGGAAGCGGTCTTCCAACGTGACGGAGACGTGTGGGCCATCGGCCGTGACCCTGTGTTCCGCCTGCGAGACTCCAAAGGCCTTCGATACCTGGCCACCCTGCTCGCACATCCGGGTCGCGAGTTCCATGTCCTGGAGCTTGTCTCGGGTGGCACGTCGTCACCTGCGCCCCAAGTCTCGAGGGCCAAGGCAACGGAGCTGGGACTCCGGCCCGCGGGCGCAGGCGGCGGCATCGATGAGATCCTGGACGCCGAGGCGAAGGCCGCGTACCGCGCGCGTCTGCAGGAGCTCCAGGCCGAAGTCGATGATGCCGATGCGAGCGCCGACCCCGTGCGCGCCGATCAGGCCCGGGCGGAGATCGATGCGCTGACAGCGGAGCTCTCAAGGGCGTTCGGGCTGGGCGGCAGGGCGCGGCCGGAGGGCTCGGCTGCAGAGCGGGCTCGACAGAGCGTCGCAAAGGCGGTGCGCGACGCCCTGAATCGGATCAAGGCACAGGACACCAGCATTGGCGACCACCTCAACCGGTCAGTCCGCACCGGCCTGTACTGCGCCTATGACCCAGACCCCTCGGCCGACGTGCAGTGGAGGACCGACGCGGTCCGGGTGTGAAATCCGAGGTCGCAGCCACCAGGAGCGCCTTCGGTCCCGGCGGTCGCCGGCGCGACGCCGAGCCTCACGCCTTCCTTGCAGAACCGCCAACCAGGCGGTGGCAGCGAAGGAGAGCAGCAATGAGCGTCATGGTTTCCACTGTCGGCCGCAGGCCCGCCGTCCTCACGGGATTTATCGGCCTGATCCTGGGCGCCGCGTTCGGCATCGGCTTGGCGTGGGCCATCATGTCCACCTCCGGGCAGCTGGGCGCTGGAGCCATCGGTCGCGGGACCGATGTCAGCAACACGCAGATGGGCCAGGCCCTCAACGAGTTCGGCCACGTGCTCCGCGAGTACGGCTCCGCTTCGGTGGCGGCCCCAGCCCCGCCCAGCTTCGCCGAGGGACAGCGCCAGGCAATCAATGAGTTCGGCCGCCTGCTCCGCGCGTCCGGCGCGGCCTCGGTGACAGCTCCCGCCAACGAGTTCGGCCACGTGCTCCGCCAGTACGGCGCGGCATCGAACGGGAACTAGGGTCCCCGGGCGGGGCGAGCGCCCGAGCGGGCTTCACAGGAGCCACTCGACATCTGGCGGGATCTGCGAACGAGGCCGGTGGGCAACCACCGGTCTCGGTCGTACGGGCCGCCAGGCACCATTGCGGCCCGGCGGAGGGCGGGCGCTACCATGTAGCCCCGTTTCCGCCCACGGAGTGCTCATCGGCACGTGACGACGATCAAGTTCGGGACCGACGGCTGGCGCGCGGCCATCGCCGAGGACTACACCTTCCACAACGTGCGGCGCTGCGCCCGCGGCGTGGCCGAGTACCTCCAGCAGACCGGCGCCTCGGAGCGGGGCGTGATCGTGTGCCACGATCGCCGCTTCGCTTCGGAGCACTTCGCCCGCGCCTGCGTGGAGGTGCTGGCCGCCCACGACATCCGCTCCTTCGTGCCACCCGAGGCGGTGCCGACCCAGGTCGGCTCGTTCTTCACCCGGGAGCTGGGCGCCGGCGCCGGCATCGTCATCACCGCCAGCCACAACCCCTGGACTGACAATGGCTTCAAGGTGAAGGCCGATACCGGCGGCGCGGCGGCGCCGGAGATGCTGGCCGCCATCGAAGCGACCATGGACAGCCATCCAGAGGACGAGAAGCCACCGCGGCGGACGTACGAGGATGCGGAAGCATCGGGCCTGGTGGAGACCTTCGACCCGTATCCGAAGTTCCGCGAGCAGCTGGAGCGCATCGTGGACCTGGAGCGGATCAAGGCGGCGGATAGGCGCCTGCTGGTCGAGCCGCTGTACGGGTCCGGCGCGGGCTGGTTCACCCGGCTGCTGGGAGACGGCCGTCTCACCGTCCGCGAGCTGCACACCGAGCGCAATCCCTTCTTCGGCGGGGTCAACCCGGAGCCGATTCGCCCCAACGTCGACGCCTGGCTGGAGGAGATCCCGCGCTGGGGCGCCGATATCGGGATCGCCTTCGACGGCGACGCCGATCGGGTCGGGATGGCCACCGAGGAGGGCGTCTTCGTCAACCAGCTGCAGGTCTACGGGCTGCTGTACTGGTACCTGCTCGACGTGCGGGGGCAGATCGGTCCCGCGGTCTACACCGTCACCACCACCTCCATGGCGCCGAAGCTGGCCGAGCTGTACGGCACGCAGGCGTATGAGACGGGCGTGGGCTTCAAGTACGTGGGGCCCAAGATGACCGAGACGAACGCCGTCATCGGCGGCGAGGAGTCCGGCGGCTTCGGCTTCGGGATGCACATCCCCGAGCGCGACGGGCTGGCCTCCGGCCTCTTCCTCATCGACCTGTGGCTGACCCGGGGCAAGCGGGCGTCCGAGGTGCTGGCCGAGCTGCAGGCCCTGGCCGGCCCGAGCTACTACAACCGGATCGACATCCGCTTCGCGCGGGAGGGCTACGACGCGCTGAAGTCGGAGACCCTGCGGCGGCTGGAGCACGAGGCGCCGGAGGCGCTGGCCGGGCAACCGGTGGCCCGCCGTCAGCCGCTCGAGACGAACGACGGCTTCAAGTTCTACCGCGAGGACGGGTCGTGGCTGCTGATCCGCTTCTCGGGCACCGAGGCGCTGCTGCGCATCTACGTCGAGGCGCGCTCGCCCGAGGACGTCGAGGGCCTGCTGGAGGCTGGTCGTGCCATGGCCGCCGCCGGAGTCGCGGCCTAGTGGGCGGGGGTCGCTGATGGACGCACGCGACTTCTTCGGCTACAAGCACCCCGACGAGGAGCCGGGGCGCCGTCCCGAGGACGACGATGCCGCGAACGGCGACCGGCCGCCGCAGTTCGAGGAGGCAATCACCCTCGATGATGCGGCGGTGATCGCGAAGATCGACGCCTCGAACATGCTGGCGCGGGTCAGGGAGCTGCCGCGCCAGCTGACCCAGGCGCGGCGGGTGGCCGGCGCCATCACCCTGGACGACCGGCACCGCGACGTGGACCTGGTGCTGGTGCTGGGCATGGGCGGCTCGGCCATCGGCGCCGAGCTGGTGGCGGGGCTGGCCGGCGATCGGCTGAGGGTGCCGCTGATCGTGCATCGCGATTACGGGTTGCCGGCCTGGGTCGGGCCACGGACGCTGGTCATCGCCGCCAGCCACTCGGGCGACACGGTAGAGACGCTGTCGGGCGCGGCCGAGGCGCGACGCCGTGGGCTGCCGCTGGTGGTGGCATCCACCGACGGGGCGCTGGGCCGCCAGGCAGAGGCGGAAGGCACGCCCTACCTGCGCTACGAGGCGCCCGGCCAGCCGCGTGCCGCCATCGGCTTCGGCGTGGGCCTCATCCACGAGCTGCTGACCTCGGCCGGCCTGCTGTCGGACCCGGATCCGCTGCGCCCGGCGGTCGAGGGACTGGAGAGCATGCTGGAACGCAATGCGCCGTCGGTCGAGACCGATGCCAACCCGGCCAAGCAGCTGGCCTGGGCCATGTTCGGGCGGATCCCGATCGTCTTCGGCGCGGGCGCCATGACCGCGGTCGCGCACCGCTGGAAGACCCAGCTCAACGAGAACGCGAAGGCATGGGCCGTGTTCGAGCCGATGCCGGAGGCCAACCACAACGCCATCGAGGGCACCCTCAATCCGCGCGAGCTGTCCGACGCCCTGTACGTGGTGGAGCTGCGCGAGCGCGAGGAGCCGGAGCACATCGGCGCGCGCTACCGCGTGGTCGAGGAGCTGCTGGGCGAGCGGGCGACCAACCGCAGCGTGGTCTGGGCGGAGGGCGCGACGCCGCTGGCGCGCACGCTGCACGCCGTGGCCATGGGCGACCTGGTCAGCGTGTACCTGGCCATCCTCTACCAGACCGACCCGACCCCGGTTACACTGTTGGCAATGTTGAAGGAGCGGCTCGCCAGGTCGACCGACTGACGGGCGCCGTAGTGACGGCGCCGGGTGCCGGCGCCGAGAGGAGACGCGAACCGTGCACTCGAGCATGATCGGCAAGGTCGAGAAGGCGATGCGCTACGCGCACGAGCCGGATCGGGTGAAGTTCAGCAGCCTGACCGCCAGCTTCGCCGGTGACAACGGCTCCCACACGATCTCCCTCGACGCCGATGCCTGGCACTGCACCTGCCATCTCTTCGAGTCGGCCGGCGGCTGCTCGCACACGCTGGCCATCCAGAAGATGCTCGACCCGATGCTGACCGATGCCGCCAAGGACACGCCGCTGTACGGGCGTGCGGAGGTCGGCGTCCCCGCCTAGCTGTCCGGCAACCGCGCGGGTTTCCTCGGGCGCTTCCTCGGCGCGCTTCCTCGCACGCCTGCTGCTTCTCAGGCGTGAATCACACCCTCACTAGAGGCCGAATCGGCGTGCCCCCCGCCGTAGCCACGCTCGAATCCGGGCCGAAAACGTCGCGGATTCCCTCTACGGTGGGCATGGTTCACGCCTGCGAAGACGCAGGCCCGCCGGCAGCGATAGCGTGAACCTGCCCCGCACCTGAGAAGGCCCGGCGATCCGGCGCCGACCTGCTAGGATCGCCGGCACCAACCGAAGACCGCGACGGGTGCCGCCGCCGAAAGGCCGGCGGGTGAATGGCGAAGCCGGTGCAAGGCCGGCGCTGTCCCGCAACTGTATCCGGGCCTCACCGCCCGGGAGCCAGGTCGCCCAGCCAGGTCGCGATGTCCGAACCCTCGTGTGAAAGGGAAGGCATCACCATGGGCCCGCTGCGGCATCTGCGTCTCATTCCACCATCCCTGCTCCTGGCCGTGCTGGTCGCCGCCTGCGCGGCGCCCGCGATCGGCCCGAGCACGTCGGAGAGCCCGGCCGCGTCGCCGTCCACGCCGGCCACCGCCACGCCGGAGCCCGCCACCGTCTACCCCCTCACCGTGACCGATGATGCCGGCCGCGAGGTGACGCTCGAGGCCGAGCCGCAGCGCATCGTCAGCCTGGCGCCGTCGAACACCGAGATCGTGTGCGCGCTCGATGCCTGCGACCGCCTGGTTGGCGTGCCCGAGTACCAGGTCGGCTATCCCGATGACGTGGCCGAGACGGTCGCGGACCTGCCCATCGTCGTCAGCTTCGGCCCGGTGGACCGCGAGGCGATCGTGGCCACCGAGCCAGATCTGATCCTGGCGGCCGGGAACGAGCTGACCTCCAGCGAGGACATCGACGCGCTGGCCGGCCTGGGCCTGCCGGTGATCGTCCTCTATCCGGAGAGCCTGGACGAGGTGAGCGCCGACATCGAGCTGGTCGGCAAAGCGCTGGATGCGCAGGCCGAGGCCGAGGACGTGACGGCGTCCATGGCCGCAACCATCGCGGAAGTGGAGACGGCCGTCGCCGGCGAGGAGCCGCCGCGCACCTTCTACGAGGTGAGCGTGTTCGAAGGCACCATCTACACCGCCGGCGAGGACTCGTTCCTGGCGTCCCTCATCGAGACGGCCGGTGGCGAACCGATCACCGGTGACGCGACCACCACCGCCATCGGGCTGGAGGACCTGGTCACCGCCGATCCGGAGCTGATCGTGCTCGGCGATGCAGCCTACGACCCGACCATCACCGCCGAGACGGTGGCCGGCCGCGATGGCTGGGTCGGCATGACGGCGGTGGCCGAGGGGCGGGTCGTGCCCCTGCCGGAGGACATCCTGATCACGCGCCCCGGCCCGCGGATCGTGGAAGGGCTGGAGGCGCTGGCGCGGGTCATCCACCCCGACGCCTTCGACTGATGGGCACCGCCACCGCCGGCGAAGCCGCGCGACCGCTGCCGATCGGCCGGTCGCTGACACGGACCGCGCTGGTGCTGGGCGGTGGCAGCCTGCTGCTGCTGATCCTGCTGGTCACCGCCGTGGCGCTCGGCAGCACCTCGATCGGGGTGGCGGACACCGGCGCGATCCTGGCGCGGCGGCTGCTGGGCCTGCCCTTCGCCGAGACCTGGGCGCCCAGCGCCGAGACCATCATCCTGCAGATCCGACTGCCGCGAGTCCTGGCGGCCATGATCGTCGGCGGCGGGCTGGCCATGGCCGGCACCGTCTTCCAGGCCCTGCTGCGCAACCCGCTGGCCGATCCGTACGTGATCGGCACCGCCGCCGGCGCCAGCTTCGGCGCGGCGCTGGGCATCGCGGCGCCGCTGGCGCTGCCGATGCTGGCGATCGGGGCCGGCAGCGCCGTCCTGGGCCTGGGCGTGGTCCAGGTCCTCGCCTTCGCCGGCGGCCTGGTGACGGTGCTGCTG
>DATBME010000055.1:0-13954 GCA_036555005.1 Candidatus Limnocylindria bacterium | reverse complement strand
AGGCCCCTCCGGAAGCGGATTGCTCCTTTAGTCGGCGAACTGATTCGACGACCACATGCGGTATTAGCCACCCTTTCGGGCAGTTATTCCCCACTTCCGGGCAGGTCACCTACGCGTTACTCAGCCGTCCGCCACTAGGTTTCACAGAGCAAGCCCCGTGAAACCCCGTTCGACTTGCATGTCTCACGCACCCCGCCAGCGTTTGTCCTGAGCCAGGATCAAACTCTCCGAACAGAAAAAACAGTGGTCTTGCCCGAAGGCTCCACCACCGTTCAAGTTCAGACTTGGTCCCGCTGACTCGTGTGGGTTCCTGTCACTCTTCAGCTGTTAAGCCACGTGCGCCGATCGAGATCGGCTTCGTTCGATTCGAGGCCTCCACATGAAGGGTCTCGCGGTGCCACGCTGCGCGACCTGTGCGGCCGCCGTTCGTGCGTCACCGACCGGCGAAAGCGCCGGCGCGGAGATGGATAGTACGCGGACCGGTGCCAAGCGTCAAGCGAGCGTGCCGGCCATCCAGCTCGCTTGCCGATGATGTGGACGGGATCTGACAGGGCCGCGCGATAGGGTGGCTCTCGCGAGGTGGCTTGCCTGCTCGCCCGAATATTGCTGGCCCGTCATGGAGTTGACTGGTTCTGGCCGGAATCGGCCGCGCTCATGACCGAGGGTTATGAAGGTGGCACGTTTTCGACCGATTTGGCCGTTCCTATTACTGGCCGGTCATATGTTGCCCCGGACAGGGCATGAATCCAGAAGGAGCTGCCAGGCGATGACCGATGAGCGCGATTACGTCGAGAACAACGACCGGCAGCGCGAGCGCCTGCGGGCGCTGGTGAAGCGGCTGGACGACGCGGCGCTGAGCGCCCCGGTGAACGAGTACTGGACGGTGGCCGGAGTGCTGGGGCACATGGCCTACTGGGACAGCCGCTTCCTCACCCTGGCCGAGAAGATCGATCGCGGCGAGCCGTGGGTGCAGGGCGACCAGGAGCCGGACGGCGATTGGCTGAACGACTCGACCCGGCCGATCATCCTTGCCATCGCGCCGCGGGCTGCCGCCGAGCTGGCTCTGCGCATGGCTGAGGAGACGGACGCCCGCGCGGCGACCCTGCCGCTCAACCGCCTATGGCCCGACGATCCCGACAGCCCGATCAGCCCCGCTCGTGGCGAGCATCGCGGCGAGCACCTGGACGAGATCGACGCCACGCTGCGTTATCGCGGATAGGGGCGGGACCAGGTTCAGGCCCGCTCGACCTCGCGGCGTCCCTGCAGCGATCGGATGAGGGTCACGTCATCGGCGTACTCCAGGTCACCGCCGACCGGCAGCCCGCGTGCGATGCGGGTCACCACTGGGACGTGCCGCGCCAGCAGATCGGCCAGATACATGGCGGTCGCCTCCCCCTCCAGGTTTGGGTTGGTGGCCAGGATCACCTCCGCCACCCCGCCCTGGGCCGCGCGTTCGATCAGCTCCCGCGCTTTGATCTGCTCCGGACCGATGCCGTCGATGGGGCTGATGGCGCCGTGCAGGACGTGGTAGCGCCCGCGGAACTCGCCGGTGCGCTCGATGGCCAGCACGTCCAGCGGCTCCTCCACCACGCAGATCCGCGTCGGATCCCGCCGCGGGTCGGCGCAGATGGCGCACGGATCGACGCCGACGTCGGTGATGTTGCAGCAGATCGAACAGTAGGCGACCTGCTCCTTCACCGCGACGAGCGCCTCGGCCAGGGCTCGCGCCTCGTCGGGCGGGGCGCGCAGCACGTGGTAGGCGAGGCGTTGGGCCGTCTTGCGCCCGACGCCGGGGAGGCGGCTGAGCTCGTCGATCAGCCGCGCCACCGGCGCGATCAGTCCGGTCACGCCCTCAGCGCAGGCCCGGAAGCGATCCGCCCATGCCCGGCATGCCGGGAATGCCCATGCCCCCGGCGATGGCGCCCATGCGCTCGCGCTCCAGCTCCTTGCTGCGGCTGATCGCGTCGTTGACGGCGGTCAGGATCAGGTCCTGGAGCATCTCGACCTCGTCGGGGTCCACCGCGCCGGGGTCGATCTCGATGGCCCGCACCTCCTGGGCACCCGTGATGACGACGCGGATCGCTCCCCCACCGGCGGTGGCCTCCAGCGTCTTCTCGCGAAGCTCCTCCTGTGCCTGCGCCATCTGCGCCTGCATCTGCTGCGCCATCTTGGCGATCTGACCGATGTTCACGGATACCTCTCAACTCTCGGATGGGACGCCGGCCCGAGACCGACGTGATGGTGGAACGAGATCAGCGGACCTCCGGCGCATCGACCAGCTCGCCGCCGGTGATGCGCAGGACCCCTTCCAGCAGGGCTTGGCCTTCCGGATCGCCCGGATCGGGGGCCACCGCCTGCTGGACGGTGAGTGGCTCGAGCTCGACGTTACTGGCGATGCAGTCGACCGCCCAGCTGCCACCCAGCACGCTGCCCAGCAGCTGCTCGATGGCGGCGGCCCGGTTCCGCGCCTTTTCGCGCATGAAGCCGCGCTCCTCCGGGAAGGCCAGCGTGATGTGCGCGCCATCGAGCGCCACTGGCCGGCATTCGCTCAGCAGCGGCTTGATGGCCGGGCTGGCGTTGGCCACCACCTCCGCCCAGCGGGACCGGATGCCCGCCACGCCGTCCGGGGTCGGCGCAGCCGTCGCGGCATCGGTATCGGCGGCGGGCGGAACGGCAGGCGACGGTGCGGGTTCAGGCCCGGGTTCGCGCGCGGGTTCGGGCGGCGCGGGTGCGGGTTCGGGTGCGGCGGACACGATCCTGGCGGGGGCAGGGGTGACTGGCCGGGCACTGGCCACCGGGGCGGCGGGCTCGCTGGCGGGGATCGACCCCGGCGAGGCCTGCTCCACGGCCAGCAGCTCCATGGCCAGGCGGGCGCGACCCTCGTGGGCGCCTTCGCCGGCCGCCTCGGCCAGCGTGCGCAGGATGGTTGCCAGCCGGCGCGCGGCGGGCGGATCGGCGGCGGTCAGCAGCAGGAGCTGGCGCGCCTCGGCCTCGGCCTGGGCCGCCACCTGGGCCATGTCGCGGCCGCCATCGGCCAGGGCCTCGATCTGATCCAGGGTGGCCGGCGCGTCGCCCGCCACCAGCGCGTTCAGCAGGGCGGAGATGGCCGCGTCATCGGCCAGGCCCACCGCCTCGCGCACCGCCTCGACCGTGATGCGGTCGCCGGCGTAGGCCAGGACCTGGTCCAGCAACGACTCGGCGTCGCGCATGCCGCCGTCCGCCAGGCGGGCGATCAGGGCCAGCGCCTCCGGCTCGGCCTCGGCGCCCTCGGCGGCGACGATACGGGTCAGCTTGCCGACGATGGCATCGGCCGCGATCGGCCGGAAGTCGAAGCGCTGGGTGCGGCTGATGATGGTGGCCGGCACCTTGTGCGTGTCGGTGGTGGCCATGATGAAGACCACGTGGTCGGGCGGCTCCTCGACCATCTTCAGCAGCGCGTTGAAGGCGTGCGCGCTGAGCATGTGGACCTCGTCGATGATGTAGACCCGCCGCCGCAGCTCCGCCGGCGCGGTGAGGGCCCGCATCACCAGCTCGCGAGCGTCCTCGACTAGCCCGTGGCTGGCGGCATCGATCTCGATCACGTCCAGGGCACGACCCTCGCGCACCGCCACGCAGGCGGGGCAGGTGTCGCATGGCTCACCGTCGTCACCGCGGTTGGTGCAGTTGATGGCCTTGGCCAGGATGCGCGCGGTGGAGGTCTTGCCGGTGCCGCGCGGCCCGACGAAGAGATAGGCGTGCGCGGTGCGGTCGGCGGCCACCGCTCGGCGCAGGGTGGCGACGATGGGGTCCTGGCCGAGCACCTCGGCAAACCGCTGTGCGCGCCAGCGCCGGTAAAGGGCCCGATGCTGCTCGGCGGGAGGGGGCGACATGGTCTGGCTACCGTACACCGAACCGCCGCCCCGCCGCGAAGGCGATGGCGGCGATCCGCGGTTGGGTGGAATCGGCCGTGCACCCGGTGTCGTTCGCGAGCGCCCGCACACGCGACGATCGTCCGGCTCCAGCCAGGTCGCCCCACGGCACCCGAAGGCGGTCGCTTACCGCTGCTTCCTTCCGGACCTGACGGGGTTCACGGACCTTCGCTGCGTGGGACCCGACTTTCAACGTCGGTCGATCTCGTGGGAGGCGGAGGCTCGGCGGCCTCGACCGGGAATTCAGCCCCGCTGTAGCGGATTGCGGGTGCAGGGCACCGCTAGGTCCCCGCCTAGCACGGCCAGCGCGATCGTAGGGCCGTGCCCGGCATCGGTCAATCGAGGGTGGCGGAGAGGGGGGGATTCGAACCCCCGACGGGTTTCCCCGAACCGCATTTCCAGTGCGGCGCCATAGGCCTCTAGGCGACCTCTCCGCGAACGCGACGACGCGGGGGCGTCAGGTGGAGGGAGTGGCGGAGAGGGTGGGATTCGAACCCACGGTGCTCATCGCACACCGCTTTTCGAGAGCGGCACCTTAAACCACTCGGACACCTCTCCGCGGGCGAGTCTAGCAGAGGATGGACCGATCTCCGGGCCTGACGTTCAGGCGTTCAGGCGTTGGCCGGCGCCTCGGTCGCCAACCGGCGCGCCTCCGTCTCGCGCACCCCGGAGACCACCGACAGCTGGTGCGGCAGGGCCTTGCTGCGAGCCAGCTGGACGGCGCTGCCGGCGGCCCCGCGCGCCTCGTCCGCCACGGCGTAGACCAGCGCGAAGACCCCGGTCTCGACCAGCGCGCCGACGCACATGGCGCACGGCTCATGGGTGGTGAAGATCGTCACCTCGGACAGCCGACGCAGCTCCAGCTTGCGGGCGGTGGCCTGCAGGGTGAGCAGCACGGCGTGGGCGGTGGGATCTCGCTGCAGCACCATGCGGTCGTGGTCGCGAGCGATCATGGCGTCATCCAGGACGGCGACGGCACCCACCGGTACCTCTCCCTCTTCTCCTCCCCGGCGGGCCTCGGCGATGGCCTCGGCCATGAAGAGCTCGTAGTTCATCGGTCCCCAGGTGCCACGTGAAGCCGCCCGTTTGACAGTGGTGCGGCCTCGGCGGAGTCTAGCAGAGGAGCGGCACACTTCCTGCTCACGCACCAGGCTCGCGAGATGACTCACTCCGACCCACGCGCCCGCCGGCGACGCCGCTGGAGGCTCCCCGCTCCGGCAGCGATCGCGCTACTGGCGGCGGCCTTCGCGACGGCCCTGCTGGCACCGCTGCCGGCCGCTCCCAACCAGGCGCGGGCCGAGGTGGTCGCGAACGTGGAGGAGCGCCTGCCGGGGTGGAGCATCGAGCGCGCCCGCTCGTCGTGGGAGGGAGCGTGGAGCGTGGTCGCCACCTGCGGCACGCTGCATCTCGGCTTCCAGCTGGTGCCCGGCCATGGCCTGGCGCCGGGCGACGCCTGGCTGCATCCGGAGGACCGATACGCGCGCGAGCGGCTTGGCAGCATCTCGGACAGCTGGCGCGCGCTGATCTGGTTCGCCGAGCCGATCGGGCCCCACCACAAGACCCTGAGCTGCCGCCAGGAGATGGCGCGGCTGGCCGCGGGGGCTCGCAACGCGGCGCTCATCCCGCCGCCGGGCCTGGTGGACTAGCCGGACCGCACGAAGGAGCCCGGCCGCGAGGGCCGGGCTCGGGGGCTCGACGGAGGGAACCGGCCTCAGGCCGTTGCCATCTCGGACGATCCCATCAGGCTGACGCCCGCGAGCACCGCGCCGGAGGCCAGGTGCAGGCCGATGTCGTAGCCGCCGATGGGGACCAGGCCCAACGGGTTCGCCACGAAGATGCCCAGCACGCCAAGGGCGAGCAGGACTACGCCGATGGCTCGGTTGGCCATCACGGCGGCGGCGCCGTTCATCATCGCCCACAGCAGCACCGCCCCGATCACGACATGCACGATGTTGTGCAGGGCGTTGACCTCGAACAGGCCGAACAGCGGGCTGGCCAGGATGAAGCCGGTCAGGCCGGCGATCAGGTAGACGACGCCGAACACGGCGGCGACGGTGCGGTTGAGGCCCATCGGGGCAGGTCCTCCTCAGTGTGTGGTCGACGGATCCGCGTGACGCGGTTGCCGTGGATACGAGAGGCCTGACCGGATGCATCACTCCCCGCCGATTCGTGGCGGGATTGCGGGCGCGGCTAGCATGGGCGCGCAGCAGACCCTGGAGGGAAGGGACGATCGACCGCCGGCCCGGCTGGTCCCGCCTCGACTGGATCGCGCTCCTGACCGTGACGGCGGGAGCCGCCCTGCTGCGCCTGCCCGGGCTCAGCCGCCCGGTGGGCTTCGTGTTCGACGAGATCTGGTACGCCCGCAACGCGTGCCGCTACGTGATCGGGACAGCCGAATGTGGCATCGACCAGCTGGCGAGCCGGGCGCATCCGCCGCTGGGCAACTGGATGGTCGGGGCCGGCATCAAGGCCTTCGGCTACGACGAGTTCGGCTGGCGCATCTCGGCCGCCGTGGTCGGGACCATCACGGTCGCGCTCCTCTTCCTGCTGACCTGGCAGATGCTGCGCCAGGCATCGCCCACTGCGCGGACGGTCGGCGCGTTCGCAGCCGCTGCGCTGCTGGCCGGCGACTTCCTGCACATCGTCCAGTCGCGGGTCGGGATGCTGGATGCGTTCGTCACCCTGTTCGTGGTGGCCGCCATCCTGTTCGCGGTCCACGATCGCGACCGCCCACGGGCGGCGGACTGGGAGCGACGGCCGGGCGGGATCCTGTCGGCACTGGCCCTGCACCGGCCCTGGCGGCTGCTGGCCGGCATGGCCCTCGGGGCGGCCGTGGCGGTCAAGTGGTCCGGCGCCTACGTAGCGCTGGCGGTGATCGGCCTGACCGCGGCCTGGGAGATCGCCGCCCGACGCAGCGCCGGGCCGGATGCGCCGCCGCGCAGCTGGTCGAGCGCCACCTGGCTCGCCATCCGCGAGGAGCTGCCGCGCAGCGTGGTACTGCTCGGGCTGGTGCCGGCGGCCGTCTACCTGGCGGCGTACATCGGGCGGATGCCTGGCGAGCTCATCGGCCTGCCCTGGCAGGAAGGGACGGTGTGGCGTGGCATCTGGGACCACCAGCAGGCGATGCTCACCTTCCACACCACCCTCTCGGGCAGCCACCCGTACGAGTCGCCACCGTGGTCCTGGCTGCTGCTGAAGCGCCCGGTCGCCTACTACTTCGCCACCGGCGACGGCTATCGCGAGATCCTGGCCATCGGCAACCCGCTGACCTGGGCGGCCGGCGTCATCGGGCTGGTGGTGCTGGCGGTGCTCTGGGCGCGCGGCGGCTGGCGGGTGGGCGGTCCGGCGGCGGTGGTGATCGTGGCGGCGGTGGCCACCTACCTGCCCTGGCTGGCGCTGCAGGGCAGCCGGAGCCAGGTCTTCCTGTGGTACATCCTGCCGACCATCCCGTTCCTGTACGCCGGGCTTGGCGTGCTGACCGCATTGGCCTGGCGCTCCTGGGCGGGCCGTTCGGCGGTGGCGGCCTTTGCGATCGCCAGCGTCGTCCTGCTGGCCTTCTTCTTCCCGCTGCTCACCGCCCTGCCGGTATCGCCGGACGCGTGGCGTGCCCGGATGTGGCTCACCACCTGCGCACGGCCGGACGCGCCGACCCTGGAGCTGCCCGACTCCGAGATCAGCTCCGGCCCTGCCCCGGATGGTTGGTGCTGGATCTGAGCCGATATCCTTCGAGGCGGTGATACGGGGACGTTCCATCCACGTTCCAGTCTCGGGAGCGACCGTCGACGGTTGCATGCCTCGTCATGACTGATTCAGTGCACGCACCCGACGACCAGCTCCTGGCGGAACGACTCCGGTCCGGCGACCGCGAGGCGCTCGGCCTGCTGTACGACCGGTATGCGCCGGTCGCGATGGCGGTTGCCGTGCGCGTCGTGTCGGATCGGGACCTGGCGGAGGACCTGGTGCACGATGCATTCGTGGCGGTGTGGCAGAAGATCGAGCGCTTCGATCCATCGCGCGGCAGCTTGCGTTCGTGGCTGCTGACGATCGTTCGGAATCGGGCGATCGACCGGCTGCGCTCGACGCGTCCGTCGATCGAGGTCGGCGACGCCGATGAGCAGTCGCTGCTGCGCACCGGGCCCAACCCGACCTGGGAGGAGGCGGTCCGGCGCAGCTCGGCGGCGCAGCTGCGCGACGCGCTGGCTCAGCTGCCGGAGGAGCAGCGGCAGGCCGTGGAGCTCGCCTACTTCGGCGGCCGCACCTACCGCGAGATCGCCGTCCTCACCGGCGTGCCGCAGGGCACGGCCAGCGGCCGCCTGCGGCTGGCGTTGGCCAAGCTGCGCGACAGCCTGGCGGTGACCGATGCGGCGCCGGTCAGCGTGGGGCCTGACCGGGTCCCGGTGGAGCGGGTGGACCGATGACGCTGCAATACGCCTGCGCCGACATCGACTCGCTGGCGGGCGCCCTGGCGCTGGGTGCGGTGGACGCTGACGAGCTGGCGGCCGCGGGCGAGCACCTGGCGACCTGCCCGGAGCCACATGCCGAGCTGCGGTCGCTGCTGGGCGTGGACGCGGTGGTCGCCGCCAGCGTGGAGCCGATCCAGCCGTCGGCAGCCCTGCGGGATCGCCTGCTGGCCACGGTGGCGGCCACGCCGCAGGATCAGGCAGAGCGGGTTGCGCCGGCCGTGGCGGCCGCACCGGCGCCGGCGGAGGAGCCGCGGCCCGCCCGCCGAGGCTGGCTCGACTGGTTGTCGCCGAACGTGGCCCGCCCGCTGGCGGTGGCCGCGGTAGTGGCGCTGATCGCGGTTGGGGTCTGGGGACTCTCCCTCACCTCCCAGCTGGACGAGCAGCGGCAGGCCCTGCGGGCGGTGGCCGACGCGATCGCGGCCGGTGAGACCGCCTTCCGCGTCGACGGCGACGCGGGCCGCGGCTACGTGGTCGACACCTCGGGCGAGGGCGCCTCGTTCGTGGTCACCGACGTCAGCGCGCTCGATGCCGACCAGCTCTACGTGCTGTGGCTGATCGGTCCGGACGGCGTGCCGGTGGATGTCGGCGCCTTCGAGCCGAGCGACGCCGCGGTGGCGGTGGTGCCGGTGGAGCAGGACCTGTCGGGTTTCGATACCTTCGCCGTCACCGTCGAGGCGGAGCGCGTCGATGCGCCGACCAGCGATCCGGTGATGGTGGGCGCGGTCACGAGCTGACCACGGGGCTAGAGCAGCGCACTGCCGATCAGGTAGCCGGCCAGCCCCGCCACCAGGCACAGCGCAAATGAGCGCCGCGGCGCTGCCAGCAGCGCACCCAGCGCCGCCAGCAGGATCGGACCTGCGACCAGGCTCTGCTGGTCGGTGACCAGCGACAGCGTCGCGATGCTGGCGAAGATGGCCGGCACCACCCGCTCCAGGATCGTCGCAACGCGGCCGGTCGGCCTGGGCAGCACGGCCATCGCCGCAAGGCGGCTGCCGTAGGTGATGGCCGCGACGGCGACCAACAGGATCGGGGTCATCGGTCTGGCCCCCTCCGGGGGTCGTTCGGGATCGCCACCAGCAGGCCGGCAACGACCGGGGCCAGTGCGCGCAGGTCGGGCAGGACGAAGGCCATGACGGCGGTGATCGCCGCCGCGACGACCGCCCGCGCCGCCAGGCTCAGGGTCCGCGCCGTCAGCGCCGCCAGCGCGATGAAGAGCACCGGAAAGAGCGCGATCGACAGCTCCTCCAGGCCCTGGACGCCGGCGCCCAGGATGCCCAGCGCGGTCCCGATCAGCCAGGCGCCGTAGCAGCACAGGCCGGTGATGAGGAGCGTCCGCTCCGCCACCTCGATGCGTGCCGCGCCCGGCGGCGTGCGCTCGGCCGCGACCATGGTGAAGCCGAAGCTCTCGTCCAGCAGGAACCAGGCGAGCAGGGCGCGCTTCAGGCGCGAAGGTCCCAGCGATGGGCGCAGGACGGCGCCCATCAGCAGGTGGCGGACGTTGAGCAGGGCGACGGTGGCGAGGATCGCGGCTCCTCCAGCACCGGCGGCCACCAGGCCGATCATGGTGAACTGGGTGGCGCCCGAGAAGACGACGACCGACGAGAGCATCGTCAGCTCTGGACCGATCAGCGGCCGCGCGGCGGCCCCATAGAGAACGCCGAACACCGCGATCGCGACGGCGGCGGGCGCGGCCATGGCAACGGTGCGCAGGGCCGAGATGGGCGCAGGACCGGGCATCGACGGACGGTACCCGATCCGCTGCTAGTGGTCCGATGCTGGCCGCCTCCCTCGGCGGCGCGTCAGCTCAACGCGCGGCCGCGACCAGGAAGCCTTCCGTCACCTCACCCTTGTGCGCGGCGAAGGCGGCCAGCACCTCGCCCTTCTCACGCTCCGGGACGCCGACCGTATCGAGCGTCCGACCCAGCTCGGCGGCCACCTCGTCGAACTCCTCCGGCGAGATCTGGAGCCGTCGGTGCGCCTCCTCCAGGCTGACCTCGTCCCGGCCCGGACGCGTGCCGACGTAGCTGTACGGTCCGCCGGCGACCTTGGCAACCCAGAGCGTCCGCATGAACTTCAGGCCCGGGAGCCGGCCGAGCTGCTGCGTGTGCCACTCACGCAGCTGCGGGTTCTGGGAGCCCTGGCCAACGATCGGGTTCTTCACGATCGCATCGCTGAAATGGTCGACCACGGCCGCGATGGCGAAGATGCCGCCCAGCCGGTCGTACAGGCTCTGCTCCGACACACCACCTACCTCCACGTGCCAGGGATTACTCTAAGCACCGCTAGAGATAGAGTTCGCCGCGGGTTACGCGCTGATCGCTAGGCGGCGGAGCGACCGGCCCACCATCGCCACAGGGCGGTGACGATGACGGCCCCAAGCAGTGAACCGATGATGCCGCTCGGCTGCAGCTCAAGGCCGTCGCCCGCCACGAGGCTGAACAGCAGCCCTCCCACGAACGAGCCGACCAGGCCCGACACCAGGGCCATGCCCCAGTCGACCTGGCCGCGGTATCGGCCCAGGATCAGCTGCGCCCCCGCGCCAATGAGCATCCCGAACAGGATGAGACCGATGATCAGCATGGCCGGGAGTATAGGTGCGGCGGGATCGGCTCAGGCCGGATCGCGGACGACGAACGTGCCGGCGATCTTGTCGTGCCAGCCCTGCTTGCGGCTGTCGAAGGCGGCCCAGATCAGGCCCAGGAACAGCGGGATGATCGAGATGATGATCCCGACATACCGCAGCAGGCCGACGACCCAGTCGGGTCGCGACCCATCGGCTGCACGAACCACGCGGAGGCGGAACGGGATCATGCCGGGCGTCTGTCCGCGCAGGCTCCAGAAGCCGATGAAGTAGATCAACCCCAGCAACGTCCACAGCGCGTTGGCCGTGTAGTTGATCTGCACGGCCGTACCACCCGCCGATGTGGTCACGACCGTCCCGAGGCCCAAAAGGGGCGCGAGCGCGGCCGAGATCACGCCCAGGATGATGCCGTCCAGGAAGAAGGCCAGGAAGCGGATCCAAAACCCGCCGTAGGTCAATCCCGTGGCCACGGGTCGAGCCGGTGCGGGCGGGGACCACTGTGACTGCGCAGCTGGCGGTGGTGGGGCAGGCGGGGCCGTTGGCTGCTCGGGTGCGGCCGGCTGCTCGGGGGGCGTGCTCGTCATCGGTTCCTCCTCAACGCCACCATGGTGCAGGTCCGGGTCAAGGTGAGGAGGAGGAGTGGCGTGCCCGAAAGGACTCGAACCTTCGACCTTCAGGTCCGCAACCTGACGCTCTATCCACTGAGCTACGGGCACACGCCAAACGGGAGCTGGCGGAGAGGGAGGGATTCGAACCCTCGGAAGAGGAAACCCCCTTCAACGGTTTAGCAAACCGCCGCACTAGGCCACTATGCGACCTCTCCGAAGACCGCGGCCGATGATAGCATGGCCCCCTGGAGCGACCGGCTGACGCCCCGGCCTGTCCGTTCCGCTCACGTCACCCACCGACCAGCTCGAGCCTCCCGTGCAGCGCCTACCCGTCATCGGCCAGTCCTCCACCCAGACCGCCTTCGAGGCGGTCCAGCAGGCTGCCATCACGGCGGCCGGACTGCCGCTGGAGATCGAGCGCTGGGAGAAGCGGCCGCACCTCCTGCCCGACGTCATCGCGCAGCTGCGCCACGACGAGTTCGCCGGCGCGCTGGTTGAAGCCCCGCACAAGGAGAAGGTGGCGTCCCTGGTGGACGCCCTGTCGGATGACGCGCGGACGGCGGGCGCGGTCAACGTGGTGGTGCGCCACGACGACCAGCTGCGCGGCCACAACACGGATGTCGACGGGGTGCGCGCCGGCCTGCGCGCGCTGATCGGCGCGCCGGAGGGCGAGTGGCCGCAGGGCGCCCTGGTGCTCGGCGCCGGGGGCGGAGCGCGCGCCATCGTCACCGTGCTGATCGGCTCCGGCGTGCAGCACATCGCGGTCTTCAACCGGCACCTGCATCGGGCCGAGGCGGTGGTGGCCCAGTTCGCCAAGACGGCGCGGTCCCTGGAGCTCCGCGCGCGACCGTGGCACGAGACCTTCATGGAGGCCGACCTGGCGAAGACGCAGCTGCTGGTCAACAGCAGCGGCATCGGCCTCGAGGAAGGCGAGAGCCCCATCCCCACCGAGCTGCTGCCCGACGGGCTGTTCGTGCTGGACCTCGTCTTCAACCACGAGGTCACGCCGCTGATGCGCGCGGCGGGCGAGCGAGGTGGCACGGTGGCCAACGGGCAGCTCTCGTTCCTGGCCTCGTCGGCGGCGACCTTCAAGCTGATCAATGGCCAGGAGGCGCCGGCGGAGGTGATGCGTGGGGCGCTGGCGACCGAGCTCGGGGTTCCCGAAGAGCACGTCGCCGTGGTCGGCGACTGACCTCCGTCAGGGCCGATGTTCTACACCTCGGGCTGGGTGCACGTCATCTGCGGCTGCATGTTCTGCGGCAAGACGGACGAGATGCTGCGGCTGCTCCGGCGCTTCTCGATTGCCGGCCGCCGGGTGGTCCTGATCAAGCCCCGCCTGGACACCAGGACCGATGCGCTGACCGTGGTCTCCCGCTCGGGCGCCCAGCACACGGCACGCGCCGTCGACGACTCGGGCGGGATCGACAGCCTGGTCGGCGATGCCGACATCGTGGCCATCGAGGAGGGGCAGTTCTTCGACGAGCGCCTGCCTGACGTGGTCACAGGCCTGGCCGATGGTGGCAGGCAGGTCCTGGTCACCGGCCTGGACACCGACTTCCGCGGCATCCCGTTCGGGCCGATGCCGCGTCTCATGGCGCTGGCCGACCAGGTCACCAAGCTGACGGCCATCTGCATGGTCTGCGGGGAGCAGGCGACCCGCACCCAGCGCCTGATCGACGGGCAGCCGGCGCCGGCCGACTCGCCGCTGATCGTGATCGGCGGGATGGGCGACGAGCGCTACGAGGCGCGCTGCCGCCTCCACCACGAGGTGCCTGACGCCGGCCGGGCCTGACCCACGCTGTCAGGCTTTCGGCGGATACGCGTGCATGAGGTGGTGGTTCGGCAGCTCTTCGCTCACCACGAAGCCCAACCGCTCGTAGAGGCGCTTCGACGGGTTGACCTTCAACACCTGCAGCACGACAGCCTGGCCGTTGGCGTGCGCCTCCTGGACGATCGGCTCGATCAGCGCCGTGCCGAGGCCGCGGTTCTGGAACGCCGGGTCGAGCAGCACCATGTCGAGGAGGACGCCATCCTCATGATCGGCCACCTTGAGGTAGCCAACCTCCCGGCCGTCGACCTGCACGATCTGCCCGCTGGCCGGCGGGTTGAACCAACGCTCGAAGTCCTGGTCAACCAGCTGCTGGATCTCATTGGTCCAGCCCCACGTCTGCTCGACGTAGTCCTTCGAGGTCGTCAGCAGGAGCTGTCTGACGAAGTCGTGGTCGGCCGCGGTCGCGGCACGAAGCGTGTGCTGCATGGTTGCCACGTGCGTTGCAGGTTCCGGACCGCACGGCACGCCCTGGCTGAGCTTGGCGGAGGGGGAGGGATTCGAACCCCCGAAGGACTTGCACCCGTAGCGGTTTTCAAGTTCCCCATGGGGGGGATTCCCATGGG
>DATBME010000002.1:0-13189 GCA_036555005.1 Candidatus Limnocylindria bacterium | reverse complement strand
GCAGACAGCGAAGAAGTACCCATCTCTGCCCCAGCCCTCGAGTACGCGGCTGAGCCATGCGCTCGCCTGGGCAAGGCTCTGGGGCATCGGGAAGCCCGCGACGCCGCCGACGTCGCTGTCGTTTATTGCCGACACGAGCGCCGGAAGGTCACGCTCCTCGAGTGGACGCAGCCATGTCCGCTGGCCACGCAGCAGTGGGCGCTCGGGAATCGGGACGGTACGTGTCATGACGGCCTCCTTGCAGGCACCACCGCTCGCTCAGATAGCGTCGTGGCCAGAGGGATCTGGAGACGCAACGGCGGCGCGCGCGCCGGCGTTCCGCGGCCGGCGGAAGATTGCGACCCCGGCCAGCGCCGCCAGGAAGAATGCGGCCTGTAGCAGGACGATCGTGGCTCCCGAGGCGATGTCCAGCCAGTAGCTGACGTACATGCCCAGCCCGCCGGAGAGGGCGCCGATGGCTGTCGACAGCACGATCATGCGGCCGAACGAGTCGGTCATCAGCCGGGCGGTAGTGGATGGGATCACCAGCGTCGCCGCAATCAGCGTGACGCCGACCACGTTGATCGACGCCACGATCGTCGCCGCCATGGCCAGCGCGAACAGGCTGTCGACCCAGCCGACGTTGACGCCGTAGATGGGCGCAACCTCCGGATCGAAGGTCATGAACAGCAGGCGCTTGTAGAAGAGCAGGATGAAGGCCGCGACACCCAGCGTGACTCCGGCCACCACCACCAGATCGAGCGGGGTGACACCCAGGATGTTGCCGAACAGAGCCGCCTCGAAGTTGCGCGTGAAGCTCCGCGTCTTGCTGATGAGAGCCACGCCGATGGCGAAGCTTGCAGTCGTCACGATGCCGATGGCCGCGTCGGCGCCGATGCCCCGTCGGCGGGCTGTGGCGTTGATGGCCAGCGCCGACAGGAATCCCCACAGCCCGGCGGCCAGGTAGAAGTTGAATGACGCCACGTAACCGATGACCGCCCCACCGAAGACCGAATGCGACAACCCGTGGCCGATGTAGCTCATCCGGCGCAGGACGATGAACACCCCCAGCATGCCGCACAGGGTGCCGACCAGCAGGGAGGCAGCGAGTCCCTGGCGGAAGAACTCGAAGGCCATCGGCTCACTGATGAGGGTCATGGCGCGTGGGGGCCGTCCGGCGCGTCTTCGGCATGCACGTGGTGGTGATCGGGGTGCTCGTGGTGCGCATGCTCGAAGCCTTCCGGGTGGCGGTGTCGGAGGGCGTCCCGCAGCCGATGAGGCGCGGCATCGGCCACCAGGACGATGCCGTCCTGGCGCACGACCCGTAGCTCGGCGCCGTACGTGCGACCCAGGATCGCCGACGTGAAGATATCGTCGGGATCACCCTCGGCGATCACCCGGCCGTTCACGCACACCACCCAGGGCAGGTGCGCCGCCACCGTGTTGAGCTCGTGGGTGGTGAGGACGATCGTCATGCCTTCGGCATTGAGGTCGGCCAACAGGTGCAGGACCTCGTCCCGCGTCTTCAGGTCGACGCCGCTAGTCGGCTCGTCCAGCAGCAGCAGCGATGGATCGCCGATCATCGCGCGCGCCAGGAAGACCCGTTGCTGCTGCCCTCCCGAAAGCTCCCGGATATGCCGATCGCCCATCCCGCCAATGCCCAGGCGTTCCAGGAGGTTGTCCGCCTGCTGCCGATCCTCCAGGCTGGACCACGCTCGCCAGCGCTGCGTCGCCCAGCGGCCCATGAGAACCACCTCGCGAACCGTGGCGGGGAATTGCCAGTCGACAGTCTGCAGCTGGGGCACCCAGCCGACGGTGGATGGCCCGCGGCTCGCCACGGGCTGCCCGTCGATCGTCACTCGCCCCTCCACGCGTGGCACCACGCCGACCATGGCGCGCAGGAGCGTGGTCTTGCCTGCTCCGGACGGACCCACGATCCCCACGAACGCGCCGCGTTCGATCGTCAGGTTGATGTCGCGCAGAACTGGCGGGCCAGCGTAGGCGCAGCGCACGTCCTCGAAGCGAACCAGGACATCGGCTGCCAGTGCGGCGCGTGCGATGCTCACGGCTGGTAGGTATCGGTCACGGTCAGGGAGTCGAAGATCATCGGGTCGCCGCCGAGCGCGTCGATCATGATCTGCATGTCCTTCTGCAGCATCCCCAGATAGGTGTGCTCCGGAGCATTCTGCTCGCCGGGTGGCTCGTCATCTCGCAGGGCGTCGATGAAGGTGGCGCCCGATTCGCTGGCGATCTGCTCAAGGACCGGGCTGGGAAAGACCTCCGAGCCGAAGACGGCAGGCACGTGTTCCTCGCGGATCTGCTGGATCAGGCGCGCCACCTCCTGTGGACTCGGGTCCGAGAAGTCGGAGGCCTGCACGGCGCCGACCACGTCCATGCCGTACTCCCGCGCCCAATATGCCCAGGAGTCGTGGTAGGTGAGCAGCTTGCGGTTGGCCGGCGGCACAGTGGCGACAGCCTCCCGGATCATGCCGTCCAGCTCGTCGAGCCGTTCCTTGAATGCGTCGAAGTTGGCCGCGTAATAGTCGGCGTTGTCCGCGTCGGCCGCACTGAACCAATCGCGCATCAGCTCGGCGTAGCGCAGCGCGTACTGCACGTTCATCCACAGGTGCGGGTTCGGATCCCCGGCTGACTCGGGAAAGCTGAAGTCAAAGAGCCACTCTTCGGGCTCGATCGTGCTGTCGCCGAGCATCTTGATCTCGGCGGCATCGGACATCGAGGCCTCCGCCAGGTGCAGGGTTGGCTCCTCGAGATGCAGCCCATTGACCACGATCAGGTCGGCGTTAGCCAGCACCTCCGCATCGGAAGGTGCGGGCTCGAAGGTATGCGAGTTGGTCGCGTCCGGGACGATCCCGTGCAGTCGGATCCGCGTCCCGCCGATGTTCCGCGCGATGGAGCTGATGGGTGCCACCGTGGTGGCCACGTCGAGCGCGTCATCGCCGCCAGTCAGGGTGTCCTGCCAGCCGGCCGACGTCTCGGTTGATCCGCTCCCTCCGGGCGAGCCTGCCGGCGCCATGGGCGAGCAGGCGGTTACGGCCAGGATCAACGCGAGGGCAGGGATGACGGCGCTGAGGCGCAAGAGATGAGCTCCTTTCCGCTCCGACGGCGGGGTTGCCATCGCTTATCGCAAGGGGTTGCGGTAAGCCTACCGAGCCGCCGCTTCTATTGCAAGAGATGGCAATAGCAACGTTACTCGTATACTGAAACGCACGATGAGCCGATCCGAATCAATGCCCGAGCCGTGGTCGGGGGTGCGCGAGCAGTTCCGGCAGCGCGGCATGCGCTGGACGCCCCAACGCCGCACGGTGATCGAGGTCCTCGCCGGCAGCAGCGGCCACGTCACCAGCGCCGAGCTGATCGAGCGCTGCCGCGAACGCGACCCGCAGACCATCCCCTCCACCGTGTACCGCACGCTGGATGCCCTGGAGGCACTGGGCCTGGTGCGCCACGGGCACGGGGCCGATGGGCGAGAGGAGTTCCACGTCGGTCCCGATGCCGAGCACGGGCACCTGTACTGCGGCGACTGCGGTGCGCGCTCCGAGATCAGGGCCGCCGAGGCGGACGCGATCGTGACCGCCTTCCGTGCCGCTGACGGCTTCGAGGTCGATCTGTCGCACGTCACGGTGGTTGGCCGATGCGCCTCGTGCGCCGCCCGCCACGCCGCCGGGTGACCGACACCTTCCTGGGCCTGCCGGCGGTCGACCCGGCGGCGCTCTCCGCCGGCGACGCGGACGCCGTCATCCTGGGCGTGCCCTTCGGCGTCCCGTATCCGACACCCGGCCCGGCCGCCGGCTGCGCCGAGGCGCCGGCCGCGATCCGTGCTCGCTCGCGGCGCCTGGCGCGATTCGTGACCCACCACGACTTCGACCTGGACGGGCCGATGTTGCCGCCCGGCAGCGCGTTCCGGACGGTGGACGCCGGCGACGTGCCCGGTTCCCCCGAGGACGGCGCCGCCAACTCGGCGGCGACGCAGGCGGCGGTGGAGCGGATCCTGGCGACGGGGGCGGTGCCGCTCCTGCTGGGCGGCGACGACTCCGTGCCGATCCCCTTCCTGCGCGCCTACGCCGAGCATGGGCCGATCACCGTGGTCCAGGTCGATGCCCACCTCGACTTCCGTGACGAGGTGGCCGGCGTGCGCGACGGCTACTCCTCCGCGATGCGCCGTGCCGCGGAGATGGGCCATGTCGAGCGCATCGTGCAGGTCGGCCTGCGGGGCGTGGGCAGCGCGCGTCCTTCTGATGTCGCCGACGCCCGGGCGCGGGGCAACCTGCTGGTCACCGCTCGCGAGCTCGACGAACGCGGTGTGCCCTGGCTGCTGGCGCAGCTGCCGGCGGACGCATCGGTGGTGATCGCCTTCGACCTGGACGGGCTGGACCCGGCGGTGGCGCCGGCGGTCAGCGGCACGGCTCCCAGCGGGCTGACCTATGCCCAGGCATCGGCGCTGCTGCTGGGCCTGACCTCTCACACGCGGGTGGCTGGTGCGGCGATCACCGAGATGGTCCCGGCCCTCGATGTCAACGAGCTGACGGCCGTGGTGGTGGTGCGGCTGCTCACCGTCCTGCTGGGAGGGATGGCTCGCCGCGGCAGCGGTTCATGACACGTTCTGGCAGGAATCGGTCTATGCTCTGGACCGATGCGAGCGTCCCGCCTGGTCAGCCTGCTGCTGTTGCTGCAGACCCGCGGCCGCATGACCGCCGCCGAGCTGGCGCGCGAGCTCGAGGTCAGCGAGCGGACCGTCCACCGCGACGTCGAGGCGCTGAGCGAGGCCGGCGTCCCGATCTACGCCGAGCGCGGGCCACATGGCGGCGTCCAGCTGGTCGAGGGCTACCGCACCCGACTGACCGGCATGACCGCCGAGGAGGCGGAGGCGCTCTTCCTGTCGGGCCTGCCGGGCCCCGCAGCGGAGCTGGGCCTGGGTACGGTCATGACCGCCGCCCAGCTGAAGGTGATGGCCGCCCTGCCCGGGGAGCTGCGCGCCCGCGCGTCGCGCTTGGTCGAGCGCTTCTTCCTGGACGCCGCCGGCTGGTTCCACGGTTCGGAGCCGGTCCCGCATCTCAGCCTGCTGGCGGAGGCGGTATGGGAGTCGCGCCGCGTGACGGTCACCTACCAGCGCGGCGACTCGCGAGTCGAGCGCGTGCTGGAGCCGCTGGGCCTCGTCCTCAAGGCAGGGACCTGGTACGTGGTGGCCGGGACCGACGGCCAGCTGCGGACCTACCGCGTCTCGCGGGTGGTCGAAGCGCAGCCATCCGATGAGCGCTTCACGCGCCCCGACGAGTTCGACCTGGGTGCCTACTGGACCGAGTCGAGCGCTGCCTACGAGCGCGAGATTCCGCGGCTCACCCTGCGCATCCGGGTCGCGCCGCACCGCGTCGAGGCACTGGGCGACTTCGTGGGTGGCGGGGCCGCGGCCCGCGCCCTGGTCCTGGACGAGCCCGATCCGGAAGGATGGGCGCGCCTGGAGGTGAACGTCGACTGGCCGGAAGAGGCGCCGGGCCGGCTGCTGGGGCTGGGGGGTGATGTGGAGATCCTGGATCCGCCGGATGCGCGGGAGACGCTGATCGCCCTGGCGAGCGGCGCGCTGGCTCGGAACGCGCCGCCCGCCTGACGTGCCCTCAGCCCTCCTCGGCGTCGGGCCGACCCACCTGCCGGCGACCCGAACGCCAGCGGATGGTGGGATGCCTGGGCCCGATCAGTCGCCGGACCCGGATGCGCTTCTGGATCTCTCGCTCGCGATCGCTCAATACCGTGCGAAGGAACTCGTCACTCAACACCACTGGCCTGCCTTTGCCCTCTCCTGACGTCTGCCAACAGGCTACTGCCAGTACATGACAGAACCTGTCAGGAACCCGCAGCACGGCGTGTTCAGTCTGGGGTGAACGTCGACAACCGCCCCGCTGTGAGACGTCCGGGGCTCCACTCGGCCACGGGCCGGTTAACGGAGCCGGGGACCGCTGATCGGCGTCGTCGGCTAGAGGAGTTCGGCCAGGCGGTCGGCTTCCTTGGCCATCGCATCGGCCGCGGCCGGCGATGCGAAGGCGTGCGCCTGGTTGCCAAATGCCTTGAGCTGCGATCGGGCCGTGCCGACCTTGCCCTGCTCGGCGAAAGCCTGGGCCTTGTCGAGACGGTTGTGGAACAGGAACGCCTTGTTGGCGGGCAGCTGCCCGGTGGCGACGTAGTAGTCCACAAGCGCATGCAGGCGGGCGAAGGTCGCATCGGTGGACCAGCGCGCCACCTGCGGGTCGTGGTCGGAGGCACCACGCGCCACGTCGCCGTCGAAGTCAGCGGCGAAGTCGGCGTTCAGGTGCGCGGCCCGGACCTCGACCAGGTCGGCGAACTGGGCGTCGGTGGCCCACTGCATGTCCAGCGTCTGGGCCTGCCCATCGAAGCTGTAGCTGTAGGCGCTGCGTGGCACCTCGGCCACCAGCCGATCCCACAGGTTGTGGAGCCCGGCGGCGTACATCGGTCCCAATTGGTCCGAGGGCCCGGTGTCGTTGTCGCCGTAGGGCTGGCCCGGCGCGAACGGGTCGTCCGGACGGGGGAAGACGTTGAAGTCGCCGGCACTGACCACCCGATCGGCGCCCGCGTCAGCCAGCGCCGCCACGATGGCTGCGTTGTAGGCGGCCTGCTCCGTGCGCTGTCCGACGCGCGCGTTGGGCGTGCTGCTGAAATGGTTGCTCATGGCATACAGGTCGGTGAAGACGCTGAGGCCGATGCCGTCGCGCCAGACGCGGAAGTGCCCGACCTGCGGCGGCCGCGTGAAGACGGTGCCGCCGTCCACGCCCGTCGACAGGTCGACGTCCGAGGGCAGGTCGGCGTTCAGGGCCTTGGGATTGGAGACCTGGCTGTTGTAGCCCAGCGGCGTGCCGCGGTAGTCGACGGTGGGTGACGAGCCCAGCACCGGGTCGTCGGCGTCGGGCGGCAGCAGCTCCACCGTGTCGGTGCGGTACATGAAGGCGGAGACGATGCCGCGGTCATCGGCCCCGTCGCGGTCATAGGCCGCCACGTAGGTTGGGCCGCCGGCCGCCGTGATGGCCAGGGCCAGCTCCTGCAGGGTGTCGGGCCGGCCATCGCGGTTGTTCGTCGTCCCGCAGACCATCGCGCTCGCCGCCACGGTGCAGATGTCCTGGTCCTCCGCCTCCTGGATCATGAGCAGGTCCGGCGCATGCATCGGTCCGGCGATCTGGGCTGCCAGGTCGGTGAGGTGCTTCTCGTAGGCCTGCTCCGAGGCGGGCACGAAGTCGAAGGGCGGGTTGACGCCCGGGCAGCCGCCGTTGCCAACGAAGTCACAGCCGTCGAACGGGTCGTCGCGGAAGTCGTACAGGTTCTCGACGTTGTAGTCCGACGTCGCGAACTCGGCCGCCGGGTCGACGGCCTGCGGCGCGAAGTTGGCGGCCGGGTCGACCCCGGCCCCCAGCTCGAGCTGCTCGGTGATCTCGATGCCGTACTTGTTGAAGGCGAAGTACAGCGAGCCGGCGACCTCGTTGATGACCGTGTCGTAGGTGTTGGCCGGCGCGATCAGCGGGTCGTTGCTGTTGGCGGCGCCCTTCAGGCCGTGGCTCTGCAGCATGATCCGCATGCCGTTGCCGTTGTCGAAGAGGGCAGGCAGGTCGTCCAGCGGGTGCGGATCGCGGTAGACGATGCGCTGGTACGGGTCCGGCCGCTGGTTGATGGCATGGTCGCCGCGGATCACCCACAGCTCACCGTCCTTGGTCGACGGGAACGTGTCGCGCGCAGCGACGACGTGGGCGCCGGCGTCAAGGTGGAAGCGCATCCCCTCGTGGCGCTCCCAGAAGCGGTTCGCGTTTGCCAGGGAGTCGGGCGGAGCGGCCTCGGTCGTCTCGACCTGGGCGGCATCGGTCACATCGACGCCGGTGTCGCTGACCTCCACCAGCCGCGGGCTGCCGAGCTCGGTGAGGTTGAAGAACTCCACCACCGTGCCGCGCATCAGGATCTCGTCGCCGACCACGGGCTGATAGGCCGGCCCGCCATCCAGGCGCAGCACCGTCTGGAAGCCGCCGATGAAGACGAAGATGCCGTCCGACGAGGTAGCGTCGCCATCGGCGCTGCCTACGCGGCTCTGCAGCCAGAAGCCCCAGTTCTGCCCGCCGGTGGCGGTCGGGAAGCGGCCCAGCTGGGTCACGACCCCGCGCACGAAGACGATCTGGCCGTTGCCGTTGCCGCTGGCCGGCGCGAACGGCGACCGGTGGGTCAGGCCGTCAGCCGTGTCGCTCACGGGGCCCTGCACCTCGCCGATCGTCCGGACCGGCGTGACGATGACCGTCAGCGTGCAGCTGCCGGTCTGCGCCTCTGCGTCATTGTTGCTGGCCGTGACCTCGACCTGGTAGGTGCCGGGCGAGGTCGTGCCGGCGACCATCACGTCCGCGCTGGCCGTCCCGCCGACGCCTCCGGCCGGGGTGGTGGCGCCGATGGTGATGCCCGGCACCGCAGGGCTGGTGATGGTGAGCGAGACGACCGTCCCGTCGGGATCGGTGGCGGTGACCGTGCGGCTGCCGGTCGCGCCCTGCAGGACGGTGAGCGCGCCCGTGCCGCAGCTGGCGGTGACGGGGTCACTCGCGGGCTCGGGGATGGTGATCCCGTTGATCACCAGTCCGGGGTTGGGCGCGCCCTTGGTGTTGTCGCTGTTCGAGACGAAGGTGTAGCCGCCGGGCACGATGTCGGTCCGGTCGATTGACGCGCCGAGCGGCCCCGAGCCGTTTTGGCTCACGCCGACGTCGTCGCTGGTGACGCCGTTGGCGGGGCCTGCGGTGGCGACGAACACGCCCTCGTAGGACAGGAACTCGACCACCGAACCGTTGTTGTCGACCAGCGCGATGCCGTCCGGCGAGCCGTTCTGCAGGCCATTGGTCGGGTACTCGACGACCAGCGTGCCGAAGCCGACAGACTGGTCCGCGACCGTCCCCGTCAGGACGTCGGCGTCGTAGTCGGCGCCCCCGCTGCCGTTGTAGAGGACGACCGACCAGCCGGTCAGGTTGGTGCCCGCCGGTGCGGTCACCTCGACGAATTCGCCCTCGTCCGTGCCGGCGTTGTCGTAGTGGAACTCGCTGATGAAGATGTCGCCGGGCGCCTGTAGGGCTCGCACGCCCGGCGTTGCCACGCCCGGAACCAGGCTCGCGAGCAGCGCGGTGGCGACCGCCAGCACGAGGAGACGCCGTGAGTTCGCAGGGACACGCCGGGAGCAGGTCATGGCCGCCCCTGCGAGCACTGCGCTGCCCGATCTCGCATGCCTGCAGGCTACCGGGAAGGAGGTCGCGAGCGACAGCGGGAATCCCGTACTGAAGAGGTGCGCCGATGCACATGACCGTTCGAGGCTTGGAGTCGGTACGTCCGGCTGCCGGATGGCTCGCGTAGACTCGTAAGCCGATGCAACCGGAGCCGCCCGCCGAGCCATCCCCGCCTCAGCCGCCCGCTGCGCAGCCATGGCCAGCGACCGCGCCCGTCGCCGCGCCGCGCACGGGCCCGCCGCGCCCCGGGGTCATCACCGCCGCGGCCATCGTGCTCATCGTCTTCGGGGTGCTGATCGCCCTGTTCGGGCTGCTGTTCGTGCTGGCCGGGGCGCTCTTCCCGGCCATCCGGGACTCTCCCGAGCTCGAGAGCCAGCTGGGATCGGTCCCCGCCTCGTTCGGCACCTTCATCCTGGTGGTCGGCTTCATCCTGGCGGCGTGGGGCATCCTGCAAGTGGTGGCCGCCGGCTTCGTGCTGTCGCGTCGGACCTGGGCGCGCATCACGGCCATGATCCTGGCCATCCTGGGCGCGCTGATCGGCCTGGCCACCATCCTGCCCGGCGAGGCCGGGCTGACGGCGGTGGGCGCCACCCTCTCGCTGCTCTTCGTGGCCGGCCATGGCTTCGCCATCTGGGCCTTGGCCAGCCAGGGCCGCTGGTTCACCGCGCCGGCCTGAGCGCCGGCCACCGATCAGCGGACGTCCAGCGTCGCGTTCTGCCGCGCGCTCCGCTCCAGGACGCTGAACAGGACGAAGGCCAGGATCGCGTAGGCGCAGCCGATCCCGAACTCGATGGCGATCAGTCCGCTCACCTGGTCCAGGCCGGCCCCGTCGGCGGCCAGCCGCACCGCCTGCAGGCCATGGGTGAAGGGGAGCACGTTGCCGACCGCCTGCATCCAGGGCGGCAGCGTCTCCAGCGGGATGTTGACGCCGCAGAACAGCAGGAAGCCCATCATCAGCAGGTTGGCGCCGAACAGCCCGTCGCGCAGCCGCAGGCTGATGGAGCCCTGCAGGGCACCGATGGCGGTGCAGCTGAAGACGGTGATCACCAGCGCCAGCGCCACCACCCCGATCGTGGACGGATCCAGCCGCACCCCCAGGAAGATGACGCCGATCACGATCGCGTAGACCGACACGAACAGGCCGTTGGCGATGTGCGGCAGGAAGCGGCCGGCGAAGATCGCCGCCCGGTTGGCGGGACTGGCCAGCAGGGCTGGCAGCGTCCCGAACCAGCGCTCGTTGGCGATGGCCATGGTCATGCCGAACACCCCCGCCAGGGCGCTGACCTGCACCGCGTTGCCCAGCGCGAAGTAGGCCGGTGACAGGTCGGTGGCGAACGAGCCCAGCGCGGCGAAGAAGAAGAGCTGGAAGGTGGGGCCGCCGATCAGAGTCGGAATGTAGATCGATGGCCGCGCCCAGTTGAAGAGGGCTCCGTAGCTGAGCAGGCCGCCGTGCCAGAAGACGCGAAAGGCGGCCCGCAGCGAGCCCGGATCGGCGTGGGTGGACGGGCCGGCCAGGGGAGCGGCAGTCGCGCTCACTGCAGTGCCAGGGTCGCGTCGCGTCGCGCCTTGCGGATGACGTACACCAGGCAGACCCTCGCGGCGACGTAGTAGACCGCGGCCAGCAGCAGGCACATGGCGATCGCGAACCACGGTGCGGTCGCGCCGATCGCCGCGCCGCGAATCGCCTCCATGCCCCATGTCGGCGCCAGCAGCCAGCTGATGGGGCGCACCCAGAAGGGCAGGGTGGCCAGCGGGACGAGCAGGCCGGCGACCAGCCAGATCGGGTACTCGAGCAGGTTGCCCAGCGCATTGGCGTGCCGGTACAGGACGAAGGTGGTGGCGATCAGCATGCCCAGCGCGCCCAGCGACAGGACGGCCGCAGCCAGCGAGATGGGCAGGATCAGCGGGAAGGTCGCCATCAGCGGCATGCCGAACAGCAGGACGCCCCAGGCCAGGGTGGCCACGATGCCGTAGAAGCCCAGCACCACTGCGCCGAAGGTCTGGCCGGCCAGGATGTAGTCGTAGCGTGAGGGGGCGTTGACCAGCAGCTCCAGCGTGCCCTCCCAGCGCTGCCAGGCGATCGCGCCGCCGCAGCCGAAGAGGGTGGTGCTCCAGACGCCCATCATCCCGCTGCCCAGCGCCACGTACAGCAGCGTCTGACCCTCGGTGGCGCCGCCGGCCTGGAACAGGAAGAAGGCCAGGGTGGCGAAGATCAGCGGCGTCAGGAAGGTGGTCAGGATGAAGAACTCGCTGGTCAGCAGCATGCGCACGTTGAACCAGGTCACGAACCAGACCAGGCGCAGGGCCCGCAGGGTGGGCATCGGTCAGCCCGCCACGGCCGCCGCGCGAGCGGCGTCATCGGTCTCGGAGGTGCTGGCGATCAGGTCGACGTAAGCATCCTCCAGCGTCGGCTCGCGGGTCACCACCTTGCCGACCCGGGTCTCGCCCAGCAGGGCCAGCAGCCGCTGGGTGATGGCCAGGCCGTGCTCGCTCTGCACCAGCAAAATCTGGCTCTGGTCGCGCTCCTCGGTGTTGACCGCGATCACGTCACGGTCGCTGCGCAGCCGCTCCACCGCGTCGGGCGCCACGCCGAAGGTCTCGATCTCGACGATGGTGCGGTTGGCGACCCCGCGCTTCAGGTCGTTGCCGGTGCCCAGCGCCACGATGCGGCCAGCGTTGATGACCGCGATCCGATCGCACAGCGCATCGGCCTCGAACATGTAATGAGTGGTGAGCAGCACCGTCTTGCCGGCGTCCACCAGCGACTGCACGGTCTGGCGCAGCTCGCGCGCGCCGACCGGGTCCAGTCCGATCGACGGCTCGTCCATGAACACGACCTCCGGGTCGTGCAGCAAACCGCGCGCGATGTGCAGCCGCTGGCGCATGCCGCGGCTGTAGCCCTCCACCTTCTCCCTCTCGCGCCCGGTCAGCCCCACCAGGTCGAGCAGCGCCTCGATCCGCCCCTTCTGCTGGGCCGGGTCGACGCCGTACAGCTCGGCGAAGTAGCGCAGGTTGTCCAGTGCGCTGACCCGGTCGTACAGGCCGCGGTCTCCGCCGAAGACGTAGCCGATGCGCCGCCGCACCTCGGTCGTCTCGCGGACCACGTCGTGGCCCATCACCCGGGCCGTGCCCGAGGTGGGCAGCAGCAGGGTGATCAGCATCTTGATGGTCGTGGTCTTGCCGGCCCCGTTGGGCCCCAGCAGGCCGAACAGCTCGCCGGGCCGCACGTGGAAGCTGACGCCGCGCACGGCATGCACCTCCAGCGGCTTGCGCCGGACGACGCCGGTGTGGGTCCGATACGTCCGCACCAGGTCGATCGCCTCGATGGCGTGACCGGCATCGGTCGGCTGCGGTTCGACGCCGGCCGGCCGGACGTCCGCGGCGGGGGCCGGTTCCGGGGGAGCAGGGGAGGGCGCGGGCGCCTGCTGCAGGCTGGTCATGGGAGATGACATTGTCCCGCCGAAACTATCTTGATGTCAAGCATTTCCAGGTGGAATCAACGGGGCGTGGAGGCCACCGGCTCAGAACCAGTCGTGGCGCCGGAAATAGACGTACGCCACGATCATGCTGGTGGCCATCAGCCCCAGCGCGAAGGCGTAGCCGAACGGCCAGGCCAGCTCCGGGATGCGCGCGAAGTTCATGCCGTAAATCCCCGCGATGAGGGTCGGGATCATGAGGATCACGGTGAAGGCGGTGAGCCGCTTGACGACCACGTTCAGGTTGTTGCTGGTCACCGACAGGTTGGCGTCCAGGGTGGCGGTCAGCATCTCGCGGGCGATGTCGATATTGTCCAGCACCCGCACCAGGTGGTCGTACAGGTCCTGGTAGTACGGCAGCAGCGACTCCTGGACGACCGGCGCGTCGCGTCGCAGCAACCCGTTCACCACGTCCCGCAGCGATGCCACCACTCGTCGCAGGTCGAGCAGCCGCCGCTTGATGTGCAGCACCTC
>DATBME010000017.1:0-10366 GCA_036555005.1 Candidatus Limnocylindria bacterium | reverse complement strand
AGTTGGGCAGGAAGCGGACCCGCTCGGCCACGTCCGGAAACCGGGTCCGATAGGCGTCCGCCGCCTGGCGGTTCACCACGTAGATGCGGGCCATCCGCTCGAAGGAACGGCGCTCGAGCGCGGCCAGCGGCCCGCCCAGGGCGCGCCATCGGCTCTCGCTGCCGCCGGTGGTCAGGTCCTCGACCGTCAGGTGGACGGCGCGCCACATCGGGCGGTCGCGACCGGGAAAGCTGAGGTCGGTGCCAGGGCGATGGAAGGCCGGGATCCAGTGCCAGGGGGCGAACGTGCGGCGGTGAGCCAGCAGCGCGAGCGTGAAGCGCAGGGCGAGCGGAATCCGGCTGCGGCCAGCCGCGGGCATGGAGGCCACGGGAAAGAACCGGACGGCGCGTCCCTCGAACTCGACCTCGTGCCATCCGCCGGTGGGTCGCGTGGCGGACAGGCCCAGCAAGCCGAGCTCGAAGTCGTCGGGCGCGAACTTCACGAAGCCACGGATGAAGGACGCGATGCCGCCCAGCCGCATCTGCTCCGGGTCGGCAGGCAGGACGGTCAGGACGCGAACGGGTCGTGCGACGGCACCCGCTTCCCGGCGCCGGCTCATTCGGTGGCCGACGCCCTCCGACGCCAGGCGAGCGAGGCGACGATGCCGACCACCAGGTAAAAGAGGTACACACGCGGCGGCGAGTAGAACATCGAGCTCGCCGCCGATTCGAGGATCGCTTGCGCGAAGACCATGCCGGCCGCCAGGCGGAAGGTGCGCAGCACCAACCCGTCATCGCGTCCGGCCTCGAACCAGAGCATCCAGCCCAGCGTCGCCATGAAGCCCAGGTAGGCGATCAGGCCGACGACGCCCATCTCCCCCAGGATCGCCGGCCAGAAGGTATCGGTGGCCGATGGTGCGGCAACCCGCGCGCGACGCCCGGCCTCTTCTGGTCGTGCCGGCCCCAGGCCGCGGTACCTGTCCATGTCGTACTCGAGGTACACGGGGCTGTAGTTCTCGCGGCTCATCCAGCTGCCGTAACGCCCCAGCCCGACGCCGAGCGGGAAGTAGTCGCGCGCGATTTCGACCGAGTTCTCGTACAGGGCGACGCGCGCCTGCGGATTCTCCGAATCGCCGATCGGTGCTTCCGGGCCGGGCTGCAGGATGCCCGGCTCGACCAGGTAGCGCAGTACCGCCCTGGTGAAGCTGTCAGACAGGCCGGACATGAAGATCGCCGTGAACAGCAGCAGGCCCGCCGCAACCGGCAGCCAGAGGCGCAGGCCGTCCCGCCAGCCGCCCAGCCAGCGCCACGAGGCCACGAACGCCGCGACCAGGGCGCCGGCCAGCGCCAGGATGGCGCGCCGCCGTGCCGACAGGAACGTGCCCAGGCTGATGAAGAGCGCCGCGGCCAGCCCGGCCCGGCGCCGGGTGGTGATGTAGAAGGCGAAGGCGAAGAGGGCGGCGAAGGTGCAGATGAAGCCGAACAGCGCCGGGTGGGTGAAGAGCGACTTGATGACCAGGATCTCGCCGCGGAAGCGCTGGTACGCATTCAGCCCGAAGGACGCCTGGAACTGCGACGGGAAGACCCACTCCACCAGCCCCAGGGCCACCAGCGTGACCCCGATTCCGACGGTGACCCGCATCATCCCCGAGATGGCCCAGGGTTCGAAGCGGGACCACACCACGACGTAGAAGAAGACGATGGCCTTCACTGCCAGCGCAAAGGCCGGCAGCCAGGTGGCGGATTCCACGCCGGCGGCCAGGCTGGAGACGACGCCCATCAGCACGACGATGCCGATCAGCAGATCGCGCGGCCACCAGGTCCAGCTGCGCCACAGGCGCCAGGAGCGGATCGCGGCGAGCGGCAGGATCAGCACCACCGACAGCTCGTCGATCTGCTTGATGGCGGGGATGTGGAAGCCGATCGAGTCGTAGAAGGCGACGTACATCGCCAGCGTGTAGAGCGCCTCCAGCGGCCAGCGCGTGTACGCCGCCGCCAGGATCAGCGCGCCGCTGAGCGGAACGAGGTAGCGGAGCATGCCGCTCGGCTCCGCCAGGGACACGAGCCACGGGACCAGCAGCAGCAGCCCGGCCAGGATGACGAATCGGATGAAGAAGCCGCGCTCCGTCTCGGAGAGCGCGACCTCGACCATCGGGTGGGATCGAATGGCGGCGCCATTCCGCGCTGCGGCACGTGTTCCGGCACCCGCGCCCATCGGAAGGTCCTTCACGCCTCCGTCTTCATCGTGTAGCGCCGGCCCCGCTTCACGTAGTCGCCGAAGCGGAAGTACTTCCAATAGACGCTGCGGAAGAGACGAACGGTTCGCATCAGCGCCGTGCTCCACACCGGGACGCGAACGGTGCCCCACTCGGGCGGGAACCGATAGCCCCATTCGACCATGTACGGCCCGAACACCCAGGTCGCGCGCCGGATCGCGCCCGGCGTGTAGTAGCTGACGAAGCCACGCTCCCGGCCGGGCGTGGCGTTCTTGATCGGCAGCGGCCGCACCGGCTCCAGGCCCATGCGCCGCAGCAGCTCGGCGAAGTCGTCGGCGAGCGACTCGAAGTGGATGATGAAGTCCATCCGCCGGTGGTCGAGGCTGGTCCACGTGTCGTAGGGAAGGACATACCAGCGGCGCAGGAAGGCCTCGAAGCTGGCACCGGTACGCTGCATCCAGGCGAAGATGCGGCGCTCGATCCGGCTGGCCAGGGAGTTGCGCAGCCCGATGTGGTGCGGGTCGCTGAAGTGCCCGCGCGCATCGGAGCTGAGGTGGACGTAGCGGGTCACCGCCACGTCCAGCGGGTTGCGGATGCCCGAGAAGACGAAGTACTCCTTCTCGGCATCCGTCGCCTGGCGCAGGAAGTCCCGATAGGTGGCGTGCTTGCGGAGGACCAGCTCGCCCCCGTAGTTCTCGCGCAGCTCGGTGGCGATCGCTGACGAGCCGGTGCGCGGCACCTCCACGAAGACGTAGCGGTGCTCATGACTGATGACCATGTCGTGGCAGATTAGCAGCGGCCCAGCCCGCCCGTCCTACGCTCAGCCGGCAGGGCTCAGGCGTCCTCCAGCGAGGCGGGCGGCGCCACCGGATCGGTCTCGGGCTCCTCTTCAGCGACAGGCCGGCCGCCAAGCCTGCTCCGCAGCCGCTGCCCGCCCGGTACGGCCTGAGAGGCCACGTTCAGCACCTCCACCAGCAGCCGGCGGTCCACCAGCCACAGGGTTCCGAGCGCGACGATGCCGCCGACGGCGATCTCGACCAGGAGGAGCGGCAACGGGGCGAGCTGGCTGCCGACCGTTGCCTTGACCGCCAGCAGCGCCGCCGCCATGACGACGGTCGCAGCTGCCGGGCCACGCAGCTGCCGCAGGTAGGCGCCGGTGGGCACCTGCCCGTAGCGGGCCTGCCAGTACAGGTTGAGAGGCATGAGCAGGTACCCGCGGACGACATAGGCGGCGGCGACGGCCAGGATGCCGAACTGGACCGCAATCACGAAGCCCACGACATTGGTCACGGTAGTGATCAGGCGAAACCGGAAGACCACGTTCGGGTGCCCGGCGGCATTCAGCAGTGCGTTGCTGAAGGCCTGCACGCTGAGGACCGGACCGATCAGGAACAGGATGGCCGCCACCTCGCCTGCGAGCTGCCAGCGTGCGCCGAAGAGCACCACCGTCAGCTCGACGGCGACGAGCGAAAGCCCGATGTAGCCGGGCAGGATGATGACCGCCGCCGCGCGGGTGACCCGAAAGTAGCCGCGCCGCATCCGGTCGCGGTCGTCCTGCAGCCGCGAGAAGGCTGGGAAGGTGACCTTGCGGGTCACCTGGATCAGCGCCGTCTGGCTGACCTCCAGGATGCGGTAGCCGACCGCATAGAAGCCAAGGTCCCGCGTGCCCCGCACCACGCCGATCAGCAGGTTGTCGGTGTTGCGGCTGATGTAGTTCAGGACATCCGAGCCCATGATGTTGATCCCGAACGAGAAGAGCTCTCGGAACTCCTGCCGCGAGGCATGCAGCCTCGGTCGCCACGGGCTCACCCACCACAGGGTCAGGACCGACAGGATGGCCGTCGCCACCAGCTGCCCCACCAGCGCCCAGGCGCCGAAGCCAAGGATCGCCAGCCCGATGCCGACGGCGCCGCCTCCGGCGGCGGCCACGACCGATCGGAGGGCCAGGCTGCGGAAGGCGAGCTCCCGCCGCAGCAGGGCGATCTGGATGCTGTTCATGGCGGACAGGACGAAGGTCAGCGACAGGACCTGCAGGATCGGGGCGAGGTCGGGCTCCCTCAGCAGGGTCGCGATCGGAACCGCCAGCAGCAGGCCCAGCGCGGTGAGCAGCAGCCCGGTGGCCACCGCCACCCAGAAGGCCGTGTCGATGTGGCTGCGCGCCACCTCGCGGCGCTGGATGAGTGCGTCGCCCAGGCCCTGGTCCACCACCAGCTGCGCGAAGGCGACGAACACGGTCGCCAGGGCCACGATCCCGAAGTCCTCGGGCGACAGCAGGCGGGCGAGGACCAGGAACACCGCCAGGTTCAGGAGCTGGCGGCCCCAGATGTCGAGCATCGTCCAGGTCAGCCCGCGGGCGACGCGCTTCTGCAGGCTGCCGCGTTGTGAGCCGTGCGCCGCCGGCTGCCAATCGGTCGCCATCGGCCGACGATGCTACCCGTCATGGCAGGCCCTCGCTTGCGTGGAGCCCTGCCGGTCGGGGACGATAGGGCTGCCTGCTTTCCGCAGACGAACCCTTCGGAGAGGCTGATTGATCGGCTACCCACGCCCCGATTTCTTCATCGTTGGCTCATTCAAGTGCGGCACCACCGCCCTGTACGAGTACCTGCGCCAGCACCCGGCGGTCTTCATGCCGTTCCACAAGGAGCCGCTCTACTTCGGCGACGATCTCACGCGGCGCTACGGGCGCATGAGCGAGGAGCAGTACCTGGCGCTCTTCCGCGAGGCCGAGGCCGGCCAGCGCATCGGCGAGGCGAGCAGCTGGTACCTGTACTCCACCTCCGCGGCCCGCGAGATCGCCGACTTCGCGCCCGGGGCGCGGATCATCGTCATGCTGCGCAATCCGGTCGACGTGATGTACGCCGAGCACTCGCAGCTCATCTTCAACGTCGAGGAGGACATTTCCGACTTCGGCGAGGCGCTGGCCGCGGAGCCGGCGCGCCGCCGTGGCGAGCGGATGCCGCCGGGTCCGCTCCGCCCGGAGACCCTCTACTACCGGCACAGCGTCCGCTTCGCCGAGCAGCTGCAGCGCTATCACGAGGTCTTCGGCCCGGATCGGGTGCATGTCATCGTCTACGAGGACTTCCGCGACCGAACGGCGGCGACCTACCGGGCCGTGCTGGAGTTCCTGGACGTGGACCCGAATTTCGCACCCGCCTTCTCGGTCCGCAACCCCAACAAGCGCGTCCGATTCGCGGGCCTGCAGCGTCTCATCTACCAGCCGCCGGGCCCGCTGATCCATGTCGTGCCCTGGCTGCGGCGCTTCCCGATCGTGCATCGGCTGCGCGGCGCCGCGCTGCGCCTCAACAGCAGCGCGACGCGCCGGCCACCCATGGACCCGGGGCTGAGACAGCGGCTGCTCGACGAGATGGCACCCGAGGTGCGCGAGCTGGGCACGCTGATCGGTCGCGACCTGTCCCCCTGGCTGGAGGCCCCCGTCCCACGCGCGGCATAGGCAGCGTGTAGGGTTCACCGGCCACGATTCGAGAGGAGAGCTGCGTGCAGGTTGCGATCGTCGGGCTCGGCTACGTCGGAGCGGTCACCACGGCCTGCCTGGCGGAGATGGGCCGGACCGTCATCGGTGTGGACAAGGACGCCGTCAAGGCGGATGCCATCGCGGCCGGGCAATCCCCCATCTCCGAGCCGGGCCTTGACGAGTCACTGGCGGCCGGGGTGGCCGCCAGTCGCATTCGGGTGGCGTCCATCGGCGAGGCGGTCGCGGCGGCCGACGTGATCATGATCGCGGTCGGGACGCCATCGGCGCCGTCCGGCGCCCTGGACCTGACCGCCGTCCTGCGCGTGGCAGAGGAGATCGGCGCCGCCCTGCCGAGCGACGGACGCTTCCGGACCGTCGTCGTGCGCAGCACCGTGCTGCCGGGCACCACCGAGGAGCAGGTCCAGCCGGCCCTGGAGCGCGGCTCCGGCATGCGCGCGGGCGTCGACTTCGGCCTGGCCATGAATCCCGAGTTCCTGCGCGAGGGGAGCAGCATCCGCGACTTCTACGAGGCCTCGCGCACCATCGTCGGCGCCAATGACGAGCGCTCCGCCCAGCAGGTGACGGCCGCCTACGAAGGGCTGGCGTCGCCGTTCGAGGTGGTGCCGATCCGGGCCGCCGAGATGGTGAAGTACACCGACAACGCCTTCCACGCCACCAAGATCGCCTTCGCCAACGAGATCGCCTCGTTCGCCCGCGCCAACGGCGTCGACGGGCGGGAGGTGATGCGCTTGATGATGGCCGACGACCGCCTGAACATCTCGACCACCTACCTCCGGCCTGGCTATGCCTTCGGCGGCTCGTGCCTGCCCAAGGACCTGCGCGCCATCACCGATCGGGCTCGCAAGTCCGACGTCGCCCTGCCCCTGCTCGACGCGGCGCTGGCCAGCAACGCCGCCCATTTCGAGCGCGGCGTACGGCTGGTGGAGGAGGCCGGTGGTCGCCGGGTGGCGATGCTGGGCCTCTCGTTCAAGTCTTCGACCGACGACCTGCGCGAGTCGCCGGCCGTGGCGCTGGCCGAGCGGCTGCTTGGCAGGGGCTATCGGCTGGCGATCTACGACCCCGACGTCGACCCGGCGCTGCTGCGCGGCGCCAACCGGGCCTTCATCGAGGAGCACCTCCCGCACCTGATGGAGGTGCTGCGCGGCTCGCTCGAGGAGGCGCTGGCCGACGCCGACACGGTGGTGGTGAGCAAGCGCTGGGCCGGCATCGAGGACCTGGCGCAGCGCCTCCGTCCGGGTCAGCGGGTCGTCGACCTCGTCGGCGCCGGGGACGCGCTGGAGGCGCTCGGCGCGGAGCGGTATGCCGGCATCGGCTGGTAGGCGCGGTGCGGCGACCGGCAAGGCCGGTCGCACCCTGATCTTCGTGGAGGACTTGCCGGTCCCCTTCGACCGGCGAGTGTGGAGCGAGGCGCGGACCCTCGCGGCGGCCGGCTGGCGGGTCACCGTCGTCTGCCCCCGGGGCGAAGGCGCCAGGCGCTGGCACGAGCGCATCGAGGGCATCGAGATCTTCCGCTATCCCCTGCCCACCACGGCGGCCGGGATGGCGGCCCACCTGGCGGAGTACAGCGTGGCCATGGCGGCCAGCCTGATCCTGGCGCTCCTCGCCTCGCGGGGTCGCCGCTTCGACGTGGTGCACGCCTGCAATCCGCCCGACTTCTTCTTCCCCATCGGCCGCCTGTTCCGCGCGTGGGGCGCGGCGTTCATCTACGACCAGCACGACCTGTCGCCCGAGATCTACGTGGCCCAGGGCGGTCGCAAGGGTGGCCTGGTGCACCGCTTCCTGCGCTGGTGCGAGCGCATGACCTACCGCAGCGCCGATGCGGTGATCTCCACCAACCAGACCTACCGTCGCTTCGCGATCGAGCGCGGCGGGGTCCCGGCCGAGCACGTCCACGTCGTGCGCAGCTCGCCCGACCCGCAGCGCATCTTCCCGGTCGATCCGGATCCGGGGGTGAAGGACGGGCGCCGCTTCCTGGTGAGCTACCTCGGGACCATGGGCCTGCAGGACGGGGTCGACCTGTTCGTGGAGGCAGCGCAGACGGTATCGGCCGCCCTCCCCGGCCAGGTGCGGTTCGCCGTCATGGGCGGCGGCAACCAGCTGGAAACGCTGCGGCAGCTGGCCCGCGACCGTGGGCTGGAGGGCGAGGTGGAGTTCACGGGGCGCATCCCGGACGAGCGGGTGCGCCGCACGCTGGCCAGCACGGACGTGGCGGTCAGCCCCGATCCGGCCAACGACTTCAACGAGTACTGCACCATGAACAAGACGCTCGAGTACATGGCCATGGGCGTGCCGGTGGCCGCGTTCGACCTGGAGGAGACGCGCTTCTCGGCGGGTGGCGCCGCCGTCTATGCGACGCCGAATGAGCCCGCCGAGCTGGGCCGCATCATCGCCCAGCTGCTGGCCGACGAGGCACGGCGCGCCGAGATGGGCCGCATCGGGCGCGAGCGCATCGCGGGTCCGCTGAGCTGGGAGGTCTCGGCCAGGGCGCTGCTGGAGGCCTATGCCGATGCGCTGGCGCGGAGGCATCGGTCCAGGCAGCCGGCGCGCGCGACGGCCCCCGACTGAGCCGGCGCATACTCGCGCCATGCCGGACCCCCGCCCCCCGATCGAGGTGATCATCGAGATCCCCTCCGGCAGCCGCAACAAGTACGAGTTCGACCACCTGCGCAACCGGTTCGTGCTCGATCGGATCCTGTACAGCAGCGTCGTCTACCCGTGCGACTACGGCTTCATCGAGGGCAGCCTGGCCGATGACGGCGATCCGCTGGACGTGCTGGTGGTCGTCAGCGAGCGGACCTTTCCCGGCTGCGTGGTGCGCGGCCGGCCGATCGGCGTCCTGGACATGACCGATGACAAGGGCCATGACTACAAGGTCCTGGCCGTCGCCCACGACGACCCCCGCTGGGAGGGCACGGCCGCGCTGCAGGACCTCTCCCCGCACCTGCTGCGCGAGATCGAGAACTTCTTCGATACCTACAAGACGCTGGAGGGGCGCGAGACGCAGGTCACCGGCTGGCTGGGCGTGGACGATGCATGGCGGATCATCGACGCCGCGGTCGAGGCGGGCCGGCGCGGCACCGACAGCGAGGGCGAGCCCGCCAACCCGGGGACCTGGCGCTAGAAGGCCTCCAGGTAGCGCTCCACCTCCCACGCGGTGACCTGCATCCGGTACTCGTCCCACTCCTCGCTCTTGGCCTCGACGAAGCGCTCGAAGACGTGCTCGCCCAGCGCCTCGGCGATCACCCGATCGGCGGCCAGCTCGTCCACGGCCTCGCGCAGCGTGCCGGGCAGCTGCTTGATCTTGCGGCTGGCCAGCTTGGCCGCGTCGAAGTGGTACAGGTTCTCCTCCACCGGCTCGGGCGGCGTCAGGCCGCGCTCGATGCCGTCCAGCCCGGCGGCCAGCATGCAGGCAAAGGCCAGGTAGGGGTTGGTCGACGGGTCCGGGCAGCGCAGCTCGATGCGGGTCGAGTTCATCTGGCCCTTGCTGATCTGCGGGATGCGGATCAGGGCCGAGCGGTTGATCCGCGCCCAGCCGATGTAGACGGGCGCCTCGTAGCCGGGCACCAGCCGCTTGTAGCTGTTCACCAGCGGCGCCAGCACGGCGATCATGCCGCGGGCGTGCTCCAGGATGCCGGCGATGTAGCTGCGGGCGATGTCGGACAGCCCGTAGTCGTCCTTGGCATCGGCGAAGGCGTTCCGCTCGGACTTGATGTCCCACAGGCTCTGGTGGGTGTGCATGCCCGATCCGTTGATGCCGAAGAACGGCTTGGGCATGAAGGTGGCGTACAGCCCCTGCCGGGCGGCCACCGCCTTGAGCGTGGTCTTGAAGGTGACCGCGTTGTCGGCGGTGCGCAGGGCGTCGGCGTACTCGAAGTCGATCTCGTGCTGGCCGGTGGCGACCTCGTGGTGCGCGGTCTCGACCTTGATCCCGAACGCCTCCAGGTCGTTCATCATCTCCTTGCGAACCTCGGTGCCCAGGTCCTCGGAGAGGTCGAAGTAGCCGGCCGCGTCGTGCGGCAGGGTCTCCACGTCGGTCTCGTTGCGGCGCAGCAGGAAGAACTCGAGCTCCGGCCCGGTGTTCAGGATGTAGCCGAGCTTCCGGGCCCTCTCCAGCTGCCGGCGCAGCACCCAGCGCGGATCACCCGGGAACGGGTCCCCGTTCGGGGTGAACACGTCGCAGATCACGCGCGCGGCGCCGGTGGTTCGCTCGGCGCCATCGGCCTCGTGGCCTTGCTCCCAGGGGATCGGCGAGAAGGTGGCGAGGTCGGGCACCAGGAACATGTCCGACTCGGCGATGCGGGCGAAGCCCTCGATGCTGCTGCCGTCAAACCACTTCCCGTGCTCGGCCGCCTCCTCCAGCTGGTGCATCGGGACCTGGACCGATTTGACCTGGCCCACGATGTCGGTGAACTGGAGGCTGACGAAGCGCAGGTTGCGCTCCTCGGCCAGCTTGAGGGCGGCGGACAGCTCCTTTGACGGCATGGGGTGAGGGCTCCTTCCGACTGTGGTGAGGGACGCCGGAAGGCTAGCCGCCGACGGCTCGGGCTGGCCTCTCATTTCCGGGGCGGCGCGTTCCGACTGCTTGTGCACTGTGCACAAGGCCGGATCAGCCCGCGAGCCACGCCGTCCCATCGGCGCCGATGCGGAACCGATCGGTTCGCTCCGCACGGATTACCGTG
>DATBME010000004.1:0-6062 GCA_036555005.1 Candidatus Limnocylindria bacterium | reverse complement strand
CAGCTCCCGGGCGGCACCGTCAGCTTCCTGTTCACCGACATCCAGGGATCCACCGACGCCGCGCAGCGCCTCGGTGACCGGTGGCCGGCGGTGCTCGAGCGGCACAACGCCCTCCTGGCCGCCGCCGTGACCGAGTCCGGCGGCACCGTCTTCGGGACGGAGGGGGACGCCGTCTTCGCAGCCTTCGAGACGGCGCCGCGGGCAGTCGCCGCCGCGGTCGCGGCGCAGCGCGCCCTGGCCGCCGAGCCGTGGCCGGAGGGCAGCCCGGTGAGGGTCCGAATGGGCATCCACAGCGGCGAGGGAACCGTCAGCGGCGAGACCTACGTTGGCATCGACGTGCATCGGGCGGCGCGCATCGCCAACGCCGGTCATGGCGGCCAGGTCCTCATCTCGGCCGCCACCCGGCTGCTGGCCGAATCGGCCGTGACCGACGGCGTCACGCTGCGCGAGCTCGGAGAGTATCGGCTCAAGGACCTCTCGCGCCCGGAACAGCTGGCGATGCTGGTGATCGACGGGCTGCCCGACGACTTCCCGCCGCTGCGGACACTGGACGCCGTGCCCAACAACCTGCCGACGCAGCTGACCACCTTCCTGGGCAGGCAGCGTGAGCTGGATGAGGCCGCGCGGCTGCTGATGCAGACGCGCCTGCTGACGCTCACCGGACCGGGCGGCACCGGCAAGACGCGCCTGTCGCTGCAGCTGGCCGCCGAGATCACGGAGCGCTTCCGCGACGGCGTGTTCTTCGTGCCGCTGGGCGGCATCGATGAGCCGGCCCTGGTGCTGCCGACCGTCGCCCAGGCCCTGGGCATGCCCGATCCGGGCGGCGGCGTGCTGGGTCGCCTGGCCGACCAGCTGGCTGGCAAGCAGGTGCTGCTGGTGCTCGACAACTTCGAGCAGGTGATCGATGCCGCGCCGCAGATCGGCGAGCTGCTGGCCCGGCTGCCGGAGGCCAAGGTGCTGGCCACCAGCCGCTCGCCGCTCCACGTCTACGGCGAGCAGGAGTACCCGGTCCCGCCGCTTGGCCTACCCGACCCGCAGCACCTGCCCGACCTTGAGGCGCTCTCGCAGTTCGCCTCGGTGGCGCTGTTCGTCGAGCGGGCGATGGCGGTACGCCCCGGCTTCAGCGTGGATGCCTCCAACGCGCCGGCCATCGCGCAGATCTGCGTGCGGCTGGACGGCCTGCCGCTGGCCATCGAGCTGGCCGCCGCCCGCGTGCGAGTCCTGACCCCGCAGGCGATCCTGTCGCGCCTGGGCGACCAGCTGTCGCTGCTGGCCGGCGGCGCCAGCAACCTGCCGGAGCGGCAGCAGACCCTGCGCGGCGCCATCGGCTGGAGCCATGACCTGCTGGAGCCGCCCGACCGGGTCGCGTTCGCCCGGATGGCCGTCTTCGCCGGCGGCGCCGACCTGCCGGCCGTCGAGGAGGTCGTTCTGGCGGACTGGCCGGCCGACGCCGGCGCGGCGCCGGACGCCCTGGACGCGGTCGCCTCGCTGCTCGACAAGAGCCTCCTGCGCCAGGAGATGGCCGATGACGGCGAGTCGCGCTTCCGCATGCTGTGGGCGATCCGGGCATATGGCCTGGAGCGGCTGGCCGAGCTCGAGCCCGCCAGCCAGACGCGCTGGCGGCACGTCGACTACTACCTGGGCCTGGCCGAGCGGCTTGCCACCAAGGTCTTCGGCGATGAGCAGAAGGGCGCCCTGGACACGTTCGAGCGGGAGCACGACAACCTGCGGGCCGCCACCGCCCTCGCCATCGACCAGGCCGATGCCACCCGGGCCATGCGGCTGCTGGCCGCCATGTGGCGCTTCTGGCAGATGCGCGGCTACCTGCCGGAGGGCCGAGCTCGGACAGATCACATCCTGCCGCTGTCCGGCGCGCCACAGGATGTCCAGCAGCGGGCCTACGACGCTGCGGGAGGCATCGCCTACTGGCAGGGCGACATGCCGGCGGCGCGCGCCTGGTACGAGCGGGAACGGGCGATCGCGGAAGAACGTGGTGACGAGGCCGGCACGGCGGAGGCCATCTACAACGTCTCGTTCACGTATTCACTCACGCCCGAAGATGCCAAGGACGGAAAGGCCACGGCACTTGCCCAGGACGCGCTCGAGCGCTTTCGGCGGCTAGGTGACCGGGCGGGGGAGGGAAAGGCGCTGTGGGGGGTCGTCAACAGCTACGTGTTCACCGACGACATCTGGCCAGCGCTGGAGCTGGTCGAGGAGTCGCTGACCATATCGCGGGAGCTGGGCGACCGCTTCCAGCTGGGTTGGGGGCTCTTCACCCGCGGCTTGCTGCTGAACAAGGCAGGCGACACGCCAGCGGCCCGCCGCTCGTACGAGGAGGCGCTGGCGATCTTCGTCGAGACCAACGACATGACCGGCTACGCACTGGTGCTCGACGGGCTCGCGGCGGTCGAGTGGGGCGAAGGCGATCGCGACCGCGCGATGAAGATCGCCGGAGCGGCATTCGAGATCCAGAACGTGCAGGGCATGGGGCTGGCGGAGATCAACCGGCAGACGACGCAGTTCTTCCCGGAGGAGATGCTGCCGCAAGGAGACCTGTCGGCGGCCTACGAGGAAGGTCGCAAGCTCTCCGCCGAGGAGGCGATCGCCCTGGCGCTGCACCAGGACGGCCCCGAAGGCGGGTAGCGGTCAGTCGGGCGCGGCGAGGTCGCGCCGCGGGAACACGATCCAGGCGAAGGCGACCGGCACGAGGACGGCGATCCCCAGGATCACGAAGTCCATCGGATCGGCATTGCCGGTCAGGATCTCCGTCGGCTGGAAGTGGTGGAAGAGCGAGTACTCCTGGGACCAGTCGACATCGGTCCATAGCGAGCCCAGGATCTCCAGGAAGTAGTTGGCCAGCAGGAAGGCCATGGTCAGGCCCAGCGCCGGGGCGTGGCGGTCGAACGAGACCGATGCGGCCAGGCCGAACGCGGCAAAGGCCGACCACAGCAGCAGCCCGTTGGCGAAGACGAGTGGCAGGCCGCCCAGGTCGGCCTGGTCGGCGACGCCCTGGATCGTGATGCCGGTCCACTGGCCGCCCAGCAGCGCCACCAGCTCGACCGCCAGCAGCAGGACGACGGCGGCGGCCACGGTCAGGTACAGCCCATGGCGCGAGAGTGGCCGGGCCAGGATCACCTCCAGCGTCCCGCGCTCCCGCTCGCCGGCGATGGCGGCCGTGGTGGTGCCTACCGCGAAGATCCCCAGGAAGGCCAGCGCCAGCGGGTGCTGGAAGCCCAGCGTGATCGCGCCGGGCAGGGTGAACAGGCTGCCCGAGCCGAAGTTCAGCAGCTGCTCGGGGATGGCGCCCGAGTTGGCCAGCTCGCGCAGCGCATCGGAGAAGCTGACGTAGATGGTCGGGATCAGCAGGCCCCAGACGAAGCCGGCGATCACCAGCGCCACCAGGCGGGTCCGATTCCAGCGGAGCGTCTGCACCAGCAGCCGGCCGTTCACTGCCGGACCTCCTCCGCCGGCTCGTCCTCAGCGTAGAACTCCAGGAACGCCTCCTCCAGGCGCGCCGGCTCGATGGTCAGGTCCACCAGCATCGGCGACGCCACGGCGCGCACGAACGGCGCCACCTCGCCGAGCAGGGTGGCGCTGAGCCGATCCCCGTCGACCTTGATGTCGGCGATGCCCGGCACGCCGCCCAGGTCGGGAACGCCCTCGCGCCAGCGCAGGTGCACCGTGCGCTTCCGCCTGGCCAGCAGCTCGTCAACGTGCTGCAGCGCCATCAGCCGGCCGGCGCGGATGATCGCCACCCGGTCGCAGACGCGCTCCACCTCGGAGAGCACGTGGCTGGAGAAGAAGATGGTGCGCCCGTCGCGGCGGAGATCGTCCATGATCGCGTAGAAGGCCTGCTGCATCAGCGGGTCGAGGCCCTCCGACGGCTCGTCCAGCACGGCCAGGTCCGGGTCGTGCTGCAGCGACTGGATCACGCCCAGCTTCTGGCGCATGCCGCGCGAGTAGTCGCGCACCTTGCGCCTGAGCACCGAGGCCGGCATCTGCAGCCGTTCGCACAGCTCGTCGCGACGGACCGGCGGCCGCCCCTGCAGGTCATTCAGGTAGTCGAGCGCATCGGCGCCGCTCAGCGAGTCGTACAGCGAGATGCCACCGGGCAGGTAGCCGACCCGTCGCCGGATGGCGACCGAGTCGGACACGATGTCCAGCCCCAGCACCGTGGCGCTGCCCGCGGTGGGATGCAGGTAGCCGAGCAGGGTCCGGATGAGGGTCGACTTGCCGGCCCCGTTCGGCCCCAGGAAGCCGAAGATCTCGCCGGACTGGACCTCCAGGTCCAGTTCGACCAGGGCCTGGACGCTGCCATAGTGCTTGCTCAGGCCCCGGGTGCGGATCGCCGGCTCGGCGGGTGGGGGCAGCTCGGTCTCCATGCGCCCCGCAATCTACTCCGGCACCTGCTCCGTGGCGGCCCGATCCAGCGCGGCCACGAAGACATCCCAGGTGGCGGGCCGCAGCACGAAGCGGACGAGCTCCGGCCCCTCTGCGTCCTGGCCGGCGCCCTCCAGGTGCGCAGCGACGGTGGTGATGGCGATGGCCGATGCCTCCTCGGCGGGGTAACCGTAGATGCCCATGCTGATGGCCGGCAGCGCCAGCGTTCGGGCGCCCAGCTCCTGCGCGACCTCCAGGCTGGACCGATACGCCCCCGCCAGCAGCTCGGCCTCGTCGTGCTCGCCGCCGCGCCAGACGGGGCCGACCGCGTGGATCACCCAGCGCGCCGGCAGCGCGTGCCCCGCGGTCGCGACCGCCGTGCCGGTTCGTGTCCCATCCGGATAGCGTCGCCGCAGCTCGTCCAGCAGGCCGGGGCCGGCGGCGGCATGGATCGCCCCATCGACGCCGCCTCCGCCGCGCAGCGCGGAGTTCGCCGCGTTGCCGATGGCATCCACGCGTTCGGTGGTGATGTCCCCCACGACCAGCTCAAGGCGGCGGCCGTGGATCGACCGCGCGATGAGCGTCATCGGTCCACGCGCACCGCCCGCCACACGCTGCGAAGGTTGGCGCGTTGGCCGTAGAGTAGCACCCCGGCCGAGTAGATCCGAGCCGCCAGCCAGAGGCCCACGGCCAGGAAGATGGCCATCAGCACGGCGGCCACCAGCCACTCCCAGGGCTGAACGTTGTCAGCCAGGATGTATCGGGCCGGCAGCAGGTAGGGGCTGAAGAACGGGATCAGGGAGAGGACCTTGACCCATGCCGCATCCGGGGTGGCCATGGCCACGAAGGATGCGAAGTAGCCGGCCATGCCGATGAAGAGCATCGGGCTGGTCACCTGCGTCACGTCCTCCTGGCGGCTGGCCAGCGAGCCGAAGCCGGCGTACAGGGTGCAGTACAGGAGGAAGCCGGGGACGAAGAGCAGCGTGAAGGGAACGAGCACGCGGAAGTCGACACCTTCCAGCACGCTGGCACCCGACTCGCCGAGCACCCGCTGCGCCACGAAGCCCTGGATCAGCAGCCCCACCACCACGGCCACCAGGACGGCGACGTACTGGGTCAGTCCGGCGGCGCCGGTGCCCAGGATCTTGCCCGCCAGCAGCTGCCGGGGCGACGCGGCGGTGATGAGCAGCTCCATCACGCGGCTGCTCTTCTCCTCCGCGACGCTGGTGGCGACCCACGATCCGTACGTGATCACCGCCATGAAGACGAGGATCACCAGCACGTAGGCCACCGCTCCGGCCGGCCCGGAGAATGGGTCAGCCGCGGCGTTGGGGTCCACCGGCTCGATCTCGAAGGCGGTAGGGGCGAAGATCTCGCCGGACTGGGCGGGATCCACTCCGGCCCGTTCCAGGCGGTCCGCAATCGTGAGCTGCGTGGCTGCGGCCCGTACGGCGAGGAGCTGAGGGCTGGTCGCGGTGGCATTGGAGTACGCCTCGAACTTCAGGTCGCCGTCCGCCGCTCGCGTCACGCTCAACAGGCCGTCGAGCTCCTCATCGCGCACCTGGGACCGGCCCGCCTCCTGGTCGGTGACCGCCACCACCTCGTAGGAGGTGCCCTCCTCTCCGGCATTCGCGTCCAGGATCGCCTGGAGCTCCGCGGCCTCGACCGTGCCGGCTTCCGCG
>DATBME010000148.1:0-11937 GCA_036555005.1 Candidatus Limnocylindria bacterium | reverse complement strand
CTTATCGGTCCCTTATCGGTCCCTTACCTGGAGCGCGTGATCGAGGAGCACCGGCCGGACGCCCTGCTGCCGACCCTGGGCGGCCAGACCGGGCTGAACCTGGCCGTGGCCCTTGACGACGCCGGCATCCTGGCGCGCCACCACGTCCGAGTGCTCGGCACGCCGCTGGCGGCGGTGCGGGCGGCGGAGGATCGGGGCGGCTTCCGGTCGCTGGTGACCGGCATCGGCGAGCCGGTGCCGGAGAGCGCGGTGGTCGAGTCGCTGGATGACGGGCTCACCTTCGTCCGCCACCTGAACGCGCCGGTGGTGGTGCGCCCGGCCTTCACCCTGGGCGGCGGGGGCGGCGGCTTCGCCATGGACGAGGCCGAGGCACGGGAGCGGATCGCCCACGGCCTGGAGGCGAGCCCCATCCACCAGGTGCTGGTCGAGCGCTCGCTGCTGGGCTGGTCCGAGATCGAGTTCGAGGTGCTGCGCGACGCCGCCGACACCACCATCGCCATCTGCGGCATGGAGAACCTGGATCCGATGGGTGTGCACACCGGCGACTCGATCGTGGTGGCGCCGATCCAGACCCTGCCGGATCCGGTCGTCCAGCGCCTGCGCCGCTGCGCCCTGAAGATCGTGCGCGCCCTGCGGCTGGAGGGCGGCTGCAACGTCCAGCTGGCGGTCTCGCCGGATGGTGCGGACTACCGGGTGATCGAGGTCAACCCGCGCGTCAGCCGCTCCAGCGCCCTGGCCTCCAAGGCCACCGGCTACCCGATCGCGCGCCTGGCCGCCCTGGTGGGCCTCGGCCGGCGGCTGGACGAGCTGCCGAACCCGGCCACCGGCATCGGCTCCGCCGCCTTCGAACCGGCCGTCGACTACGTGGTGGTCAAGCTGCCGCGCTGGCCGTTCGACAAATTCCCAGGGGCGGATCGATCCCTGGGCGTGCAGATGAAGGCCACCGGCGAGGCGATGGCCATCGACCGCGAGTTCGGGCCGGCGCTGCTCAAGGCGGTGCGCTCGCTCGAACCGCGCGGGCGCGGCTGGACCTGGGAGGACGCGGCCTGGGGGCTGGGCCATCGGCCGCCTGACGACCTCCCCGGGTTCCTGGCGCCCAGCGACACCCGCCTGTGGCGCATGGTCAGCCTCTTGCGCCACCAATGGACCGATGCCTCCGCCCTGACGGCGGCAACCGGGATCGCCCCCTGGTTCACCGAGCGGCTGGCCGAGCTGGTCGAAGCCGAGCGCGCGGTGGTCGGCGCACCGCTGGTCGACGCCAAGCGGGCCGGCTTCGGTGATGCCGACATTGCGCTGCTCTCCGGCGTCCCGGCGGTTGCCGTACGACGGGCGCGGGCGCGGGCCGGCATCGCGCCGGCCTACCGGCGGGTGGACACCTGCGCCGGCGAGTTCCCGGCCGAAACGCCGTACTTCTACAGCTCGTATGCCACCGGGGAGGTGCCGCCGCCGCCGGATCGGCGCAGCGTGATCGTGGTCGGCTCGGGACCGATCCGCATCGGGCAGGGGATCGAGTTCGACTACTGCTCGGTGCGCGCCGCCTGGGCGGTGCGCGCCATGGGCCTGGATGCGGTGGTGATCAACAACAACCCCGAGACGGTGTCGACCGATTACGACGCCTGCAGCCGCCTGTACTTCGAGCCGCTCGATACCGAATCGGTGCTTGACGTGATCGACCACGAACGGGCGCTCACCGGCGAGCCGCCGCACGTGATCCTGACCTTCGGCGGCCAGACGGCGATCGACCTGGCCAAGGACCTGGCCTACGCCGACGTGCCGATCGCCGGGCTGACCGCCGAGGCGATCGAGACGACCGAGGACCGGCAGCGCTTCGCGCAGCTGCTCGACCAGCTCGGCCTGCAGGGGCCGCGCGGCCGGCTGGCCGAGGATGCGGCCGGACTGCGCGCCGCGATCGGGGAGCTGGGGCTGCCGGTGATCGTGCGACCGTCCTGGGTGATCGGCGGGCGGGGCATCGCGGTGCTGTCCGGTGAGGAGAACGTCACCGCCCTGCTCGCCACCGAGGTCGGCTGGCCGCTGCGCGTCGACGAGCTGGTCGACGGCGTCGAGCTGGACGTGGATGCCATCAGCGACGGCACCGACTGGTGCGTGCCCGGCATCCTGGAGCAGCTCGATCCGCCCGGCGTCCACTCCGGTGACTCGGTGGCGGTGGTGCCGCCGCAGACGCTGACCCGCGAGCGCCAGGAGGCGGCCGCGGAGGCTGCAGGTCGGATCGCGCTGGCCCTGGGCCTGCGCGGGATCCTGAACGTCCAGATGATCGTGGCCCGGGACCGGGTGGTGGTGATCGAGGCCAACCCGCGCGCGAGCCGCACCGTGCCGATCGTGGCCAAGGCCACCGGCCGCGACGTGGTGGCCGATGCGGTGCGCTGCGCCCTCGGCGCCACGCTCGCCGACGTGGGACTGCAACCCGGCCTGGCGCCAGATGCGCCGCGGGTCGCGGTCAAGGCGCCGATCGGCTCGCTCTGGCGGCTGCCCGGTGTCGACCGGCGGCTGGGGCCGGAGATGCGCTCGACCGGAGAGGTGCTGGGCCTGGCGCCGGACTACGCCAGTGCCCTGGAGGCCGCGCGCCAGGCGGAGGCGGCGCACCTGGTCGCCGGCGAGACCGCCAGCGTGCCGCAGGCCTGATCGGCGGGCATGAAGAGAGGCCGTCGCGGTTCGGTACGGAGGGTCCCGGACCGCGACGGCCCCTGGTTTGAGGCGTCAGGTGGACAGACGAACTGTCCGACGGGATGAGCCTTGAGTGTCACCGCCGGCCCGAGCTTCCATTGGCGACGGCCCAGATCCCGTGGGTGCCGGTCAGCCATAGGCCCACCGACGCCTTCGCCGTTAGATGAGCAAGAAGCGTGCCGGTTTATCGGCCCTCTAGCGTCGGCGCCGCCGTTCCTGGCGTGCTCCGGGCGCGGTCACGGTCATCCGGCGGCGCAGGTAGCCGCCGTACCAGCCGATCAGGGCCCCCAGCGCCCATTGCAGCTGCAGGATCTGGTTGACGGTGACGCCAATGAAGATGGTGCCGAATTCCGCGCCGGTGCTCGGCGCCGGGTCGATCAGCAGTGCCAGGGTGGTGGCCTGGATGAGCGTGCCGGCGACGCTGGCGGCCAGGCCGAACAGCCACGGCCGCTGCCAGCCGATCCAGCCGGCGGCCACCGCCGCGAACACCGTGGCCAGCAGGCCCACGATCTCGACCAGGCCGTAGTTGGGTGGAGCGGTGCCGAACAGGCCCGAGAACGCGGCTGCCGTCAACAGGTTGACCTGTGACGTGATCTGGGCCACGGCCCAGACGATGCCCGGCAGCAGCCACGCGCGTGGGTTGAAGGCGAGGAGGTAGAGCGCCGCGACCACGGGACGCAACGGTCCGCTGTAGGTGAAGCCCGCCAGCGGATCGGGCTTGCCGGGCAGGGGCGGCGCCGGCGGGAACAGGCGGCCGAACAGGCCCGCCGGACCAGCCGGGCGGGCAGCGCCGGCTTCCGCGCTTGGCTCCTCGTCCTCCGGCTGGTCCAGGTCCTCGCCGCGCTCCAGCTGGCGGCTGCGACGGCGAGCGTCAGCACGGGTCGCCGGTTGGCGCCGGGTTCGATTCGACATGGTCGGCGATTGTACGCGAGCGCGGCGCCCTGTCCGCCGGTGGGCGATAAGCGGCCGCCAATCGCCCGGTAAGCGCCCATCTCGATCCTCTGCGGGCCGCTCCCCGCGCCTGGCGCCTCCCGGTCGGAGGTGTCCCGGTGTCCCGTCCCCGCCCCGCGCTGGCCGCCCTGGCCAGCATCACGCTCCTGCTGGCGCTGCTCTCGACGGCGTTCGCCGTCAATACCGAGACGGCCGGACCGGTCGGCGTGGCCGTCCAGGCCGATGCCCTGGCGGCGGAGCCGGTTGACCACCTGGTGGTCAGCGAGGTGATGACTGGCGGCGCCAGCGCATCGGACGAGCTGATCGAGCTGTACAACCCATCGACGTCAGCCCTGCCGCTGGAGGGGCTGGAGGTCATCTACGTCACCGCCACCGGCGGGACCATCACCCGTAAGGCGTCGTGGGCAGCGGGCGCCGCACCTCTCCCGGCCGGCGCGCACCTGCTGGTCGCGAACGCCGCGGGCGCGTTCGCCGGCATGGCGGACGTGGCCTATGTCAACGGCCTGGCCGCGACCGGCGGCAGCGTGGCGATCCGGATCATTGGCGCCGCGACCGCCATCGACGCGGTCGGCTGGGGGACAGCGGCCAGCACCTGGATGGAAGGCGCCGCCACGGTGGCGCCTGCGGCGGGCCACGCGATCGAGCGCCTCCCCGGCGGAAGCGCCGGCTCGGGCCAGGACACCGACCAGAACGATGCCGACTTCGTCGAGCGGGATTCCCCCGACCCGCAGAATCTCGCCTCGCCGCCGATCCCGGTGCCGAGCGCGCCGCCCACCGTCAGCCCAACGGCAGCCGCCACGCCAGCCGCCTCCCCGACGTCCACGGCCGACCCGACGCCCACGCCGTCGCTGCCCTCCACCCCGACCGCGTCGCCCAACACCCCGGGTCCGACGCCGACACCCATCGCCACGCTCATCCCCACGCCAAGCGCGGCGCCGGCCACGCCAACCGCGTCGCCATCGCCCACGCCCGCGCCGCTGACGATCGCGGAGGCCCGTGCCATGCCGGACGGCGCATCGGTCCTGGTGGAGGGGGTGAGCCTGACCGCTGGCGCGTTCAGCGATGGCGGCGGCTACCTGGCCGATGCGACCGGTGGCATCGCCGTGCTCGTCACGGACGGGACCTTTGCGCGCGGCCTGACCCTGCGCGTGCAGGGTGAGCTGGACCAGCGCTTCAGCCAGCGAACGATCCGCGCCAATGCGGCAGACGTGACGATCATCGGTCCCGGGACCGAACCAGCCGGGGCCACGGTCGCCACCGGCTCCATCAGCGAGGCGCACGAAGGCGAGCTGCTCGAGCTGGACGGCATCGTCGTCAGCAGCCAGACGACGCTGACCACGGGGACCGCGGTCGACCTGGACGACGGCAGCGGGCCGATCCGGGTCCTGGTCGGCACAGCCACCGGCATCGGCACCACCGCCTGGGTGCGCGACGTGCGCCTGCACCTGCGGGGCGTGGTCGGCCAGCGCGACTCGAGCGGGTCCGGGGCGGCGGGCTACCGCGTTCAGCCGCGTGACGCGGCGGACATCCTGGCCGTCACGCCTCCGCCCACGCCGAGTCCGACGCCATCGGTCGACCCGTCCGCCTCACCGCTCCCATCCGCCGGTCCCTCGGTCGTGAGCATCGCCAGCGCCCGGGCAGCGGCGGTCAACACCCGCCTCACCGTGCGTGGCGTGGTGACACTGCCGTCCGGCCTGGCCGAGACGGGGACCGCCGCGCTGCAGGACTCATCGGGCGCGATCCTGCTGCGGGTCGGTGACGAGGTCGGCCGCCTGCAGGTCGGCGACCTGGTCGAAGTGGCCGGCACGCGCTCCACCAAGTCGGGCATGGAGACGATCCGCGTCACTTCTCCCGCCCGTCGGCTGGGCAATCGGGCGGAGCCGACGCCAGCCCGCCGTACGACCGGCGGCCTGGGAGAGGAGCAGGAGGCGATGCTGGTCGTGACCCGAGGACCGGTGACCATCACCCCGCGACGCACCAGCGCGGAGAACGTGTACTTCGACATCGACGATGGGTCGGGGCCGATCCGGGTCTTCGTCAGCCCTCGTGCCGGGATCCGGACCGACCACATCCTGCTGGGGTCGGTGGTCGAGATCGCCGGCGTGCTGGGCCAGGAGACGACCGGCAAGCTGCCCGACCGCGGCTACCGACTGTGGCCGCGCGCGTCGGCGGACCTGCGCATCGTGGCGCCGGCGCCGGGGACCTTCCCTGGCGGTTCAAGCGGTGGCGGCAGCGGCGGAGGGGCTGGCGGCTCGGGCGGTGGGTCTGCCGGCGGCGGCTCCGGCGGAGGTGGGCAGCCGGGCGCAGCGCCGTCCTCGCCGAAGGCGCCGAGGCAGCAGGGCGTGCCCCGCCTGGAGGCGCCGGCGCCGACAGCCGCCATTCCATCGGCCATCCCGGCGGATCCCGAGCCTGATGCCGTCCTGCCCCGGAGGAGCACGGAAGCGAATGACAATCCGGCGCCGATGTCGGCCGGACTGCTGATGCTGGCCGCACTGCTGCTCTCCGGCGGAGGCGTGGCCACCGGCCCACCCGGTCTGGCCGGTCGCCTGGGGGCGTACCTCCGTGCCCGGCTGGCCGGTGGGGGAGAAGGCCCGCCTGGCGCCGACGCGGTGGCCTCGACCGCCCTCCCGGGCGCTCCGCGCCTTGTGCCGCTGAGCGTGGTGGAGGATGCACACGAGCGTGGCGGGCGTATACTCCCGCCGACCTGAGCGCTGAGCACGCGCCACGCTCAATCCACGCTCGCACCGGAGGAGCTGCCGCCACGTGACGGACGTCTCCCAGGCTGATCGACCGATGACTGGCAGCCGCCAGTACCACATCGCGCTCGAGCGTGGTGAGCTGGCGGAGTACATCCTCCTCGTCGGCGATCCGGGGCGGGTGGCCAAGGTGGCCGCCCACTTCGACGCGGTGGAGGTCGAGCGGAGCAATCGGGAGATCACCACGGCCACCGGCACCTATCGGGGCATGCGCGTCTCAGCCATGTCCACCGGGATGGGGCCGGACAACGTGGAGATCGTGCTGGCCGAGGTGATGGAGATCACCGACCAGCCGTCGTTCGTGCGCATCGGCTCATCCGGAGCGCTGCAGCCCGAGATCGAGCTTGGCGACCTGATCGTGTCGATCGGGGCCGTCCGGCTGGAGAACACGACCGACTACTACGTGCATCCCGGCTACCCCGCCATCGCCCATCGTGAGGTGGTGGCGGCCCTCGAAGCGGCCTGCCTTGAGCGGGGCTATCGGCACCACCTGGGGCTGACCGCGACGGCGAGCGGGTTTTACGCTCCGCAGGGAAGACAGATGCGCACGCTCCCAGTTCGCTATCCTCAGCTCGCGGAGGAGCTGCGACGCCAGCGCGTCGCGAACCTCGAGATGGAGTCGTCGGCCCTGTTCGTGCTGACGAGCCTCGCGGGGCTCCGTGCGGGAACGGTCTGTGCGGCGTATGCACAGCGGATCGAAGGAGCGTTCCTGGAAGGTGCGGCAAAGGAGGCCGCGGAGGCACGTTGCATCGATGCCGGGCTCACCGGTATCCACCTGCTCTGGGCGAAGGACCAGGGGCAGGACGGAGATCCCCGACGTCGGTCCTCCGTGACTGACGGGCGAGGCGGGGAGCACTAACCGCAAACCGGCTGGATCAGCCGGAGAAGGAGGCAACCGACCGATGGCGACCAATGCCTACTGCGTCAAGTGCAAGGCAAAGCGCGACATGCAGAACGAGCAGAAGATCACGATGAAGAACGGCAAGCCTGCGACCGAGGGCAAGTGCCCGGTATGCGGGACCAAGATGTTCCGGATCGGCGCCTGAGGAGTCTCCGGCAGATCTTCGCGCCTCGCATCTGAAGCGCAACTCGGCCGCCCGGCCGCGCTTCGTCGGACCAGCCTCCGATGGAGCCGCCGGGCGGCTTGGCGTCCGGCCCGCGATACAATGCATGGCGGTGGATGAGGCAGCCGGCCAGCCGATCCTGGCGATCGACCTCGGCGGCACTCAGATGCGAGCCGCCTACGTCAGCCCGGACCTCCAACTCGCCTCCCGCCGGGCAACGGATACCAACGATCAGGAGGGCGTCGACGCCGTCGTGGATCGCCTCTGCGCGCTAGCTGCGGATGTCCTGGCCCATGCCCGGAGCGCCGGACTGCCAATCCCCGCCGGCATCGGCATTTCCTCACCAGGCCCCCTCGACCCATGGCGCGGCGTGGTGCTCGCGCCGCCGAACCTGGCCGGCTGGCGCGACGTGCCGCTGGTCGAGCGCGTCGAGAGCGTCCTGAACCTGCCCGCCTTCCTGGAGCGCGACACCAACGTGGCGGTCATGGCCGAGTGGCGCCATGGCGCGGCCCGCGGGGCGCGCGACGTCATTTACATCACCGTCTCGACCGGGATCGGCGGCGGCATCGTGGTGGACGGCCGGCCGCTGATCGGGCCGGATGGCACGGCCGGCGAGGTCGGCCACGTCACGGTCGAACTGGACGGACCACTCTGCGGCGACGGCGCGCCGGGCCATGCCGAGGCGATCGGCTCCGGCACCGCCATCGCCCGCGAGGGCCGCGCTCTGCTGGCCAGCGGACGCTCGCCGCAGCTGGCCGCCATCTTCGCGGCATCAGGCGCTGCCGAGCTCGGCGCGGAGCATGTGGCTCAGGCCGCGGACGAGGGCGACGCCGCCTGCCAGGCCGTGCTCGACCGCGCCTGGGTCGCGGTCGGCGCGCTGTGCTCCAGCCTGGTCAACCTGCTCAATCCCGAGGTGATCGTCATCGGCGGCAGCATCGCCGCCCATCGGCCGGAGCTGTTCGACGTGGTGCGGCGCGAGATCGAGGCCCGCTCCTTCGCGGCCCCGGCACGCCGCGTGCGGGTCGTCCCGGCTGAGCATGGCGACGACGTGTCGCTGATCGGACTGCTGCCGATCGTCAATGAGCGCCTGCATGACCCCGCCTACCGGCGTGGGCTCTCTCCCGTGGCGAACGCATGAGGAATAACCCGTGACCCGCATCGGCATCAACGGCTTCGGCCGCATCGGCCGCCAGACCCTGAAGGCCATGATCGAGCGTCATCCCGACGACCTCGAGGTGGTGGCCATCAACGACCTGGCGCCGACCGCCACCAACGCGCACCTGTTCAAGTACGACTCCACTTACGGCCGCTTCGACGGCGAGGTGACGGCCGGCGAGGACCAGATCACCGTCGACGGGCGCGTCATCAAGGCCTACTCCGAGCGCGACCCGGTGAAGCTGCCGTGGCGCCAGCTGGGGGTCGAGATCGTGATCGAGTCGACCGGCATCTTCACCGACGGCGAGAAGGCGCACGCCCACCTGGACGCCGGCGCCGGCAAGGTGATCATCAGCGCGCCCGCCAAGAACGAGGACGTCACGGTGGTGCTGGGCGTGAACGAAGGAACCTACGACTCTGAGCAGCATCACATCATCAGCAACGCCTCCTGCACCACCAACGGGCTGGCGCTGCCGGCCAAGGTGGTGTGGGACTGCTTCGGCATCGAGCACGGCCTGATGACCACGGTCCACTCCTACACGAACGACCAGAACGTGCTGGACGTGGTGCACAAGGACCTGCGTCGGGCCCGCAGCGCCGGCCAGAACATCATCCCCACCGGTACCGGCGCCGCCCGCGCGCTGGCGCTGGTGATCCCGGAGATGAAGGGCCGATTCGACGGCTTCTCGCTGCGGGTGCCGACCCCGACGGTCAGCGTGGTGGACTTCGTGGCGGTCACCTCGCAGCCGGTCACCGCCGAGAGCGCCAACGCCGCCCTGAAGGAGGCTGCCGACGGACCGATGCAGGGGCTGCTCGGCTACACCGAGGAACCCCTGGTCAGCATGGACTTCAAGGGTGACGAGCGCTCGAGCATCATCGACGCGCCATCGACCATGGTCTCCGGCGACAACCTGCTGAAGGTGGTGGCCTGGTACGACAACGAGTGGGGCTACAGCTGCCGCGTCGCGGACCTGGCGAAGTACGTGGCCGATCGGCTTTGAGCCCTTCGCCGTCCATGAACAAGAAGACGGTCCGGGACATCGACGTCCGGGGCAAGCGCGTCTTCCTGCGAGCGGACCTGAACGTCCCGCTGGACGACGGCCGGATCACCGATGACACCCGCATCCGGGCCAGCCTGCCGACCATCGTCTACCTGCTGGAGCACGGCGCGAGCGTGGTGCTGGCCAGCCACCTGGGCCGGCCGAAGGGCAAGGTCAACGACGCGCTGCGCCTGAAGCCGGTGGCCGATCGCCTCTCGCAGCTGCTGGGCCGCCCGATGCGCATGACCGGTGACGCGCTGGGTCCGGGCGTGGTGACGGCCGTCGAGAAGCTGCGCCCGGGCGAGCTGCTGCTGCTCGAGAACCTGCGCTTCCACGCCGAGGAGGAGGCCAACGACCCGGCCTTCGCCAAGGCGCTGGCCGAGATGGCCGACGTCTACGTCAATGACGCCTTCGGCTCGGCACATCGGGCGCACGCCTCGACCGAGGGCATCACCCACTACCTGCCGTCCGTGGCCGGCCTCCTGATGGAGCGCGAGGTGACCGCGCTGTCGAGCCTGCTGGCCAAGCCCCCCAAGCCGTTCCACACGGTCATCGGTGGGGCCAAGGTATCGGGCAAGCTGGAGGTGCTGGAGTCGCTGCTGGCCCGCTGCCAGGCGATCCTGGTCGGCGGCGGCATGGCCAACACCTTCCTGGCGGCCAGGGGCATGGCACTGGGCAAGAGCCTGGTGGAGCCCGATCAGCTCGACAACGCGACCCGGATCATGACCGAGGCCCGTCGCAAGCGGGCGCGCTTCATGCTGCCGACCGACGTGGTGGTGGCCGCCCAGGTCCATCCCCGCTCGCAACGCCAGGTGGTGGCGGTGGGCGAGGTGCCGAAGGACTGGTACGTGGTCGACATCGGCCCCCAGACCATGGCGGCCTACACCGATCACCTGGGCCGGGCCAGGACGATCTTCTGGAATGGACCGATGGGCATCTTCGAGATCGCCCCGTTCGCCGAGGCCACCAACGCGATGGCCCAGTACCTGGCGGAGCGCAGCGCCAAGGGGGTTGTGACCATCGTCGGCGGCGGTGACTCGGTGGCGGCGGTGGAGCAGCTGGGGCTGGTCGACCAGATGAGCCATGTCAGCACCGGCGGCGGGGCGTCGCTGGAGTTCGTAGAGGGCAAGCAGCTGCCCGGCGTGGTGGCGCTGCTGGACGCTGATCCACCGCCGAAGGCCACGTCCCATGCCAGGGCGGTCGCAAAGCCCGTTGCCAGCGTCCCGGCCAAGGTCGCCACCAAGGCACCAGCGAAGCGCCGATGACGACCCTCATCGAGGACGTCGTCGCGCGGGAGGTCCTGGACTCGCGCGGCAACCCGACGGTGGAGGTGGAGGTCTTCCTGGACGGTGGGGCGACCGGCTCGGCCATCGTGCCGTCCGGCGCCTCGACCGGCGCCCACGAGGCGGTCGAGCTGCGCGACGGCGACCGGCAGCGCTACGGCGGCAAGGGCGTGCTGACCGCGGCCCGCCACGTCAACGAGACGATGCGCCCCGAGCTGCTGGGGGCCGATGCCGTCGACCAGGTCAGCGTCGACCGCCTGCTGATCGACCTGGACGGCACCCCGAACAAGGGCAAGCTGGGCGCCAACGCGCTGCTGGGGGTGTCGCTGGCGGTGGCGCACGCGGCGGCCGATGCGCTGGTGCTGCCGCTGTATCGGTACCTGGGCGGAGCCGGCGCCCGGGTGCTGCCGGTGCCGCTGGTGAACATCCTGAACGGCGGCAAGCACGCCATCGACTCGACCGATTTCCAGGAGTTCATGATCGTCCCGCTCGGCGCGCCCACCTTCCGTGAGGGCCTGCGCTGGGCCGCGGAGACGTTCCACGCCCTGGGCGCCCTGCTGCACGAGCGCGGCTTCGCCACCACCGTCGGCGACGAGGGCGGCTACGCGCCGAGCCTGGAGAGCAACGAGGCGGCCATCGCGGTCGTGCTGGAGGCCATTGAGCGGGCCGGCTTCGCGCCGGGCAGCCAGGTCGCGATCGCGCTGGACCCCGCCACCACCGAGCTCTACGCGGATGGCACCTACACCCTCGCCCGCGAGGGGCGGACCCTGACGCCGGAGGAGCTCATCGGGTTCTGGCTGGACTGGCTCGACCGCTATCCGATCGTCAGCCTGGAGGACGGTCTGGCCGAGGACGACTGGGAGGGGTGGGCTGCCTTGACCGAGCGGGCCGGCGCGCGGGTGCAGCTGGTCGGCGACGACCTGCTGGTGACGAACACCGAGCGGCTTGCGCGGGCGATCGAGGCGCGCGCAGCCAATAGCATCCTGGTCAAGCTGAACCAGATCGG